>NZ_JBIWCL010000019.1:0-179022 GCF_044761485.1 Streptomyces sp. NPDC097617
GGGGCGCCCGCGCCCGACCCGTGCCCCTAGCCGCGCTGCGGGGCCCCCGCCCGCGCCCCCCCCCCCCCGCCCGGCGCCCCGGGGGGGGGGCCCCCCCCCGGGGGGGGGGGGCCCCCCCCCCCCCCCGGGGGGGGGGGGCGCCCGCCGCCGATCCGTACGCCCGGGCAGGAGCCGGGCGTCAGTGGGCCGGCACCGGGTCCGGCGCGGCCCCCGAGGCCGCGCCCTTCCTGACGCCGAGGTGGTTGAAGGCCAGGTTCAGCAGGATGGCCACCACGCAGCCGGTGCTGATCCCGGAGTCGAGGACGACCAGCAGGTCCTTCGGGAAGGCGTGGTAGAAGTCCGGCGCGGCGATCGGGATCAGGCCGATGCCCACGGAGGCGGCGACGATCAGGGCGTTCTCTCCCTTCTCCATGGCCGCCCCGGCCAGGGTCTGGATGCCGCTGGCCGCGACCGAGCCGAAGAGCACGATGCCGGCGCCGCCGAGGACCGGCAGCGGGACCACTCCGATGACGGAGGCCGCCATCGGGCACAGGCCCAGCAGGATCAGGATGCCGCCGCCCGCGGCGACGACGAAGCGGCTGCGCACCTTGGTCATCGCGACCAGCCCGATGTTCTGGGCGAAGGCGCTGCACATGAACCCGTTGAAGAGGGGGCTGAGCGCACTGCCGAGGGTGTCGGCCCGCAGGCCGCCCTCGATGGTCCTCGCGTCCGCCGGACGGCCGACGATCTTGCCCAGCGCCAGGATGTCGGCGGTGGACTCGGTCATGCAGACCAGCATGACGATGCACATGGAGATGATGGCGGCGACCTGGAACTGCGGGGCGCCGAAGTGGAAGGGGGTCGGGAAGCCGACCACCGAGGCGTTCTTGACGGCGTCGAAGCTGGTCATGCCGAGCGGCAGTGCGATGAGGGTGCCCGCGACGAGGCCGAGCAGGATGGATATCTGCTGGAGGAAGCCGCGCAGGAACTTGCGCATCAGCAGGACGATGACCAGGGTGGCGGCGGCCATGCCGATGTTCTGCATGGATCCGTAGTCGGTGGCGGTGCGGTTCCCGCCCTGCGACCAGTTGAAGGCGACCGGCAGGAGCGAGACGCCGATGAGGGTGATGACCGTACCCGTCACGACCGGTGGGAAGAAGCGGACGAGTTTGCCGAAGTAGGGGGCGGCGAAGAAGCCGAGGATCCCGGCGACGATGATCGCGCCGAAGATGACGGGGATGGCGTTCGCCCCCTCCCCCTTGCCGATCGCGATCATCGGGGTCACACCGGCGAAGGAAACGCCGTTGACGAAGGGGAGTTTGGCGCCGATCTTCCAGAACCCGAGGGTCTGCAGGAGGGTGGCGAGGCCGGCGGTGAAGAGCGAGGCGCCCATCAGGAAGGCGGTCTCGGTGGCGGAGAGTCCGACGGCGGGGCCCACGATCATGGGCGGGGCCACGACACCCGCGTACATGGCGGCCACGTGCTGGAGACCGCTCGTGAACATTTTCAGGGGAGGCAGGGTCTCGTCGACCGGGTGCTTCTCCTCCGGTACTACGACTGCGTCTTTGCGAAACCTGGGCGCCTGGGCCACGGCTTCCTCCGTTCGGTTGAACACGTCGGCAGGGACGTGGTGTCTTGGAGGTGGTGCGAAAGCGGTGCGAGTCGAGCCTGTATTCGGTTGTGGGTGGTGCTACCGCTGGTCCCTCGGCGTGCGGAATCGATTCGCCCAATCAATCGGTCCGCGCTGCGGTCCGGCTCCGGGTGCCCGGCCGGAGCCGGATCGTGAGCTGGAGGTGCCGTGGCAGTGGCGCGAGATGCGCGCCGCACGGCTGGTGGCACGAGTCACCGCACCCGGGGCGCCTTCGGATTTCCTCAGGCGCTACCCGGGAACGGCTGCCACGGACCCCGCTCGGGTCCGCGACTGCCGGCCGGGGGCCGTCCCCCCCGGCCGGACTCCGTGGGATCAGGCCTGCGCGGAGATCCGCGCGAGGCGCTGGGCCTCTTCCCGGGTGGACACGGCGATGGCGTCCTCGTCGGCGAAGAGGAGACGGTTGTTCTCGACGATCTGCTTGCCGTTGACGAACGACGCGGTGACCGGGGCCGCCGCACCGAAGACCAGGGCGGTGACCGGGTCGGCGATCGAGGAGTGCAGGAGGGTGTTCAGGTTCCACAGCACGAGGTCGGCGCACTTGCCGGCC
This sequence comes from Streptomyces sp. NPDC097617, assembly GCF_044761485.1. NCBI lineage: Bacteria > Bacillati > Actinomycetota > Actinomycetes > Kitasatosporales > Streptomycetaceae > Streptomyces > Streptomyces sp. NPDC097617. The sequence continues at coordinate 2,178 of NZ_JBIWCL010000019.1, forward strand.
TCCAGCGAACCGATGTTGTCGGCGCGGCCGAGGACCTGGGCGCCACCGTAGGTGCCGAGGCGCAGGGCCTGGCGCGCGTTCAGGGCGCGCTCGCGGTGGACCGGGTTCAGACGGTTGATCAGCAGCGCGTTGCGCAGCTCGGTGTGCAGCTCACCGGACTCGTTGGAGGCGGTGCCGTCCACGCCGAGACCGACCGGGACACCGGCGGCCAGCATGTCCGGGACGCGGGCGATGCCGGCGGCCAGACGGGCGTTGGAGGACGGGCAGTGCGCGACACCGGTCTTGGTACGGGCGAACGCGGCGATGTCGGAGTCGTTCATGTGGACGCTGTGCGCCATCCACACGTCCTCGCCGAGCCAGCCGGTCGACTCGAAGTAGTCGGTCGGGCCCATGCCGAACAGTTCCTTGCAGAACTGCTCTTCCTCGACGGTCTCGGAGCCGTGCGTGTGCATGCGCACGCCCAGGCGGCGGGCCAGCTCGGCGCCCTGCTTCAGCAGCTCGGTGGAGACCGAGAAGGGGGAGCACGGGGCCACGGCGACCTGGGTCATCGCGTCGAAGGAGGCGTCGTGGTACTTCTTCACGGTCGCCTCGGTGTCGGCGAGCGCGCCCTCGAGGGTCTCCACCGCGTGGTCCGGCGGCAGGCCGCCGTCCTTCTCGCTGCGGTCCATCGAGCCGCGGGCGAGGGTGAAGCGGACACCCATCTCGGACGCGGCGCGGATGATCGAGCCGGACAGGTCGCCGGAGCCCTTGGGGAAGACGTAGTGGTGGTCCATCGCGGTGGTCACACCGCCCTTGGCCATCGCGGCGAGGGAGCCCTGCGCGGCAGTGTACGTCATCTGCTCGTCGATGCGCGCCCAGGTCGGGTACAGCGAGACGAGCCAGTTGAAGAGGTTGTGGTCGGTGGCCAGCCCACGCGTGATCCACTGGTAGAAGTGGTGGTGGGTGTTGACCAGACCGGGGGTCACGAGGTGCCCGGTGCCGTCGATACGGCGAACCACGTTCTCGAGGTTCTCGGGGGCCTTGCCCGCGCCGATGAACTCGATCTTGTTGCCGGCGACTACCACGTGACCCGAGGCGTACTCGGTGTCGTTCGCGTCGACGGTCGCGATCGCACAGTTCTCGATGACGATGCGCTCGACCGCGCTGTCAAGGGCTGCCGATGCTGCCATGGGACTTCCTCGTGCTTTCAGTGGCGGTGGGGGCACGGCAAGGCCCGGGAGATTTGAGTGCCGGAGCCGGGGGCCTTGACAGCTGACAGTACTGCCGCCCCGTGTGATACGTCCGGGTGCCGATTCAGGAAGCTGGGTGGGTGTCGCCCGGTCCCGGGGCCACTGCGGAGCTCCGGGACCGGGCGGACCGTGTCAGAGGTTGGTCATGTCCACGGGGATGCGGGCGTCCACGCCGTCCCGGAGGACAGTGGCCTCGATCAGACCGTAGGGACGGTCCGCGGCGAAGTACACCTCGTTGTCGTTCTTGAGGCCGAAGGGCTCCAGGTCGACGAGGAAGTGGTGCTTGTTCGGGAGCGAGAAGCGGACCTCGTCGATCTCCGAACGGTGGTTGATGATGCGCGAACCCATCTGGTACAGGGTCTGCTGGAGCGACAGGGAGTAGGTCTCCGCGAAGGCCTGGAGCATGTGCTTCCTGGTCTCGGCGTAGGACTTCTCCCAGTTGGGCATCCGCTGCTCGTCGTCCGACCAGTTGAAGCGCCAGCGAGCCGACACCTGGGTGGCCAGGATGCGGTCGTAGGCCTCCTTCAGGGTCGTGTACTTGTCCTTCACGTAACCCCAGAACTCGGAGTTCGTGGAGTTCATGACGACGAGGTCCTTGAGGCCGGAGATGACCTCCCAGTTCGTGCCGTCGTACGTGATCTGGGTGACGCGGGTCTCCATGCCCTCGCGGACGAAGGAGTGGTTCACCTCGTCGGCGCCGATGAACTTGGAGTTCGCGTCCGAGGTCGCGATCCGGGACCAGGAGTACTCCTCGATCCGGATGCGCGCCTTCTGGATCGGCTCCTGGCTGCCCACGAACCAGCGCGCCAGGTGAATGCCGAACTGCTCGGCGGACTCGATGCCGTGCTCCTTGGCGAAGGCGTACACCGTGTTCTTGGTGGTGTCCGTCGGCAGGACGTTGGCGTTCGAGCCGGAGTAGTGGACGTCGTCCATGTCGCCGGAGAGGGCGACCGATACGTTCAGGTCCTTGATGTGGTGCGTGTCGCCGTCCCGCGTGATCTTGACGACGCGGTTCTCTGCTTTGCCGTACTGGTTCTGGCCCAGAATCGTGGCCATGCTAGCTCCCTCGGTAAACGGAGTAGCCGAACGGGTTGAGCAGCAGCGGTACGTGGTAATGCTCGCCCGGGTTCACCGCGAAGGTGATGGTGACCTCGGGGAAGAACGCACCGCTGTCCCTTACGCGGGGGGCGTCCTGCTGCGCCTCGGCTTGCTTCTTGAAGAAGTACGTCTCGGTCTCGAAATCGAGACGCACGTGAGTGGTGCCCTCCGGCAGCGCCGGCAGGTCCTTGCAGCGCCCGTCCGCATCGGTGGCGGAGCCGCCCAGGGCCGCCCACTCGCCGAAGAGGCCCGTGCGGGCCGACAGGGAGATGGCGACGCCCTCGGCGGGCTTGCCGATGCTGGTGTCCAGGATGTGCGTGGACACCGACGCGGTGGTCTCGGTGCTCATGATCGGGTTCACTCTCCTTCTACGAGTCGGGTCAGGCGGATCTTGTTGATCTTGACGAGCTCGCCGCGGGCGGTTTCCCGCTCCTGCTCCGGCGAGTTGTCGATCCGGACCTTGACCGCGTCCCGCATGAACTCACCGGTCGCACCGGTGGCGCAGATGAGGAAGACGTGGCCGAACTTGTCCTGATAAGCCAGGTTCAGCTCGAGGAGTTCGTTCTTGAGCTCCTCCGAGGCACCGGCCATGCCACGCTGCTCGCGGGCGGAGGTCGGGTCTCCCGGCTTCGGCCGGCCGATCGGCGCGTGGCCTCCCATCGCTTCGCCCAGGTCTTGCGCGGTGAGCTCCGCCATGGCGGCCTCGTTCGCGGCGAAAAGGGACTCTGCGGTGGTGAAGGGGCGCTGGGCGAGCAGTTTGCTCCCCCACGCCGAACTGGCGCACACCTCGTGCAGCTCGGCCGCGGCCGCGCTGTCGTCCAAGGTGTTGAACCGGGTGAGACCCGGGGTCGGACTCGAAGTCACGGTAGGCCTCCGTGGCCTGTTGTTGCTTTGACGGGCTGCGCATAGCTAACGCCCTCGACAACACGGCGTCAACACTTTGTTGAAACTTCCCGTACACAAAAGCCGCCGCCCGGGTGAATTGGGCGGCGGCTCGTCACATTGGGTCAGGCGGCGTTCACTCCTGGCTGCTCTTGCCCGTGTTCTTCGGAGTGCCGGAGTCCCTGTTCAAGTAGTTGTAGACGGTGAAGCGGCTCACGCCCAGGGCGCCCGCGACCGTTTCCACACCGTGCCGCACGGAGAAGGCGCCCCGCGCCTCAAGTATCCGTACGACGTCCTGCTTGGACTTCCGGTCGAGCTGCGCCAGCGGTACGCCGTACCGGCGCTCCAGGGCCGCCAGGATGTGGTCCAGCGAGTCCGAGAGCTGCGGCAGGCGCACGGCCAGCAGGTCCTGCCCCTCCCAGGCGAGCACGACGTCGTCGGGCTGCGCGAGGGCCGGGTCCATCAGCTCGCCGCCCATGGCGTCCACCAGCGGCTTGACCGCTGTGACGAAGGGGTGGTCGCGGGGCTCGGTCATGACACCTCCTCCCCGATCACATTGACCTGGAGCGAGACACGCGTGGCGCCGGCCTCCAGGGATTCGCGCAGCAGCGCCTCCACCGCGGCCAGCACCCGGTCGGCCTCACCCTCGGCGGTATTGCCGAACGGGCCGACGTCCACCGCGTCCAGCTGAGCCTTCCGGATGACCTCTCGGGCCGCCACGGCATGGGCAGGAGCCTCTTCAAGATCGAAGGGCTCGGTCGTGAACTCCACTCTCAATCGCACGCCGTCAAGCTACCCGGGCAGGAAGGGGCGGCGCGACAGCGCCTCCTTGAGGGGTGGCGGTCGGGCGACGGGCGGGGAGGATTTTTCGGGAGTCCGCACTTGACATCGGCGCGGAACCCCATGCAATCTTCCATCAGACAGAAAATAACTTCCGCAATACGGAAGGAGCGCACACCCCTCATGGGATACACGGACCAGCGCTTCGATGTGAACCTGTCGATCCTCTTCACGGAACTCCCGCTCCTGGAGCGCCCCGCGGCTGCCGCCGCGGCGGGCTTCACGGCGGTCGAGCTGTGGTGGCCCTGGATCGAGACACCCACCCCCGCACAGGAGGAGCTCGACGCTCTCAAGAAGGCTCTTGAGGACGCCGGCACCCAGCTCGTGGGTCTGAACTTCTACGCCGGCCGACTGCCGGGCCCGGACCGCGGTGCGGTCTCGGTCCCCGGTGCGGAGTCGGAGCGCTTCAACGCCAACATCAACGTGGCCGCGGACTTCGCGGCCTCGGTCGGCTGCAAGGCGCTGAACGCCCTCTACGGCAACCGCGTCGAAGGCGTGGAACCGGCCGTTCAGGACGAGCTCGCGCTGAAGAACCTGGTCGTGGCCGCTCAGGCCGCGGACCGCGTCGGCGCGATCCTCCTGATCGAGACCCTCAACAAGCCCGAGTCGCCGCTCTACCCCCTGGTGAGCGCGCCGGCCGGCATCGAGGTCGTGGACAAGGTCAACGAGGCCACCGGCCTCGGCAACGCCAAGTTCCTGCTCGACCTCTACCACCTGGCGATGAACGATGAGGACCTCTGCGAGGTCATCGAAAAGTACGCCGCCAAGACCGGGCACGTCCAGATCGCGGACAAGCCGGGACGCGGTGCCCCCGGCACCGGCGAGCTGCCCCTCGAGGAGCTGCTCGACCAGCTGAAGAAGGCCGGGTACGAGGGCTACATAGGCCTCGAGTACAAGGCCGCCGACGCTGCCGCCTCCTTCGCATGGCTGCCGGCCGAGGCCCGCGCCGCTCAGTAGGCGGACAAATTCCGGGCGATCAGCCAGGCATGTCACGCACTTTTCGTACAAAGCATTAAGAGAAGGACCCTCATCATGAGCAACCCCACTGCGCTCCCGTCCATTGCCTGGATCGGGCTCGGCATCATGGGCTCCCCCATGGCCGAGAATCTCCTGAAGGCCGGCTACCCGGTCACCGGCTTCACGCTGGAGCAGGACAAGCTGGAGCGCCTCGCCGCCGCCGGCGGCACCGCGGCCGGCTCGATCGCCGAGGCCGTCAAGGACGCCGACGTCATCATCACGATGGTGCCCGCATCCCCGCAGGTCGAGGCCATCTCCTACGGCGAGAACGGCATCCTGGAGAACGCGAAGTCCGGCGCCCTGATCGTCGACATGTCGTCGATCACCCCGCAGACCTCGATCGACCTCGCGAAGAACGCCGCCGCCAAGGGCATCCGCGTGATCGACGCCCCGGTGTCCGGCGGCGAGGCCGGCGCCATCGAGGCCGTCCTGTCGATCATGGTGGGTGGCGAGCAGGCCGACTTCGACGAGGCCCTGCCGGTCCTCGAGACCCTCGGCAAGACCATCGTGCTCTGCGGCCCGCACGGCTCCGGCCAGACGGTGAAGGCGGCCAACCAGCTCATCGTCGCGGTCAACATCCAGGCGTGCGCCGAGGCCGTCGTCTTCCTCGAGAAGTCGGGCGTGAACCTCGCCGCCGCCCTGGACGTCCTCAACGGCGGTCTGGCCGGCTCCACGGTCCTGACCCGCAAGAAGGACAACTTCCTGAACCGCGACTTCAAGCCCGGTTTCCGGATCGACCTGCACCACAAGGACATGGGCATCGTCACGGACGCCGCCCGCAACGTCGGTGCGGCCCTCCCGGTCGGCGCGGTCGTCGCCCAGCTGGTCGCCTCGCTGCGCGCCCAGGGTGACGGCGGCCTGGACCACTCGGCCCTGCTCCGTGCCGTCGAGCGCCTCTCCGGCGCTCAGATCTGAGCACTTCCCCTCCACCGGGGGACCTGAGTTTCCGGATGGCGCCGGCGCTGACACCTGTCCTGTCGCGCCCAAGCGTCGGCGCCGTCCGGATTACCACTCACTCTTCAACTTCGTTCAACAAACTGTTGACGTTTAGTTCTTGCCGAAATTAGGCTGTTCCGCATGACGGAAGACGCTTTCCGTCAGCAGTTACCCCGTACGGAAGGTCACCATGTCGAAGCGCACGCTGACGACCGAGTCCGGCGCCCCGGTCGCCGACAATCAGAACTCCGCCACCGCCGGCGTCGGTGGCCCGCTCCTGGTCCAGGACCAGCAGCTCCTGGAGAAGCTGGCCCGCTTCAACCGCGAGCGCATCCCGGAGCGCGTGGTGCACGCCCGCGGCTCCGCCGCGTACGGCCACTTCGAGGTGACCGACGACGTCACCGCGTACACCAGCGCCGCGTTCCTGAACACGGTCGGCAAGAAGACCGAGACCTTCCTGCGGTTCTCCACCGTCGCCGACTCCCTCGGTGGCGCGGACGCGGTCCGCGACCCGCGCGGCTTCGCGCTCAAGTTCTACACCGAAGAGGGCAACTACGACCTCGTCGGCAACAACACCCCGGTGTTCTTCATCAAGGACCCGATCAAGTTCCCCGACTTCATCCACTCGCAGAAGCGCGACCCCTTCACGGGCAAGCAGGAGCCGGACAACGTCTGGGACTTCTGGGCGCACGCCCCCGAGGCCACGCACCAGATCACCTGGCTCATGGGTGACCGCGGTATCCCGGCGTCGTACCGCCACATGAACGGCTACGGCTCCCACACGTACCAGTGGACGAACGAGCAGGGCGAGGCCTTCTTCGTCAAGTACCACTTCAAGACGAACCAGGGCATCCGCTGCCTGTCGGGCGAGCAGGCCGCCGAGCTCGTCGGCAAGGACGCCAACTCGCACCAGACCGACCTGCTCCAGGCCATCGAGCGCGGTGTCAACCCGAGCTGGACCCTCTACGTCCAGATCATGCCCGCCGCCGAGGCCGCCGAGTACCGCTTCAACCCGTTCGACCTCACCAAGGTGTGGCCGCACAGCGACTACCCGCTGCAGCGCGTGGGCCGCCTGGTCCTCGACCGCAACCCGGACAACGTCTTCGCCGAGGTCGAGCAGTCCGCCTTCTCCCCGAACAACTTCGTCCCGGGCATCACCGCCTCGCCGGACAAGATGCTCCAGGGCCGCCTCTTCGCCTACGCCGACGCCCAGCGCTACCGCCTCGGTGTGAACCACACCGTGCTGCCGGTCAACGCCCCGAAGGCGACGAAGGCCGACAACTACGGCCGCGACGGTGTCATGGCGCTGCGCAACGGCTCGCGCCACGACAAGAACTACGAGCCCAACTCGTACCGCGGTCCGGCCGAGACCGGTCTGGCGCTGGGCGCCCCGAAGGCCGTCTCCGGCTACACGGGCACCCACGAGGCCCCTGCCCACACCAAGGACGACGACTTCTTCCAGGCCGGTGAGCTCTACCGCCTGATGTCGGAGGCCGAGAAGCAGCGGCTGGTGGCGAACATCGCCGGCGGCCTGTCTCAGGTCACCCTCGAGGACGTCATCGTGAAGAACCTGGCTCACTTCCACGCCGCCGACGCCGACTACGGCAAGCGCGTCGAGGAGGCCGTCCGCGCCCTGCGCGACGCCTGAGCCGAATGGATGTACCGGGGGCCTGACGGGAGGTCAGGCCCCGGGTGCTGAGCCCGACCCGTGGACCCGGATGAGGGGTGGTACGCGGCGAGGGCAGGACGAGGACCGTGGCGAGCGTGCGAGCCAGTGCGGTGGTAATGGGTTCCGAGGCCCGTCTCTTGACCTGAGGGAGACGACGCCGGAGTTCTCGTCGCCCGCCCGCCACGGTCCCAGCCAATCCTCTCCGTGCAGGGGCTGCGCACAGAGCCCCTGCACGCGGAGGCACTTCCTCCCCACACACTCCGCCCGGCGGTGCGAACGTCCTGTCGCGCCAGCCTCGCACCGTCGGGCGGTAACAAACCAGAGCGCCGCGTCACGGACGGTCCCGTGACCCGGCGCTTTGTCATGTCCGGCGCCGCGCTGCGGCGTGCCGGATCCGGCCGTGGTCCGCGCGGGCCTGCTCGCCGAGGTCGCCGAGGACATCGGTGGCGGGCTCCTGGACGGCGGCGGCACCCTCCTCACCTCGGACGAGCCGCGGCACACGCCGTTCGCGACGGCATACGAGGTCACGGACGTACGGGACGCACCCGCGGCACCCCGGGCTCCCGAGATGCCCGAGGCACCTGAGGCACCCGGCACGACCCGGGAGTTCGTCATCGCCGCGACGGCCGGACCGACGACACTGAGGGCCGTACCCGTCGTCTCGTGGTGAAGAGACGCGCAAGGCCCCCGTTCCTCCTGGTGGAGGGACGGGGGCCGCTCTGTGGTGCGGGGTGATCAGACCTGCAGGGCCTTGATCGCGGTCGGGGCGTGGCCCGGCTCCGTCGCGAGCTCCTCGAACTCCGTGACGTCGCTCATGTCGACCGTCTTGCTCATCGCGATGTTGGTGATGCGCTCCAGGATCGCCTCGACGACAACCGGGACCTGGAACTCCTGGGCCAGCTTCTTGGCCTCCTCGAAGGCCTCGCCCAGCTTGTCCGGGTCGGTGACGCGGATGGCCTTGACGCCCAGGCCCTCGGCGACCTTGACGTGGTCGACGCCGTAGACGCCCAGCTCGGGGGTGTTGATGTTCTCGAACTCGAGGTTGACCTCGAAGTTGATGCCCAGGCCGCCCTGCGCCTGGCGGATCAGACCGAGGTAGGCGTTGTTCACGAGGACGTGGACGTAGGGGACCTTGTGCTGGGCGGCGACCGCCAGCTCCTCGATCATGAACTGGAAGTCGTAGTCGCCCGAGATCGCGACGATCGGGGTCTCCGGCTCCGCGGTGGCGGCGCCGATCGCGGCCGGGATGGTCCAGCCGAGCGGGCCGGCCTGGCCGCAGTTGATCCAGTTGCGCGGGCGGTAGACGTGCAGGAACTGCGCCGCCGCGATCTGGGAGAGGCCGATGGTGGTGACGTAGCGGGTCTCCGGGCCGAACGCCTTGTTCATCTCCTCGTAGACGCGCTGCGGCTTCAGGGGGATGTTGTCGAAGTGCGTACGGCGCTGCAGGGTCGCCTTGCGGTCCTGCGACGAGGCGGTCCAGGCGGAGAAGTCCGGCAGCTTGCCCTCGGCCTTGAGCTCCTTGGCGACCTCGATGAAGAGCTCCAGCGCGGCCTTGGCGTCGGAGGCGATGCCGAAGTCCGGGGCGAAGATCTTGCCGAGCTGGGTGGGCTCGATGTCGACGTGGACGAACTTGCGGCCCTTGGTGTACGCGTCGAGGTTGTAACCGGTGTGACGGTTGGCCCAGCGGTTGCCGATGCCGAGGACGAAGTCCGACTCCAGGAACGTGGCGTTGCCGTAGCGGTGCGCGGTCTGCACACCGACCATGCCGGCGGCCAGCTCGTGGTCGTCCGGGATGGTGCCCCAGCCCATCAGGGTGGAGATGACGGGGACGTTGACCAGCTCGGCGAACTCGACCAGGAGATCGGAGGCGTCGGCGTTGATGATGCCTCCGCCGGCGACGATCAGCGGTCGCTCCGACTCCAGCAGGAACTGCAGGGCCTTGGCGGCCTGGGCACGGGTGGCCTGCGGCTTGTAGACCGGCAGCGGGGAGTAGGTCTCCGGGTCGAACTCGATCTCGGTCAGCTGGACGTCGATCGGGAGGTCGATCAGGACCGGGCCCGGACGGCCGGAGCGCATCAGGTGGAAGGCCTCCTGGAACACGCCCGGGACCTGCGCGGCCTCCAGGACGGTCGTGGCCTTCTTGGTGACGGGCTTGGCGATCGAGGCGATGTCGACGGCCTGGAAGTCCTCCTTGTGGAGCTTCGAGACCGGGGCCTGACCGGTGATGCACAGGATCGGGATCGAGTCCGCGATCGCCGAGTACAGGCCGGTGATCATGTCGGTGCCGGCCGGGCCCGAGGTGCCGATGCAGACGCCGATGTTGCCCGCCTTGGCGCGGGTGTAGCCCTCGGCCATGTGCGAAGCACCCTCGACGTGGCGGGCCAGGGTGTGCGCGATGCCGCCCACGTTCTTGAGCTCTCGGTAGAACGGGTTGATCGCAGCACCGGGGACGCCGAACGCTTGTTCGACACCTTCGAGCTTGAGGATCTCCACTGCAGCGGCGGCGGCTGTCATACGAGGCATCGAGTTCTCCTGCGGGTCTGACGGTCAGGCTTTTCCGTAATCCGGAAGTTTTGTTCTGCTATACGGAACAAACTAAGCGGCGGCTCCTGCGACGTCAAGGCGGTAGGGGACCCCGGAACCCACCAAAAGCCGCATCCCGCTCGACGACTTGTACAAATCACTGATCCACCGGCGGGAATCCCGCGGAAATGGAGCGCATGCTCCCCCGGCGGTCGCCGGTGGTGGAGCATGTACCTACGCACAGCAACGGAGGGGGTCCAGGTCTCATGGCGGAAGCGGTACCGGTGCGCTGTCCGGCGTGCCTGCGCGAGAACGGCTACACCGCCCCGGTCTTCCCCTGCGCCTGCGGGAGCCCGGTGCATCCCCCGCTGGACCTGTCGGCGCCGCCGGTGCAGCTGACCCACCGGACCTGGTCGGACACCTGGGTGACGGTGCGCTGCACGTCATGCAGGCGGGAGAGCGAGTGGCCGCATCCGGAGCTGGGCTGCGGATCGTGCGGGACGGTGGTGCTGATTCCGGTGCATCCGCTGGAGCGGGTGGAGTCCGGGGGCGGCCCTGGGACGCAGACCCCGGCGGGTACGGCCGACCCGGCTACGGCGGATACGGCTCCGGCGGGTGCGGGCGGATCGGCGGCGGCCGCCGCCCGGCCGGATCCGGGGCAGGGGCCGGGGTCCGCGCCGGGGCAGGGGGCGGGGTCCGGGCCAACCGGGGCCGGGCCCACGGGCGGGCGCCACGCGCACATCCCGCCTCCGCCGGCCGCGCCGGTGCCGCGCCCCGCGTTCCGGCCGGTGACCATCCGTACCGCCCGCGACGCGGTGGCCACGGCCGCGCTGTACCTGCGCTGGCTCGGCTTCCGGGACGTACGGCAGCCCGACGGGCGTCCGATCCCCTCGGCGGCCGTGGACCTACGGGCCCCGGGCCTGGTCGCCCAGGTGGACCCGACCACCGCTCCGGCCGGCCTGCGGGCCGTGGAGTGCGTCTGGCTGAACGGGCTCACCGCCTCCGCGACCAGCGTCTACTTCTCCCTCGCCGGGTACACGAAGGACGCCCGGGCCCGCGCGGACGAGCTCGGCATACCGCTGTTCGTCATGGACCTGACCGGCATGCCGCAGCCGGTCAACGACCCGGCGGATGCCCTGGTCGGACCGGACGCGTAGGTTCCGCCCGGGGTGAGCCCGGCAGGATCAACGAGCTACCCCCTAAGCTCGGAGGCATTGCCTACTTCCTGCCCAGGAGAGCCCGATGAGCCTGTACGACATCCCGCTGACCACGCTGTCCGACGAGCCCACCAGCCTCGCCGCCCACAAGGGCAAGGCGATCCTCCTGGTGAACACCGCCTCACAGTGCGGGCTCACCCCGCAGTACTCGGGACTGACCCGCCTGCAGTTCGCGTACGAGGCAAAGGGCTTCACGGTCATCGGCGTGCCCTGCAACCAGTTCGGTGAGCAGGAGCCCGGCACCGCCGAGGACATCCAGACCTTCTGCGCGGCCGGTTTCGGCGTCACCTTCCCGATGCTGGAGAAGTCCGAGGTCAACGGCGAGAACCGGCACCCGCTCTACCAGGAGCTGGTGAAGACCCCGGACGCGGACGGCGCGACCGGGGACATCCAGTGGAACTTCGAGAAGTTCCTGATCTCCCCCGCCGGCGAGGTCGTGGCGCGCTTCCGCCCGCGCACCGAGCCCGAGGCTCCCGAGGTCATCGCCGCGATCGAGGCGCAGCTGCCGGCGTAGCTCCGCACGCCGTACGCGGCTGCCGTGCGCGGACGCCGTCCACGTACGGCAGCCGTGTACGGCGCCGCACGGGCTGCCGGCATCGATCGACAGCCCGTGGTCATCGGCGTGCTCCCTGCTCAGGCGAGGTCGGCCTCGTGGTACTCCGCCGAGGACCCGGCCGCGGTGAGTTCCCGCAGCTCCACCCGACGGATCTTGCCGGACACGGTCTTCGGGAGCTCGCCGAACTCGATGCGGCGGATCCTCTTGTACGGGGACAGCACCGCGCGGGAATGCTCGAACAGCACCCGGGCCGTCTCCGGCCCGGGCTCCCAGCCGCCCGCGAGCGTGACGTACGCCTTCGGGACCGCCAGCCGCAGCTCGTCCGGGGCCGGGACGACGGCGGCCTCGGCCACCGCCTCGTGCTCGAGCAGGGCGCTCTCCAGCTCGAACGGGCTGATCTTGTAGTCCGAGGCCTTGAAGACGTCGTCGGAGCGCCCGACGTAGGTGAGGTAGCCGTCGGCGTCGCGCGCGGCGATGTCCCCGGTGCGGTAGAGCCCGCCCGCCATGGCCTCGGCGGTGCGCTGCGGATCGTCGCGGTAGCCGGTGGTCACCCCGGCGGGCCGGGTGCGCAGGTCCACGCAGAGCTCCCCCTCGTCGGCGGACTCCTTGCCGGTGACCGGGTCCAGCAGCACGATCTCGTAGCCGGGCGCCGGACGGCCCATGGAGCCGGGCTTGACGGGCACCCCGGGGAAGTTCCCGACCTGGAGGGTGGTCTCGGTCTGGCCGAAGCCGTCGCGGATGGTGACGCCCCAGGCCGCGCGGACCTTCTCGATGACCTCCGGGTTGAGCGGCTCCCCGGCGGCGACGGCCTCGCGCGGGGGCCTGGCCAGGGCGGAGAGGTCGGACTGGATCAGCATGCGCCACACGGTGGGCGGGGCGCAGAAGGTCGTCACGCCGTGCCGGTCCATCTCGGCCATCAGGCGCTCGGCGTCGAAGCGGGTGTAGTTGTGGACGAAGACGGTGGCTCCGGCGTTCCACGGGGCGAAGAGGTTGGACCAGGCGTGCTTGGCCCAGCCGGGCGAGGCGATGTTGAGGTGCACGTCGCCGGGGCGCAGCCCGAGCCAGTACATGGTGGAGAGGTGCCCGATGGGGTACGAGGCGTGCGTGTGCTCGACGAGCTTGGGGCGGTCGGTGGTGCCGGAGGTGAAGTACAGCATCAGCGGGTCGGTCGCGAGGGTCTCGCCGTGTGGCGTGAAATCGCTGTCGGCGGTGTCCATGTCCGCCAGCCGCAGCCACCCGTCGGGGACCTGGCCGCCTGCGGCGATCCGGGTGTAGTCGCCCGGTACCTCGTCGAACTTGGCGGTGTCCTCGGTGCGCGCGATGACGTGGCGGACCTCGCCGCGCTCGACCCGGTCGCGCAGGTCGGCGGGGCCGAGGAGGGGAGTGGCGGGGATGACGACGGCGCGCAGCTTCATCGCGCCGAGCATGACCTCCCACAGCTCGCGCTGATTGCCGAGCATGACCAGGATCCGGTCGCCGGGAGCGACGCCCAGGTCGCGGAGCCAGTTGGCGGCGGCGCCGGACCGTGCGGAGAGCTCCTCGAAGGTCAGGCTGCGGCTGCTGCCGTCCTCCTCGACGATGCGCAGGGCGTCGGCGCCGTTCCCGGTGGCGATGCGGTCGAACCAGTCCAGGGCCCAGTTGAAGCGGTGGGGGCGGGGCCAGGTGAATCCGGCGTGTGCGGCCTCGTAGTCGCCGCGGCGTTCCAGGAGGAAGTCCCGCGCTGCCAGGAACTGGGCGGTGGCGCTGTCCCGCGTACTTTCGGTCGTCATGACAGGCATCGTGCCGCGTTCGGTGTACGGACCACCAGTGCGGCGTCAGCCGCGAGTTGACCGCTCACGGGCGGGCGAAGGACGGGGCGGGGCGGGCGCGGCGGGGTGGGCGGGCTGGGCAGGGCGGGCTTCAGGACCTGATCGCCCCGAACCGCACGCCCGCACCGGCCCCCTTCTCCCCCTCCTTCTCCCCCTCCTTCTCCCCCTCCTTCTCCCCCTCCGTCATCTCTTCCACCATCAGCCGGCCCTCGGCGACGATCTCCTCCTTGACCGACTTCGACACGCGGCCGAACAGCTCGACGGTCAGCTCCTGCCCCTCCAGCTTCCACAGGCCCGCGAGGAAACCGTCCACGAGCAGGGTGCGGTGCGCCTGGTTCCCGGTCCACGAACGTCCCTTGACCTCGGGCGCGACCACGCGGGTGCGGTCGGCGTGCGAGAGCAGCAGGTTGTCGAACTCCGGCAGGAAGCGCGGCGGCGCCGGGGTGTCCGCGTCGGGGCGGGGCGCGTCGGGGAGGTCGAAGAGCTCCACGCCGTTCTCGTCCTGGAAGACGGCCAGGCCCGGGCGCAGCCGCTCGAAGGCCTCGCGCAGCCGGGTCAGTCCCGCCCAGGTCTGCATGTCCTTGACGGAGGCCGGCCCGAAGGCGGCGAGGTAGCGCAGTACGACCTCGTCCACGGGCTGCGCCGCATCGCGGGCGGGCTGCGCCGCGCGTCCGAGCCAGTTGTCCACGGTGGTGAGCCGGACCTGGCCGCTGCGCCCCCACACCCCGCGGGGCGTGACCTGGACCAGCGGCAGCCGGCAGCGTGCGGCCACGGACAGGGACTGCGGGTCGGCGTCGGGCCATTCCCGGAGCAGTTCCTCGCGGATCTCGCCCATGCTGCGGGGCTCGTTCTCGACGAAGGCGCGGGCGCGCTCCGCCAGCCGGTCGAGGTCCACACCTACGAGCCCCTTGCGGAAGTAGGCGACCTCCCGGTCGCGGGCGGGCTGGACGAGGGGCCGCAGCGTCAGGGCGTCGTGCGCGGTGTGCGTGTGGATCGTCGACCGCATGGTGACCATCCGGACGACCTCGCGGGACTCCATGAGCCCGGCCAGCTCGGCGGGGCGGAAGCCGGCGAGCCGGGCGTGCAGCTGGAAGTACGGCGGCTTCGCGTTCTGCGCCTGCAGTCCGAGGAGGTGCGCGACCGCGTCCCGGGCGGACATCTCGGCGCGGCTCAGCAGCAATTGCCGGGCGAGCGTGGCACGGTTCAGAGCGCGGGTGCCGAGTACGGGATGTGTCGTCCTGGAAGCCATACCCACAAGCTAATACCCCTTGCGGACAGTTTCTGTCCGCAACTTCACCCCGAAGCCGGGGCGGCCGACATCAGGCGCCCTCCTCACCGGGCCTCCTTTTCCCCCTATATCCTGCCCCTTGCCCTTAAACACCCGTTCGACCGGGAGCTGACCTGCGATGTCGGAGCGCCCAGACCACCGCCCCTCGCCGTCCGCCGCGAAGCGCGCGGGGTGGCGCCGCACCGCCGCACCGCCCTCCGCCACCCCTCCGGAAGGACCCCCGGCCACAGCGCAGCCCGCACCCGCGGCGGCCGCCACTCCCCCGGACCACCGCAGCGTGATCGACTCGGCCGTCTACCGCGACGGCCGCCGGGTGGCCTCCCCCGCCACCCTGGCCGACACCTTCCGCAAGCTGCGCGAGGAGCCCGACGGGATGGCCTGGATCGGCCTGCACCGGCCCACCGAACCGGAACTCCACTCCCTGGCAGCCGAGTTCAACCTCCACGAACTCGCCGTCGAGGACGCCCTGGAAGCCCACCAGCGCCCGAAACTGGAGCGCTACGGCGACACCCTCTTCGTCGTCCTGCGGGCCGCCCGCTACCTCGACGCCCAGGAGGAGGTCGAGTTCGCCGAGCTCCACATCTTCGTCGGCCCTGACTTCCTGATCACGGTCCGCCACGGCGGCGCCCCGGACCTCTCGGCGGTCCGCCGCCGCATGGAGGCCAACCCGGACCTCCTCTCGCTCGGCCCGGAGGCCGCCCTGTACGCCATCCTCGACACGGTGGTCGACGGCTACGCCCCGGTCGTCGAGGGCGTCCAGACCGACATCGACGAGATCGAGACGGAGGTCTTCCGCGGCGACCCGTCGGTCTCCCGCCGCATCTACGAACTCTCCCGCGAAATCGTCGAGTTCCAGCGCGCCACCCGCCCCCTGGTCGGCATGCTCCACGGCCTGATGGCGGGCTTCGCGAAGTACGGCACGGACGAGGAACTCCAGCGCTACCTCCGCGACGTGGCCGACCACGTGACCCACACGAGCGAGCGCGTCGACGGCTTCCGCCAGGCCCTGACGGAGATCCTCACGGTCAACGCAACCCTGGTCTCCCAACAGCAGAACGCCGAAATGCGCGCCCTGGCCGAAGCCGGCTTCGAGCAGAACGAGGAAATCAAGAAGATCTCCTCGTGGGCGGCCATCCTGTTTGCACCCACACTCGTGGGAACCATCTACGGCATGAACTTCGAGGACATGCCGGAACTACGGTGGGCGGCCGGCTACCCCTTCGCAATCCTGCTGATGGCAGTGGTCTGTGTAAGCCTGTACGTCATCTTCAAGAAGCGCGACTGGCTGTAGCGATCCACCGCGCGAGCTTGATCGACTTAGCGCAAGCGAACCATGGAACAAGGCCTCAGAGGCCCCGTGGGGAGAATCTGGGGAGAATGCGCGGCAGAGGGTCGACCACGCTCAGCATCGCCGCCTCAACGGGGCGGCGCCCGGCGTAGTCGTCGCCTGCCGCGCTCCGCAGGAACTGGCCATTCGGTCCGCCCTGCATTTCCGCTACGTGACACACAGCCGGAAAGCCTAGGCGCAGGCCAGCGGGCCATCCGGTCAGTCGGCGAATCGCGAAGGCATGGCCGACTTGCACCCTTGTCGCCTGCACGATCATGACGATGCATCAGGTTCTGTCAGTGGCCGCAGCTACAACCAATCTGGAGGTTCGCATGGCGCGGACCGATGGGGAGGGAATCAGCATGCCGAAGGTTCCGGACGGATACGTGCGCGTACGAAGCCACCTCCGCCGCAAGCCGGGTCCGAAGTCCGCCAAGGGCCTGAGCGTCTGGGCCGTGGCCGGCCTGTGCGCGGTGGTGTGGCTCTGGGGCCAGGTCTTCGGGTTCGGCGGCAGCAGCACCGAACAGCAGCCTGCGCCGAAGCCCGCAGTCTCCGCGCCAGCGGCCGGGCAGTGACGGCCAGGCGGCGGCGAAGGATCCGCTGGCGACCGCGCAGTACCGCAGACCTACTGGGTGGGGCAGCCGTTGCCCTCGCGCTCACGGTCGCCCTGGCGCAGGCCGCATCGCGCCTCCTGACGAGGGCCGCCGCAGCCTGGCCGGTGCTCGTCCTGATCGGTCTCGCCCTCGCCGTCGGCTTGGCCTGCCTCCGGGTACGGGGCTCCCGTCGGCATCGCGCGGACAGCGCGAGGCTGGCCCGTCTACGCATCAGCTTGTCCGAATTGGACGCGATGGACGACCAGCAGTTCGAGTACGCGCTGCGCGACCTCCTCGTCCGCGACGGCTGGGCGGCCAGGAGGGTGGGAGGCGGCGGGGACCAGGCCGCGGACGTGATCGGCGTCCGGATGCCCCTCGGACGGATCGTGGTGCAGGCGAAGCACACCCGCGTCGGCGGCAAGGTCGGCTCGTCGGTGATGTACCAGGTGAACGGAACCGCGGGTCCCGCACACAGGGCGGACCACGCGGTCGTCGTCACCAACGGCGCGTTCACCCGCGACGCCATGGCCTGGGGCGACCGTCACGGCGTGCGGTGGGTGGACCGCGACCGACTGAACCACTGGGCCCACGAGGGCAAGGCGTTGCACGAACTCCTCGGCCTGCCCGCAAGACGCGCGCGCCTGCTGTGGCGTCGAGCGGCATGAGACTCAGCGGGTGACCCGCCAACGAGAACGGGTGGCACAGCATGTGCTGTGCCACCCGTTCTCAGGCAAGGGCAAGGTCTTCCGGGACGTACTGAGGGGCCACTCCGAGCAGTGCATCGACTGCCGCGCGGCCCTTGCCGCCGGCCTCGGGCATGAAGTGGGCGTAGTGGTCGAGGGTGATGGTCGGGCTGGAGTGGCCAAGCCACCGGGCGAGGGTGACCACGGACTCGCCCGCCTCGAGGATCACGGAGGCGTAGGTGTGCCGGAGGACGTGGAAGCCGTCCTTGCGGGACGCCTTCCAGCGCTGGCCCTTCTCCCGCGCGGGGATCACTCCGGCCTTCGCGAGGGTGGGCTTCCACACCTCGTCGTTGAAGATGTTGGCGCGGATCGCGTTGCCGTAGGTCGTGGCAAGGACCAGCGGGAAGGAGCGCTTCTCCCGATCGGCTTCGGGGCCGCCCCAGGGCAGCTCGACCTCAACAGCCGGATGCTGCAGAAAGTGTGCGCGCAGCTCGCTGGCCACCGAAGGCGGCATGTCGACGACGCGGGTCTTCCCGCCCTTGGGAAGGGTGAAGTACAGGCGCCCGTATAGGAGCTGGACCTGTCGACGGACGCGGATGAGGCCGCGCTCGAAGTCGACGTCCGCCGGCGACAGCCCGAATACCTCCCCCTGGCGCAGCCCACACCCGAGGGCGACGACGACAGCGATCCGGTACCGCTGGTTGATGACGTCCCGTACCCGCTGCGCGGTCTCCAGCAGCCACGCCTCCCGCTGGTCCTCCGGAGCCTTCGGCCAGCGCACCGACTTGGCGCGCATCGGATTGCGGACCAGACGCTTGTCGTCGATCGCCGTCTCGAAGACGTTCGAGAGGGTGGTGAGGATCTGCCGGGCGTAGCGCGGTGCGCACTCGCCTTCGAGCGTGGCGATGTAGCCGCGCAGGACGGACGCGGAGACGTCCCGCAGCGCCACCTCGCCGATGTGCGGAAGGACGTGGAGGCGCACGCGCTCGTCAACCCGCTTGACCGTGCCCGGTGCGCCCCGTACGCCCGCCTGCCAGTGGCGCGTGACGTAGTCGGCGAGGATGATGGAGCCGTCGCGCGGGTCGACGAACTCGCCCCGCTCGCTGTCGGTGCCCGCCCGCCGGAGCCACGCCTTGGCGTCCTCCAGGGTGTCGAACGACATGCCCCTGACGCCCGGGATGCCCGCGACCCGGTAGCGACTCCCCTTTCCGTACCGGGCGGTGCGCTCGCGCTTGCCGGTGACGGGGTCCTTCTTCTTGTTGATCCAGCGGTCTTCGATGTAGCCGGCCAAGTGTTTCCTTGCAGCTAGGACTCACCATCACGACCCCGGAATCCACGAGCGAGGGAGCTTGCCCAGGGTTCCGTCCCCGGCGTGAGGATCACCCTGCATATGTACCGCCGTCACCTGAGTGCGCGGAGCATGGTGGTGTACACCGGGGCGTCGGGGAACGGCTGCTGGTCACCGATGTGCTGGTACCCCCACCCCTCATAGAGGGCCTTCACCTTCGGGTGTCCGGGCTCGACGAGCAGCGTGACGCGTTCCTCGGTGCGGCCGGCCAGCAGTTCCTCGTGGATTCGGTGGGCCAGACCCGTGCCCCTCCAGGGAGCACGGACCATGATCTCGAAGAGGGCGAGGGTTCGGGTGCCGTCCTCGGTCGTGTCCGCCTCGGGAAGCGGCTGGAGCATGTGGGCCCACCAGCCGGTGTTCTGGGGCAGGGCCGCGGCGTAGGCGTAGCCGGCGGCCTCGCCACCGTCGTAGGCGACCACCGCCTCCCAGGACGGGCGGGAGGAGTGGCCGGTGAGACGACCCTCGAAGCGGTCGACGGAGAAAAACGGGTCCTCGCCGATCTCCTTCTCGTACACCTCGGCGTACACACCGACCAGGGTGGGACGGATGGCGGGCAGCCGGTCGGTGCCGTAGCGGTGGAGGGTGATCTCCGGGGCGGGCATGGTGCTCCTTGTCGCGTGACGGTTCAGGCGGTGCGGGTGCGGTCGTTCCACTGGCGGGTGACGGCGGACTTGGGGGCCGCCTGGTTGAGGGCGGAGGTGAAGCTGCCCAGGAGGTGGGGGACCCGGCCCGAGTCGGCGCCGGTCGGGGCGATGACGCGGGTGGCGGTGGCCACGGCCTGCTCGACATCACCCTGCGCGACCTGCGCGAGAGCCGCCTGGGACAGGTAGTAGGCGCGGTTGCGGTGCTGGTCGTCGCGGAGGTCGGCGATGCACCGGTGGGCATGGAACTCGGCCTTCTCAGCCTCGCCGAGCCGGTAGTGGGTGATTCCGGTCAGGCCGTGGAGCTCGCCCCGGGTGTAGAAGGCGACGGAGGACGGACGGGCCTCGGCGGGATCGGCTCGGTCGTAGGCACCGTGGGCCCGGTCCAGGGCGCGGAGTGCCCGGGTCTTGTCACCGAGGCTGGCGGCGGTCAGGGCGATGCGGGAGTGGGTCAGCGAGGCGTAGAGGGGGTCGGTGCGGTGTGGCCGGGTGCCGGTGCAGGCTTCGGCCGCGGCGAGGGCGTCGGCGTACCGGCCGCGCTGTCCGGCGAGCATGGCGGCGTACCGCCAGGTCTGGTGCTGGACCTGACCGTCTCCGGAAAGTCCCGCGAGCGTGACGGACTGCTCCAGGTAGCGCTGGGCCTCCCCCAGCCGGCGGGCGTCGATGGCGGAGAACATGGCGAAGGCCGTGAAGGACGCGGCGACGGCATAGAGGCGGGAGCGGACGCGCTGGCTGGCGGAGCCGTGCTGCTGGAGGCTGAGCGTACGGGCGGCGAGGTCGGCGGCGCGCTTCTCCAGAACGGGGCCACCGCCGTTCTGGTCGTCCAGGAGCCACAGTTCGGCCAGGAGGACGCGCAGGCGGTCGACGTCGGAGTGTCCGACGGTGGGTCGGGTGGCTGCGGTCGCGGTGCCGGTGGACACGGCGACGGCGGCGCCCGTGGCTACGGAAATGAAGCTTCGACGGCCAAGCACAGGGTCCTCCAGTCGTGCTGAGGGCGTTGCGGGGCGGGAGCGGGCACGGGGCACGAACCCCAGGTCGGTCCCAGGAAGCCCGGAGACGGCCTCCAGGGCCTGCCACTGGCGGTCCTGGGGTGAGCGGTTCTCTCCCGACAGCCATCGGTAGACCGTCCGTTCGGTGACGGCGCCGCGGTGGCCGGTGAGATCCGCCATCGCGTCGTTGACCTGCTCGGCAAGAGCGCCGGCACTGAGCCCGTGTTCCTTCATCCAGGTCTCTAATTCCGCGTTCCGCTTCCGCACCATGCAGTCACGGTAGAGGCGGGGCCGCCATCCGAGGTAGCGCAGGTCGGGATTTTTCGTCAGTGGTCACGCGAGTAGCTGCGAGCGGATTCGTCATGTCCAACACGGCTCGCACACGGGTTACTTGTCCGCACAGCCGAACCGGCAGCAGGCGGATGGGAGCGGAATCGTGACCGTACTCGCGCACGAAATGGCGGCAACCCCGGCGGAGGTGCCCACGGTCACCTCCGCCAACCAGAAGACCGTGATCGCCTCCGCGGCTGCCGCCGTCGCCGGGGACGTCGAGGCCGCCCTCACCCTCGCCGACCACCACCCGGCTGGGGAGGCGGCCGTACGGCTGCGGGAGCGGCTGCGCGGGCACATCCATACCCTCGCGGTGCCCGCCGAACGGTACGCGGACCTGCTGCCGGAGAGCCGGGAGAAGGACATCGCGGCCAGCACCGTGCGGTTCGCCCGCAAGGTCGCCCGGGACTGCGGGAGCGATCCGGCGATAGCGCTGCGGCTGCTGGCCAAGTCGGTGGCCCACCTCGCCCGGAACACGGACCTCCTGCGGCTTGTCTGAACCGCCTCCGGCGCCGGCCTGCCTGGGGCGTCGGCGCCGGAAGCCCTCCACCTGCCCGGCCGCAGCAGGTGACCGCAGCACCTCGCCGACACCGGTGAGGCGGGTCGGCTCCCCCGGATACGGGCGAGGAGCCGGCCACCATGCCCCGGCCCTGTCGGCCAGCCCCGTCCAACCTCGCCCTGGAGGCACCCGCGTGTACGCGATCGGCATGTGCGTCGATGCCCGCTACCTGCTACCCGCCCTGGTCACGCTCGGCTCGGTCGCCGACCACCTGCCGGTGGCCGACCGCCGCGAGAGCGCGGTACGGGTATTGACCAACGGCCTGTCCCCGGGGCAGGCCGCCGCGATGGAGTCCTTCGCCCGCCGCTGCGGATTCGGCTCCTTCGACCTGCGCTGGCAGGCCCCGCCGCCCGAGAGCGTCATGTCGGACACCGCCTACATCTCCGTCGCCACCTACCTGAGGTTCGGGTTCACCCCCGGCTTCCTCGACCGGCCGTTCCTGATCTACGTGGACGCAGACGTCCACGTACGCGCCGACGTCTCCGCGCCTCTGGACGGTCTGCCTGCGGACCGAGTCGGCGCGGTGCAGGACGAGTTCAACCTGGCCGTCGGCCAGTGCCCGGCACTGCCCGGGGCCGCCGAGCGCTGGCCCCACCTGGTCGGGCGCACCTACTTCAACGCCGGGATGCTGTGGGTCCCCGCGCCGATGCTCGCCCCCATGCGGGCAGGGGTCCAGGGGGCCCTGGTCTGCGGGCGGGAGTACATCAAGCACAACGACCAGTGCGCCCTGAACCTGTGGCTGCTGTCCTCCGGGACCGCGCACCCGGTCGGGCCGGTGTTCAACCGGTTCGAGGTGGACCGGTTCCTCCAGCGGGGGGACTGGGTCCGCCGGGTCCTCCGCCGCCCGGTCACCCGCCGGGACGGGCACGTGGTGCACTTCGTCGGGGGCCAGAAGCCGTGGATGCGTTCCTGCCCCGGCACGGAGGACGTGCGCACCTATCGGCAGCAGATGCATCGCACGCTGCGGCACCTGGCCGGGGCGGGTGCACGGTGACCGGCGGCACGGTCCTGGCGGTGGAGCGGGCCTGCGCTGAGCTGGCCGGGTCGGTTCCGGCCGAGACGGTCCGGGTCCGCAACGGACCAAAAACGGCCGTCTACCGCGTCCGTCTCGCCGACGGCCGCCCGGTGGTGGTCAAGCTGTTCGCGGTCGACGGCACCCACGGCGCTGTCGACGAGGCCCGCCTCCTGGCCGCCGTCACCGCCGCCGGACGGGTGCGGGTGCCAGCCGTGATCGGGTACGGGCCGGTTCCCGGCCTGACCGTCTCCGCCCTGGTCACCACCGATGCCGGAACGAGCACCTTGGGGGATGCCGTCCGAGCCGGGCAGATGCCGCGTCCGGCGGCACTGCTGAGGCTCGCCCTGCTGATGGCTGCCTTCCACAGCGTCAAGGCCCCGGCCGGGGTCCCCCTGGCTCCAGGCATCGGCCAGCAGGTCAGCGCTCTGGCCGCCCACTGCCCCAAGCAGGTCTTCGTCCGGCTCGCTCCCGCCCTGGAGGTCATCGCGGCCGGGGCACGCCTGGAACGACTCGTGTGGTGCCACGGAGACCTGCACCTGGAGAACGTGATCCGCGGAGGCGACCGACGCCTCACCCTCGGCGAACACGGCCAGCCCCGCCTCCCCGACTACCTCTTGGACTTCGAGGCCGCGACCGTGGAGGTCCCCGAGTACGACGTCGCCCAGACCCTCGTGACCTGCGACGCCCTGGAGCCGTCCGACCGGGTGTTCGTGGCCGCTGCCTACGGACGGCCCGTCGACACCCAGCTCCTCGACGCCTACGTGGCCTTCCAGGCCGTACGCGGCTGGACCTATGCCGCCCACCAGGAAGGCCGCGACCGTGACGCCTGGGCGGCCCGCCTGCACCTTGCCCTGTCCCCGCAATCAGGAAGGACCGCGCTGTGACCGACCCCGATCTGTCGGTGATCATCCCCGCCTACAACGAGGCCAAATACCTGCCCCGCTACCTGCCCACCGTCTTCGCTTCCCTCCGGGCCTGGGAAGCCCTCTCCGGCCTCGTGGGGGAGGTGATCGTGGTGGACAACGCCTCCACCGATGGCACCGCGACCGTCGCGAAGGAACTGAGGGTCAGGGTGGTGACGGAGCTGGTCCGCAGCATCGGCCTGGCCCGGAACACCGGAGCCCGCGAGGCCGAGGGCCGGATGCTGTTCTTCGTCGACGCCGACGTGGCCCTGCCGCTGGAGGGGATCACGGCCGCCGTCGCCGCTATGGACACCGGAGCCGTCGGCGGGGCGATCCCACCGCTCTACACCCCCGCCCGGTTCGGGGCCCGTCTGCTGTGCGCCTACTGGGACCACCACCGCTCCCGTCACGGGGGCGCCCAGGGCGTCAACCAGTTCTGCACCCGGGACGCCTTCAAAGCGGTACACGGCTACCGGCCGGACTACTTCATGAGCGAGGACATGGAGTTCTTCGCCCGCCTGACCGCCTACGGCCGCCGCACGGGCGGGCCGGTCGCGGTCCTCGAAGACCTCCGCGTGCGGCCCTCCACCCGCCGCTACGACGCCTGGTCCACGGCCCGGATGCTCTGGTGGCAGAACCCCGTGGTCGTCCGCCTCTGCCTGACCTCGCCCCGCTTCTGGCGCAACTGGTACGCCACCACCGTCCGATGATCGGAGAACCCCAGGTGACCCGCCTTCCCCTGCCGGACGCCGACGGCATCTACACCTTCCCCACCGACCTCCTGACCGCGCACCGGGCCTGGATGGACTCCCTGACCGGGGCGAAGGAGATCATGACGCTGACGGCGCCGCTGACCCTCGCGCCGTATGACAGCTCGGCCAGGGGCTTCAGGCCCGCGACATTCGGGCACTGGAAGAAAGCGATCCGTTTCAGTCCGGTGTACGGGTGTAGGAAGTCCAGATCGCGAAGGGGCGGGTTCCTGTCGATGTTCAGCACTCGGACGTCCGCCGGCGCCCAGGGGGTTGTCATCTCGGCACCGGAGAAATCCCCGATGAAGGCGACATGGTCGAGCGACGGCAGATGGTGCAGCTCCGCCAGCTCCTCCCGTGAGCGGATAGTGACAGCCTCGAGGTGGGTCATGTGCGCGAGGACTTCGTGGGCATAGTCGTGGGCGTCGAAGCTCTTCCAAGCATTGGACAGGGCCCACCATGCCGGATAGCTCGTGCGGAATTTCTTGAGCAGCGTCAGGGCAGCATCCCCACCGATGAGTTCGGCAGTCTCCACAACCGCTCGCGCTTCGTCTTCTTCGAGGCCCTCGGGGCCGGGGAGGACGTCGAGGATGACGGGGCCAACCGCGGCGAGGGTCCTGGCCTCCTCCTCGCTGCGTGGGGGGACAAGGGCCTTGGCGCGTTGCTCGACTTCCTGGCGTATTTCAGGGTCGAGTTCCGTGGCGTACTCGAGGCAGGCTGTCGCAAGTAGATGCAGGCGGGTGCGGTGCTTCTGAGTGCGGTCACCGCGGGCGATGAGGCGGCGCAGAAGGGTCGTGCGTTCGTTGGGACGGGCATGGGCGACGGCCATGCGCACGACGTCTTCCCACTGGTCGTCGTGAGCGTTGCGTACCAGGAGCGGGATGTCGCGAGCTTCGATGGCGGCTTTGGCTCCAAGGAAGTCCTGGAAGGTGCGGTGGACGAAGTCGATCATCTCGGCCGCAGGGGTGCGCAGGAGACCAGAGCGGGCGAGCAGATGTGCGAGCACGTCGGCCGCGTCGCCTTGCTGGGCAAGGTTCGGCATGGCAGGCAGAGCGTCGTCAATGAGCGCGAGTGCCGTTTCTCGGTCCAGTTCGGTCTGGCCGTTGCGGACGAGCCAGTAGGCCAGACGTTGCAGGAGCTGGATGTTCTGGTGCTCGGTGACTACGAGGTTCTCGGGGGCGTCGATGTCGCGTTCCCGGCCACGGCGGACCAGCAGCAGCGACAGGGCCGCTTCGTAGAGCTCCATACGGCCGTGAGGGAGGTGGCCCCGCCGGTCACGGTTCAGCGCGCAGACCAGGGCACAGAGCAGTGGAATAGTGGCGAGGCGGGCGAGGTCCCGCTGGGAGCGCACGGTGTCCTTCAGTGCCTCTTCCAGAGCGGCCAGGTGCTCAAATTCCTGCCCGGGGTCCGCACTGGCGCGCGCCGCTGTGTGCCAGCGGGTGACGAACACCGCCACGTCACGGGCGCTCATCGGCCGGACGGTCAGTTCGGTGAATCCGTGCCCTGCCAGCCACCCCTCCGGGACTGCGGATGGCCGAGTGGTCACCACGTAGGTCGCGCGCGGAAAGGCGGCCAGCAGTTCACGGAGCCACTGCTGGGCCTGAGCTCGCTGGGTCTGCGGAATCTCGTCGAGGCCGTCGATCAGCAGCAGGGCCCGCCCGTCATCCAGGACTCGGTCGGTCCAGCCCTGCGGCTGAGCTGCGTGCAGCGGGCAGCCAACCGCCCTCAGGTACTCCTGGGGCCCGGGCAGATCGCCGCCGCGCACCAGCGTCCGCAGCGGCAGCATGAACGGCACAAGCCCCTTCAAGTTCGCCAGTTCGACGGGCAGGTCCTCCCGGGAAGTCGCGAGGGCGAGCCACTGCAGCAGGGTGCTCTTACCTCCCCCCGCCATCCCCCGCACCAGAACTCGACGGAGGCCGGCCAACGCCTGCTCAGCTCGCTCGGTCTCCATCTGCGCCCCGGAGCCCACTGACGAGGCCAATCCCGAGTCAGCACTGAAACCGGCACTCCCGCCCTGGCCGACGGCCCGCGTCGACGTGGCGAATTCGAGGCTCAGGTAAGAGGCGCCCAGCGGCCACGACGCCCTCTCCGGGCGGGAGAGATCGAGCCCGATGACGGACAGCTGCCCGTGCCGCTGCTCCACATACCGCCTGTACCGCTCTTCGAACCGCGCGTCCACGTCCCCGTCGAGGCTGTTCTTGGGGGCCTGCTGTCGGGGCGGAGCCAGGACAGCAGGTAGCGCTTGGCGACGCAGTTTGAGCAGCGGGCCGGCCTCCGCGCCCAACGCCTGCGCCAGCGCTGCGACGGTGGCCTCACTGGGCACGGTAGGGCCGTTCAGCGCCTTGCTGACGGTCGTGTGCCCTAACCCCGCCCGCAACTCCAGCCCCGACATCGACAACCGGCGCTCGGCCCGCAACTGTCGCAACTGCGACTTCAGTTCCTCCAGCCCGTCCCGCATACCCCGGTGCTCCCCCTCGGCCAGTCCCGGCTTCTCGGTATCGACTCGTTCATCTTCGTTCACCCGAATGCCGCTGAACGCCGATCCCCGCATCTTCCTTCCACCGAACGCCCGCCACGGAAGGAAAGATCTCATGCCCCTGTCGCCGACCACCGCGATGCTGCTGACCCTCGCTCTGCTTGCCGCCGTCCTTCTGGCGCTGTTGGCCGCCGTCGGTGCTGGCCTGCTGACCCGCATGGACGGCGCTTCCACGCCGACCGCCTTGCTGCGGGCCGGCGTCGCCTTCGGCAGCACGCTCACCCTGATCACGGCCGTACTCGCCGTGGGGATCAGCGTGCTGAGGTAGCCGAGTCCGCCAATGCGACGACCCACGAGACCTACACGCCGGGCGTACCTAAGGCATGACGAAACGGGTGGCACAGCATGCGCTGTGCCACCCGTTTCCTCATGCCGTGGTGAGGTTCTCTGGGACGTACTGGGGAGCCACACCGAGCAGCGCGTCGACGGCCGCCCGTCCCTTCCCACCAGCTTCGGGCATGAAGTGGGCGTAGTGGTCGAGGGTGATGGTCGGGCTGGAGTGGCCGAGCCATCGGGCGAGGGTGACGACGGATTCGCCGGCTTCGAGGATGATCGAGGCGTAGGTGTGCCGGAGGACATGGAAGCCGTCCTTGCGAGATGCCTTCCAGCGCTTCCCCTTCTCCCGAAGGGGGATGACGCCTACCTTCGCGAGGGCGGGCTTCCATACTTCGTCGTTGAAGATGTTGGCCCGGATCGCGTTGCCGTACGTCGTGGGAACGTCCATACCGGCACATCATCGTGGACGAGGCACAGGATCTGCACGCCGCCCACTGAAAGCTACTCCGCGCGCTGGTCCCCGACGGCGACGACGACCTGTTCATCGTTGGCGACGCACACCAGCGGATCTACGACAACCGGACATCCCTGAGCGCCCACGGCATCAGGATCCGTGGCCGCTCCAAGCGACTGACCCTTAATTACCGCACCACCCGACAGATCCTCGCAGCCTCCCTGAACCTGCTCGGCGGCTCCACGTTCGACGACCTTGACGGGAATCCGGAACAGCTTCGCGGATACCGCTCCGTCCTGGCGGGAGCCCACCCCGAGACCAGCGGCTACCGCACGGCCGCGGAAGAGATGACCGCATTGGCCAAGCGCGTCGACAGCTGGCAGCAGGAAGGGATCAAGCCCCACGAGATCGCGGTCGTGGCCAGAACCCATGCGACCGCCGACAGCGCTGTTCAGGCGCTCCGTGACGCCAAGCTGGCCGCAGTGAAGGTCGAGGACTACCGCGTCCCCGACCCCGACGAAGGCGTCCACGTCATGACGATGCACCGCATCAAGGGACTCGAATACCGCGCAGTCGCCATCGTCGGGGCTGGCGCTCAACAAATGCCTCTGCCCAGCGCCATCACACTCGAGCGCGAGGACCGCCTCCAGCACGCCGCGGACCTCCGCCGCGAGCAGTCGCTCCTCTTCGTTTCCGCCACACGTGCCCGCGAGCAGCTGTCCATCAGCTGGTCAGGCCGACCGAGCCAGTTTCTGGAGCCTCACGCAACCTCCTGAGGGCAAGCGTCCGAAGCGTATTACCACCGCTCAAAACGATCCATCAAACGTCCTGCCAGCAGTCCCGCAATCAGCCTGGTCGCCGAGGTGGCCGTGGCGGTCAAACCGTCACGGCCCCCAGGTCTTGCCTGGCCAGCGCCTTCGGGCCGTACCCAGCTGCACGCGTTTGTCGAGCGGCATTCATACGGACCCGACCACCCACCGTGCAGGCTGCGGCTGTCGGTTGTCCGGGATCTCCAGCAGCTCGACCGACCGGGATGTACCTCCTTACCTACACCATCTCGCCAACGAGCACGGTGGCCCCAGCCTCCCCGCCCCACGGCCTGCCTTGGCCACCGGCCCGCTCTCCACTCGAACGGGGCAGCGTCTCAGGCTGTACCGACCACAAGCACGTGGGCCGAGGCGTCAGTGAAGACGCCGTGCTCGTCTGCGAGGCGCGCCGTCGCCACCGCGTCCGCGAGCAGCGCCCCCGCCGCTTCCTGGCCCGCGCAACGGCCAGCCGCGACTACGTAGGCCCACCCCGGGCCCTCGATCCCGTGCACCCGCACACCCGTGAGCCCTGCTTCGCCCGCCTCTTGGGCAAGCTCGTCAGCCGTATGAAAATGCGCCACGGTGAAGCCTCTACTGCCGTCGTAGGAGCCGGTACGGACCACCTCCGTGACCTCGCTGGCGAGCAGCTCCGGAGACAGGCCGGCGCTCACGGTGTAGTCCTGCATCAGGGAGTACCGGGAGATCCCCGCGGCCGCCACCACACCGCCTGGTACGACGACCCGGCTGGCCTCCCTCAACGCCGCGAGCCGGTCTCCGCGCTCCGCCAGGTGGTACAGCGGGCCCAGTAGCAGCACCGCGTCGAAGGTGCCGGCCTCCACGTCCAGGTCGCGGGCATCCCCCAGCTGGGCAACACACCGCGGCGCGCGCTCACGTGCCTGCTCCACGTGCTTTGGCACGGGGTCCAGGAGGAGCACCTCGTATCCCTCTTCGGTGAGCCAACCGGCATGCGTACCCGGACCACCGCCCACGTCCAGCACCCGAGCTGGTGCTGGAGGCAGGTAGCGACGTAACAGCTCCTGGGTCCGCTCGTACTCCAGACGGCCCGTCGCTGTGGAATGCAGCCGGGACGCCTCGTCGTACTCCGTGTAGAAGCCCGCGATCCGTGGGTCAATGGTCGTCATACCCGGCGAGAGTAGGGCCGGGCGAAGCAGCCCGTCACCCGGATATCCGGCGCCGGCGCCACTGCGGGTCCGCCTGGACCGCGAGGGGCAGAGGAGCGCAGAGGCTCCACCTCATTGGGTCTAACCGGAGTGGCCGGGAGCATGCTCCCGTGACCAAACTGGATCGTGCTGATCGACTACTGGCCACTGCTCGGTCTGCGGCTGACGACGCCCCGCCTGGAGCTGCGCCTGCCCCAATCGGACGAGCTGGCAGCACTGGCCGATCTCGCACGCGACGGCGTTCACGACCCGTCCCAGATGCCGTTCAGTAGTGGCTGGACCGACCTGCCCGAGACCGAACGGGCTCGCTCCGTAGTCCAGCATCACTGGCTGCGGCTCGGAAACTGGAGGCCGGAGGACTGGTCCATCAATCTGGCCGTCTTCCTCGGTGGCCGACCTGTGGGCATGCAGGCCATGGCGGCCAAGCGCTTCGCGCTGGTGCGTGAGGTCAACACAGCTTCTTGGCTCGGGCTGTCGTATCAGAGTCAGGGCATAGGCACAGAGATGCGGGCTGCGGTGCTCCACCTGGCATTTACCGGGCTGGGCGCCGAGGAGGCAACGACAGGGGCGTTCGCCGACAACGCGCAGTCCTTGGCTGTATCCCGCAAGCTCGGATATGTCCCGGACGGAATCGAACGGCGGGTGGTGCGCGGGGAGGTCGTGATCTTGCAGCGGCTTCGCCTCCCCCGGGGTCTATGGCGGCCAGCGCTCGCGAAAGGGACCGAGATCACGGGGCTGGTCCCGTGCCTGCCGCTGTTCGGATTGGTGGCCGGGGAGACCACAGACCCGTCCTGACCGTCTGGACATGGATTCGACTCCTGCTCATCCGATAGTCACACATGGCCAGAACTCGACTACACAGTAAGGGAATTACCACACCACCAAGGCCGATACCATCTACCGTCATGACGACCGCATCTCCTCGCCAGGGCGTACCCGACAAGCCCACACTCGACGGCCTCGAGGCCAAATGGGCTCCGACCTGGGACGAGCAGGGCGTATACGTATTCGACCGCACCGCGCCACGGGAGCGGGTGTACTCGATCGACACGCCGCCGCCCACCGTGAGCGGCTCCCTCCATGTCGGACACGTGTTCTCATACACCCAGACGGATGCACTCGCCCGCTTCCACCGGATGCGCGGCAAGGCCGTCTTCTACCCGATGGGCTGGGACGACAACGGCCTGCCGACCGAACGTAGGGTGCAGAACTACTTCGGCGTCCGGTGTGACCCCTCGCTGCCGTACGATCCGGACTTCACTCCCCCCTCGCCCCCGGGCAAGCAGCAGATCCCCGTGTCCCGCCGCAACTTCATCGAGCTGTGCGAGCGGCTCACGGTGGAGGACGAGAAGGTCTTCGAGAGCCTGTGGCGCCGGCTGGGGCTGTCCGTCGACTGGAACCACACCTACCAGACCATCGACAGCCGGGCCCGCGCCATCTCGCAGCGAGCCTTCCTGGCCAACCTCGCCCGGAGCGAGGCGTACCAGGCCGAGGCCCCGACGCTGTGGGACGTGACGTTCCAGACCGCTGTAGCCCAGGCCGAGCTGGAGGACCGCGAGCGGCCCAGCGCCTACCACCACCTGCTCTTCAGGTCGGATGCGGGAGCGGCGCTGGAGATCGCCACCACGCGGCCCGAGCTGCTGCCCGCATGCGTGGCCGTCGTGGCGCACCCGGACGACGAGCGCTACCAGAAGCTCTTCGGTACCACCGTGCGCACTCCGGTCTTCGGTGTAGACGTGCCGGTGGTGGCTCACCGCCTGGCCGACCCCGAGAAGGGCACCGGGGCGGCCATGATCTGTACGTTCGGCGACACCACCGACGTGGTGTGGTGGCGCGAGCTCGACCTTCCCACCCGCTCGGTGATCGGACGCGACGGCCGCTTCGTGCGCGAAGCGCCGGCTGCGCTGGAGTCCGAGGCCGCGAAGGCTGCGTACGCGCAGCTCGCCGGCGCGACCCCGCACACCGCCCGGGAGCGCCTGGTGGAGATGGTGCGCGCGGAGGGCAGCTTGGTCGGTGATCCGCGGCCCTTCAACCACATGGTCAAGTTCTACGAGAAGGGCGACAAGCCGCTCGAGATCGTCACCAGCCGCCAGTGGTACCTGCGCAACGGCGGACGAGACGTGGAGCTCCGGCAGAAGCTGCTGGAGCGCGGCCATGAGCTGAACTGGCACCCCGACCACATGCGCAACCGGTACCAGTCCTGGGTGGAGGGACTTGCCGGGGACTGGCTGATCAGCCGTCAGCGCTACTTCGGCGTACCGGTACCGGTGTGGTACCAGCTGGACGCCGACGGCATCCCCACCGACGAACTGATCGTTCCCTCGCGGGAGTCGCTGCCCGTGGACCCCAGCAGCGACACCCCTCCCGGCTTCACCCCGGACCAGCGGGACGTCCCGGGCGGCTTCAGCGGCGACCCGGACGTGATGGACACCTGGGCGACGTCCTCGCTGACACCGCAGATCGCCGGCGGCTGGGGCCACGACGACGACCTCTTCCAGCGCGTCTTCCCGATGGACCTGCGTCCGCAGGCCCACGAGATCATCCGTACCTGGCTGTTCTCCACCGTCGCCCGCGCCGAGCTGGAGCACGACGCGCTCCCCTGGGCCCATGCCGCCATCAGTGGCTGGATCCTCGACCCCGACCGCAAGAAGATGTCCAAGTCGAAGGGCAACGTCGTCACCCCGCTGGACCTTCTGGACCAGCACGGGTCGGACGCGGTGCGGTACTGGGCCGTATCAGCCCGGCCGGGAACGGACACCGCCTTCGAAATCGGCCAGATGAAGATCGGCCGACGTCTCGCCATCAAGATCCTCAATGTGTCGAAGTTCGTGCTCGGTCTGGGTGCGGCCGAGCGGCGGTCCGCCGTGACCAACCCGCTCGACCAGGCGCTCCTCGCGCGACTCGCGGACGTCGTGGACGAGGCGACGGCCCAGCTGGAGGGATACGACTACGCCCGCGCACTGGAGACCATCGAGCGGTGCTTCTGGGCGTTCTGCGACGACTACGTCGAGCTGGTGAAGACGCGTGCCTACGGCGGCGGAGGTGAGGAGGCTGCCGCATCTGCTCAGGCCACGCTGTCAACTGCCCTCTCCGTGTTGTTGCGGCTCCTCGCTCCCTTCGTTCCGTTCGCCACCGAGGAGGCGTGGAGCTGGTGGCAGCAGGGTTCGGTGCACCGGGCGCAGTGGCCCAGTGGAACGGAGCTGCGGGAACTGTCCCTGAAGGGGGACCCCCAGCTCCTGGACGTCGCCGCAGACGCCATCGCCGCCATCCGGAAGGCCAAGAGCGCAGCTCAGGTCTCCATGCGGGCTGAGGTCGCCCGAGTCACGGCGCGCGGGCCGGCTCCGCTGGTTGCGACACTTCGCCAGGTGAGCGGGGACGTGCAGTCCGCGGGAAACATCGGCGACGTGGAACTCGAAGTGGCTGAGAGTGAACTCCTCACCTACGAGATCACCATGTAGCTCGCATCAGACGAATGACGGCGTTGCCGCCCCTCGCACACTCGGGTGAGGGGCGGCAACGCCGTTTTGCTATGTAGGCCAAGAGAGTTGACCCGCCGGATCGATCCACAGTGGAGGGATTCGGCCATGTCGGGTAAGGGCGCCCAATGCACTGCACAAGGCGCAGACGTTCATACTAGAGTCTCCGCTCTGTGACATTCAGTCACCACACTTGTGTGCGCCAACGGCTGGGCGGCGCGCGGATGGGCCCCTGGGGCCTGCGTGTGCAACCGAAACTCCAGCCCACGGCTGACATGTCACGCACCACCCCGCAGCGTGTCTGGATCCACCAGTCCCTGCGGTCGACCTGTGGGAAGGTGCCTGTGAAAATCGCGGTGCAAGACCCCGGAAAGAACGCCACGTACATACTCGACCCGGAGCTGCTGGGCGAGTTCACGGTCGGACCTGCGCAGCTCGGTGAAGGCGCCGACGTCGTGTTCGTACTGCCGTCCAAGACGCTGTGCGAGCAGGTCCCCGTCGTCTCGGGGAGCGGCTCGGCCGACCCCTCCATCCTGATCTCCGACCCCGACGGTGACCGCCGGTGGCTGCTGACTCGCTCCGACCTGGAGCGCTTCGCGGCCGGCGACCAGCCGCCCACAGACGCGGTCTGGTTCTCGATGCCCGACGCGAGCGCCGGCATCTACGCCGCGGTTCCCCTGTTCCGCCGCGCCCTCGTACAGAACAGCTCCTGAGGCAACGGGCCCGCGGCAGCCACGGCTGCCGCGGGCTCCCGCCGTCCTTGATCCGGCACCTCACGAGGGACTTCGACAATGGACAGGGTTCGAGTATTTCCCGCACGGGCCATGGCTCCTCAGATTCAAGCCGACGCTCGATGGGTCGCCATCGACGCCGCAACCCGCCAGGCGTACGTCCTCTCCGGCAAGGATCGGGAGTGCGCGCTGCTGTCCTGGATCGCCCAAGGCGCGGAACGCGAGGCGAATGAAGAGTTCGAAGCGGCCGCGACAGCCCTTGGCATATCCGGCTCCTGGGAAAGTCCGGAGCCTCCCGACTTCCTGGCCCACTACCGCCGCCTCAACCTCGACTACCCCTTCCTGGACTACAGCGTCGAGACGAGCCACGAAGCCGACCAGGCACTCATGGACGGCTACGCGGCGCACGGAGCACCGCCACCGGTCACGACACAACGCCCCGGTTCGAGCACCGTGTTGCCCGAGGCGCCGCTCCCGGACGGTCCTGCAGGTCTTCCGAGCGCTGACCTTCTGGCCGCATGGCTGGCCTCGGCCGGCCGGATCACCGGCCGACGCCAGGGCCGACACGGCCCCATCGTCCTCAAGACAAGTCCCTCCGGCGGCGCCCGGCACCCCACGGATCTCGGCGTAATCGTGAGTGACGGATGGCCGGCGCCCTTGCGGGGCTCCTGGTGGTACGACGGCGACCATCACGCGCTGGTACGCGCGGAGGCCGGGTTGCCGCTGACAGCGTCCCTCCCACCGTTCGGTGTGGCGTTCGTCCTGTCCAGCCACGTCGAGCGGGCCATGTGGCGGTACCGGGACGTGCGGGCCTTCCGTCCGGTGCTCATCGACGCCGGCCACGTTCTGGAAACGCTGGACCTGACGCTTCACTCCACCGGCTGGTCCACCTCCTGGCTTCCGATGCCGGCGTTCACCGGCCCCGACCCCGTTCTTGGGCTGCTCCTCGCCACTCCAGAACCCGCTTTCGTCGAAGGCGAGTTCATACCGACTCCGCAGTCCGGACCCTCGGTATCGAGCGCCGAGTACCGCACCAACCCGCTTCTGTCCCTCGTCCCCCGGGTGGACGGCCTCTACGCCCGGGTCCACTCCGAAACGCAGGACCTGACGGCGCTCACGCCCGAAGCCGTCACCGCCCTCGCCTACGCCAACCCCAGTACGCGGGGTGACCGGCCTTCCGGGCCAGCCGAGATCTGCCGGAGCAGCGGCGTATCCCTGGCAGAGGTGGAGAAGCTGATCTCGGCTCGGGCACTTCTCCCTGCCGAGGAAGCCCTGGCGCTGTGGGAGCAGGTACGACCCTGGATCGAGTCCAGCTGGTTCCCGTCGTTGCTGGTTCACGCCGAGGCAGCCGGCGAAGCGCGCCTGAAGAAACACCGGACGACCACCACGGCCGACGCGAAGCCGCCGCTGCCATGGTCCCAGCTGCCTGCTGCCCTTGCCGCGCGTCGCACCCACCGCTCCTTCTCCGAGCGTCCGCTGTCCAGCGGAGCAGTGGACACTCTGCTCGAGATCCTGACGACCGTACGGAGCGAAGTCCGGCTGAGCCTGCTGCACCCGAACCACGTCCTGGGCGCAGGCACATACAAGCTCGACGTCGAGGGCTGGATCCGGGTCGGGCCGGCACCAACCACCGAGGCGATTCAACGCGCCGCCATCGGCCAGACCTGGACCGCCGGCATATCGGCGGTCGCGTGGCTCGTGCCTCGACCGGCGGAGCCGGGCGCCGTGTCATGGCAGGCCGCGCTCATCCAGTGCGGACGCGACGCACAGCGCATCGCCCTGGGCCTGGCCACCGATCCGTCATGCGGGGTCTTTCAGAGCCCTGCCCTGGTCGAGCATCTGCTGGAGCCGCTGACGGGACTCGGCACGGCCCACGACGGTGCGTACCTGGTGGGCGTGGGAACCACCCGGAGCGGCGGAGCGGGTGGAAGTGACACAGGTGATCACTGATCCTGCCTCGTGGGTTGCCCTCGAACGACCAGACGGTACGTGGGACGTTGTCGAGAACGCGACGAGCACCATCTACCAGGTCAGCAGCGCCCTCGGCACCCGGCTGTGGCAGCAGGACGAGCTGTGGCCGATTCCGCTGCACCAGGCCCTGGACACGGCCTCCGGCCAGGCCCCTTCCAGCGATCCGGAGGAGGCGCCGTTCGTCGACCTTGCCCTCGCGGGTGCCATCGTCCGCTACCACGCGGCCGACCCCGCTGTACTGAACCAGCTCCGGACCGGTCTCGCGGTCGCAGTACCTGACCGCCGGCGGACGGCAGATGTCATCGTACGGCTCGGCTCCGAGGCTCGGGCTGACATGCTGCACCGCTCGTTCGCCGGTGACCGGCCCGGTGTCTATTACCGCATGCCCGGCGATCCCCGGTGGCATGCTCTGACGGGCGACCTGCCCGCCCTGCCCCCGCTCGCTACTCCCCCATACAGCGACCGATTCATCGCGCTGCACGCTGCACTGCTCGTACTGCCCTCAGGCCAGGGCCTCCTCGTCTGCGGCAACCAGAAAGCCGGCAAGACGACCGCCGCGCTCTGGGCCCGGGACGCCGGGCTCGCCTCCATCGCCACCGACGAGGTCGCGCTGTTGGACTCGCTGACCGGCGTGGTCTTCGGTGTACCGCTCGCGGTGGCCGTACGGTCCGGCGACCAGCGGACTGCGGTGCCACTCCCACCGGGATCGACCACATACCGCGGCGCAGTTTTGCCCGCTGCTGTGGTGATCCTCGTGCTGGCGGAACCGCTGAGCCCATCGGGCTCCGTCGAGACGGCCGATAGCGAGGAGGAGGCGATGTCCTGGCTGGCGGAGCATCTCCGTGACGGGGGAGCAAGCCCG
This sequence comes from Streptomyces sp. NPDC097617, assembly GCF_044761485.1. Lineage (NCBI taxonomy): Bacteria > Bacillati > Actinomycetota > Actinomycetes > Kitasatosporales > Streptomycetaceae > Streptomyces > Streptomyces sp. NPDC097617. The sequence goes on from NZ_JBIWCL010000019.1 coordinate 38,670, forward strand.
GCCGCCCTGCATCGGAGTAGCCGTGGGCTGGTCTCCGGGATCCCGGTACACCGCCTCGGCGTATCCCCTTGGCCCGGACTCGTCGCCGACTTCGAGTCCGGCCTGTCCTACGTGCTCAAGACCTTGGAGCGTTGCCCATGACATCACACTCCGTGCATCGACTGGACGAAGTCGACCGACTGGCCATCCGCGAGGGCGGCCTGCCCGATGACCTCGCATCCCTCATCGACACGGCCAACAGCGCTGCCGTCAAGCGTACCGCCGCACGCCTCCGGCCTCTTCTCGGAGACACCGTGGTGACGGGGCTCGGGCGGCCTTGCGAGGCCCCTTCCCTCGGAAGCGCCGGCAATGACTTCGGGCGGCTGCCCGGCCGTACGGAGTTCGAACGCTGGCTCACGGCCGAGCCGCGCCTGGTAGCCGGACCCGGTACGGGAGCCAACTCGGACATGGAGCTCCGTGATGCCGACGGGAAGCTCCCCGGCGAACGATTCGGCAACCGGCTGGAGCCGGACTCCGACACCTTTCAGATGGACATTCACCGGGTGCGGCGCGCGCTGAACGAAGGAGTCACCCTCGGGATTCGGCAGTTCGACCGCTGGTCGCCAGCCCTGGCATCGCTGATGGACGACATCGTCGCCGTGTCCGGAGCCGACGTGTTCACCAAGCTGTTCATCTCTGCCGGCACTACCAGTGTCACCGGCTGGCACTCGGACCGCCAGGACGTCATCGCCCTGATGCTCTGGGGCAGCAAACGCTTCCAGCTGGGCGGCTGGGACACCCCCGAAGGAGGCCCGGCTTCCAGCATCGTCCTCGATGAAGTGCTCAAGCCCGGGGACTGCCTGCTCTTCCCTGAGGGCCACCCCCACCAGGCAGTCCCGCTCGGCGACGACAGCGGGCTCCTCTCGATCGCCCTCCTCCGCCGTGACAACTGGATCTCCCGGGACCAGGTGCCCACCCATCTCGGCGTCTCCGAGTTTCCGCCGAGCGAGGTCACCTACCGCCGGCTACTCCGCTCAAGGCTGCCGCTCGCCACGGAGTCGCCGTACCTCGCCGACAGCACGCAACTCCGCACGCGGATACCAGGAGGCGTCGAGCTTCTCGGCTCCACCCCCGACGGGCAAGTCGCGTTCGCCGCGGCGGGCGGTGTCTTCGCCGCGAGCCCGGACACCACAGCCCTGCTCGCCGCTGTCCACGCATCGTTCCCGGTCACGCTGGGCGAGGTGTCCCTGTCCGGGGACCGTGAGGCAGCGGCCCAGCAGACTCGCTCCCTCTTCGAGATGGGGCTGGTGATCACCACGCCGTAGCTTCATACGCACAGCCTGCGGCTCCCCGCTCGAGTACCGCGTGTAGGATCCACGTCTCCGCGAGCAGTAGACCTGCGGAAATTTCAGAATCCGGGCTCGATGAGAGGTGGCTATTGTCGGTGGAAGGTGAGCAATCCTCGCCTGCGGTGCCGATCCAATGCCCACTCTAAGTAACGAATCTTCCGAATCGGGCATGCTGTCGGGGCGGTAAGACCCCAGCTCTGCACAATGGGCCACGCTGCCGCAGACTGGAACTCGGGGCGACCAGGCGAGGCTGCCGATGACATCTGACAAGGCCCCGAAGGCGGAGTCGGGCAAGAGCCGGAAGACCAGCAAGATCGCTGAGAAGCCGACGAAGGGTAAGGCGGCGAAGCAGGATCGCCTGCCTGGCAGGTCCGCTTCCTCTGGTACGCGGGAGTCCCAGTCGAAGGAGACTGGCTCAGGCCAGGGTTTCCGCGCGGGGCACCGGGCATCTCAGTCCGTGGTGAAGGAGATGCCGGTGAAAGCGAAGTCGGCCTCGCCCAGGAATGTGCGGCAGCTGCGGCCGCGCAAGCCGGCGCATGAAGGGTGGGGCCCGTTCTACGACCTTGCTGGAGCTGCCGAGCTGCTGGGCCGGCCGCTTCCGGTGCGTCCCAGGACACCGCGGCCGAGCTGGCCCGGCTGCGGGCGGACAATGCCCGGCTGCTGAAGAACGAGAAGGAATGGCAGCTGGAGCGGGAGATCCTGCGCCGGGCAGCCGCGTATTTCGCCCGGGAGATGAAGTGAAGACCGCCGCTTGGGACTTCGTCTCCACCCACGCCGAGAAGTTCGGCACCAAGCGGATATGCCGGGTGCTGGACGTCTCCCGCTCCGGCTGCTACCGGTGGATCGCCGGCGCCGAGGCGCGGGCCGAGCGGCAGGCCGCCGATGACGCCCTGGTCGCCGAGATCCGCGAGATCCACGCCGAACACCGCGGAAACTACGGCGCGTTGCGCATCCATGCCGAACTGCGCGGCTTCGGCCACACCGTCAACCGCAAGCGCGTCGCGCGTCTGATGCGCAAGCACCACATCGTCGGCCGCCACCTGCGCAAGAAGAAGCGGACCACGATCGCAGACCGGCTTGCGCCGCCGGTGCCGGATCTGGTCCAACGGGACTTCACCGCTGGGGCTCTGGACGAGAAGTGGTGCGGCGACATTACATACGTGCAGGTCGGCGCCGTGTGGCTCTACCTCGCCTGCGTCATCGACATCCGCTCGCGCCGAGTGCTCGGTTACTCGATGGCCTCGCACATGCGGGCCGGACTCGTCATCGACGCGCTCCAGGCCGCGGTCGCGGCCCGCGGCGGCGACGTATCCGGGGTGATCCTCCACGCGGACAGAGGCTCGCAATACACGTCGTCCGCGTTCGCGCAGGTCTGCGACCGGTACGGCATCCGCAGGAGCATGGGCAAGGTCGGCTCGAGCTACGACAACGCCCTCGCCGAGAGTTTCTGGCAGGGGCTGAAGAGGGAGACGATGCACCAGAGGCTGTTCTCGACGATGCTGCAGGCGAGGCTGGAGATCTTCCAGTGGCTCACCTACTACAACGCCCGCCGGCGCCACAGCGCGCTGGGCTACCTCTCCCCGATGGAGTTCGAACAGCAGCACCACACGACAGGTAAACTCCAACTCGCAGCATGACCCCTGTGTCCACACTCCGGGGGTCACCTCAGGTGTGACGCCGTCCCCGCCGGTCACGTGGATCGGGCAGGACAGCCAACCGGGCCGCCGCGCCGTGAAGTTCACGCTGTTCACGCGAGGGCGACTTGATCAGACAGACGGTGGCAGACTGGCGGCACATCGGAGCTCCGGTGATCGGGCGACTTGGTAGGTCCCCTTGATCATCGGAGCTTCGTTGCGTACGGAACTCCCGTAGTGAAGGTTCGTCACGCCCCTGTGACCTGCTGGTTCTCGAAGCCACCAGGACTATGAATCAGCCCTGGCCGTGGGGAGTCCCTGGGGGGGGTACCCGGCCGGAGTGCTGTGAGGAGCTGCCACGGTGACGGTTCCGACCAATGCGCCCCCGTCCCAGGCGACCCAGCACTCGCCTTTGGTCAGGCGGTGCTGTGTGTCCTGCGGACTTTGGTAGGAGGCGAAGAAGACCCGCCCGGCAGCGGCATGGTCTGCATAGGCGCGGTGGAGCAGGAAAGTCAGCTGCTCCACCGAATCACCGTCGCGGAAACGCCTGAACTGCACAGTTGCGGACGGACCCACTTCCGTCGAGTTGATGTCCATCCGCGCAGTCAAGCTCACTTCGCTGTCCGCCGTCGCCCCTGATCACCCCGGCATGTCGGGCCGGGGCGATCTTGACGCCCTGGTCGCTCGGTCGGCACCTCAATGCCACCGTCGAGCGTGGCTCTCGGACCGGCTGATCGCGGCAAGGGACACGTCGGCGACGGCCAGGGCGCTGCGTGATTCCCGACCGCCGTCCGCCCGCCCAGCGCCGCCGTCCCACCGCACTCGGGTGCCTGATGGTGAACCTTGCCCCTCACACGTCAGTGGGTCACCGACCGGACCGGCGTACGCGGGCGGCTGTCCGGCCGGACAAGGAGGGGCCGGTTCCAGCCGCTGCCTCAGCAGGCGTGCGGTCGGGGGACGATGTTCCAGACCTGCTTGCCGATGTCCGAGGTCGATCGTTGCTGATGGCCGACCACTCCTGAACTGAATCGGGTCAGGAAGGTCGTCGAGGCCAGGTTCATCAGCCTTCCCTCGAAGCAGTCATACCTCCACACCTGACCTCCGTCGTTCCGGTCGCAGGCCGACATGTAGACCTTCCCGCCCAAGACGTTCCGTTCGGAATCCAGGCACTCGCCGGTGGACCAGTTCTTGAGCAGGAAGAACGCGTCGGAGTAGTCGACCATCCGCCAGTTCCCGCGGAGGTTGTCCGTGTCGCACCTCTCCGTGTCGACCTGGTTGGTGGAACCCGGAACAGCGGTGAGGCAGTCCCCTCGGGCGGACTGGATGCGAACCCGGTTCTCGTCCCAAGTACCCGTTGCGTGGGCCGTTGAGGCGAGAGCGACCTGGGAGAACGCCACCAGGGTGGCACCCAGTCCAACGAGCATGGCGCGAGTGGTTGTGTTCCTTCGGGGCATGTTCATGAAAACTCCAGATGTCTTGCGCGTGGTGAAGCATGAAGTGGTGTGCGCAGGGATGGTGCGGCGACGAATCCGCCCCACCCTCCGGTAGCTGTAGGAGCATGCTGCCGAGCGCGAACATAGGATCGGCAACTGCTCATTTCACAGGCCGTTTTCTTTTTCAGTTCGGTCGTGAGCTGCTCGAGTGGGCCGGGGTCATTCCGATTGGTCACACGGATCGTGAGAGGCCTGGAGGCCTACGGTGCGAGCAAGCGGGGCACGCCCAGACCTCTCGCGGACGCGCTGGGCGCCGGCGCACCGCCCGGGACGGCACGCGCAATGCAGATGCGGGCGCTGAGTCGCGCTCCCGCTTCGTAGAACATGTACTCCGTGCCGTTCTCGGAGCCGAAGGACGGGGCCGCGACGCGCCCCCGGTCGGAAGCGATGGGCGAATGGAAGACGCCCAAGTGGTTCTCCTGCCGGAAGTCGTTGCCGACTTCGGTGAGTCGCATCCGGCCGTCGTTGCCGTGATAGGCGATGTACGTGGTCGCGTTGCGCTTGACCACGGTCGGACCGGAGATGTCGGTGAGACCGTCCCCTTCGGGGTTCACCAAAGGGGTCGCGCTGAACTGCCAGTTGTCCCATCCGTTGGGAGACCAGCCGTAGAAGATCCGCCGCCCGCCCTTAACTCCCATGAAGACCATGACGTACTTGTTGTTGCGTCCGGGCAAGACGTGCTCGAAGACCCGGGCGTAGGAAGTCTCCGATGTACCCGGCACCAGGCGCGTGCTGAGGATCGGCTTCTCGTCGACGAAGTTGATGCCGTCGCGCGAGCGGGCAACGCGGGTCACGGTGTTCTCGCCGTGGAAGTAGCAGAAGAACTGCTGCGTGGCTGCATCCCAGACGACGTGCGGGGACGACACGTGACTGACCGTCGTGCCGTTCAGGTGCCTGTCGATCACGGGGTTCTCACGGTAGTCGCTGAAGGGCCCCTCCAGCGAGTCGCCGAAGGCTACGCAGATCCCGCCGGGGTTCTCGTGCGGGGCGTAGTAGAGGTAGTACTTGGAGCGTGGATCACTGATCTTGTCGAACACGCCCCGGATGCTCGGGAAGATGAACTCGCCGGTACGGTTGTAGTTCAAGGGCATCGCCAGTGCGTCGCGCAGGTATCGGTAGGTCGGCATTCCAGCCGGGCCGGCAGCGCGAGCGGGGGGCGCGAGTGCGGTAGCGGCGCCGCCCGCGATTGCCACTGCGCTCAGCGCGACCCCGCCCCGCAGGACGTCACGCCGACCCCATGTCGGACGGTTGCGTTCGGGTCCCTTCATTCCCTCTCCTCCTCAGAGCCGTTTCGTCGCCCTCTCGCAGTCCGTACGGTCAGGAGGGGGCGGTTCGCGGGGGTCTGACAGCCGACCGGCTGCCAGACCCCTTCAGGTGCCGACTACTCGTTCGTGAACGACGCGACCACCCAGCGCTGCGACGTTGCCTCGTCCTTGCAGTCCTTGGCCGCGACCTCAGCGGTGCCTCGGCCTGTGGCACTGCCGATGGTCAGGCATTTCTTGCTCTCGAAGTTCTGAATCCGGACCTGGTCGCGGAAAGCACCAGGGGCCTTCTGGGCGAGCTTGTGCGCCCACTTCTGCGAGTCCTTTCCGGTGACACACTTCGCGATGAACACGTTCCCACCGCTGTCGCTCTCGAGGCAGCGCAGGTTGTCTCCGGAACTTGCGCCCCTAGAAATGATCTTGTCGCGGAGGAAGTTCCACGACTGGACGTTCTCGTTCACGCCTCCGATTCTCGCGAAGACCTCACCCTTGCCGCTGGGGCCCACTCCTCCCGCGGTGAGCGAAAGGTTGGACTTCGGGTTCGCGTAACTCCTCGTGACCCCCACCTTCTGGGCCGTGGTCCGCACCAGCGTCTCCTCCTTCTCGCTGCCGGGCTTGGAGTCCGCGAGAGCGGGAACCGCGACCGCCACCCCCGCGATCACTGCTGCTGCCGTGCCGAGAATGACCCACCGCTTCGCGCGTCGGGGCGACTGAGGCCCCGTCCGGTCCGCGTGCACATCCGTCATGAACTCTCCTGTGCTCGTGCTTGATTCACCTGGGCGGCAAGAATTCGCGTGCCTGCCTCCGTTCATGGACAACGGGCACCGCGCAGATCGGTTCAAGGACCGGAAGCCGGATTCGCCGGCAAGCTCACGGTCGTTCAGCGACTGAGGAGAGTCCGGAGCGCCCCGGCGATCTCGGAGGGCTTCTCCTCCGCCATGAAGTGACCAGAGGTGACCGTCCTGTGCTCCAGGTCGGACGCCCAGGAGCCCCACAGGGCGGCCGCGTCGAAGCCGAGGAACGCGCCCCAGTCCTGCTGGAGCACGGTGACCGGCATCTTCAGCTGGTTCCCGGCAGCGCGGTCCGCCTTGTCGTGCTCGATGTCGATACCGGCGGAAGCCCGGTAGTCGGCGACGATCGAGGGCACCGCGCCCCGGCAGGCATCCAGGTACGCGGTGCGGACGTCAGCGGGAATCGCCTGCGGGTCGTTGGTCCAGGTGTCCAGGAAGTAGCCGAAGAACGCGTCCGGGCTCGCCTCGATCATCTGCTCGGGCAGACCGGGCGGCTGGGCCATCAGGTAGAGGTGGAAGCCGACCGCCGCGCTGACACCGTGCAGCACCTCCCACATGTCCAGGGTGGGCAGCACGTCCAGGCTGGCGAGGTGAGTGATTCGGTCCGGGTGGTCGAGTCCGGCGCGGAAGGCCACCAAGGCACCACGGTCGTGCCCGGCCAACGCGAATCGGTCGTGTCCGAGGGCGTCGGCCAGGGCCACGACGTCGGCCGCCATGGTGCGCTTGGCGTAGACGGTGCCGTCGGTCTCGACGGGCTTGTCGCTGTCGCCGTAGCCCCTCAGATCGGGGCAGATCACGGTGTGGTCGTGCGCGAGATCGGCGGCGACGTGCCGCCACATCAGATGGGTCTGCGGGAAACCGTGCAGCAGCACGATCGGGGTCCCCGTGCCGACGACGGCCGCGTTCAGGGACACTCCGTCGGCGACCTCGATCCGCTGGTAGTCGAACGTGCTGGTGGGAGGGGCCATGAGTGGGCTTCTTTCCGTGGGCGGGCTGGTGTCTCCACCCTGGAGGCCCCGGATGAGCATCGAATGAGCGACCTATAACTTGGCACCGGAGGGCGAGCGGGAAGGCGGTCAGGTGTGAATGTCACATTCGGGATGCTCGGGCCGGTGACGGCCTGGGACGACGAGGGCGGACCGATCGCTTTGAAGGGCCCACGGCACCGCGCCGTGCTGGCCCGGCTGATCGTCGCCCGGGGCCGGGTCGTCCCCGTCACCCGCCTGGTGGACGACCTGTGGGAAGTACCGCCCGCTGACGCGGTCGGGACCGTCCGTACGTTCGTCTCCGCGCTGCGGCGAGCCCTGGAACCAGAGCGCCGGCCCCGCACGCCGGCTCGCCTCCTGGTCACCGAGGGTCCTGGCTATGCGCTGCGCGTCGAGCGCGGCTCCGTCGACAGCTGGTGTTTCGAGCAGGCGGTCGCCGCCGCGCGCACCCTGCCGCCGCAGCAGGCGCTCGACCGGCTCGCTGAGGCTCTGGGCTACTGGCGGGGCCCGGCCCTCGCGGATTTCCCCGAAGAGGCCTGGGCCCGCACCGAGCGTTCCCGCCTCGGCGAGCTGAGGCTGCACGCCCTGGAGTGCCAGGCGGAGGTCCGCCTGGCACTCGGTCGTGGCGCGGACGCGATTCCGGATCTGGATGCGCACGTGGCCGAGCACCCCTGGCGCGAGGACGCGTGGCGACTCCTGGCCCTCGCGCTGTACCGCACGGGCCGCCAGGGCGACGCGCTCGCGGTGCTGCGCCGTGCACGCAAGATCTTGGTCGAGCAACTGGGGGTGGATCCCGGCCCGGGACTGCGCCGCCTGGAGGCGGACATCCTTGCCCAGGAACACCACCTCGACCGGACTCCCGGGACGATCTCTGCGGCGGACACCGTGTGGGCGGAGGCGTCGGCCGCCTACGACCGCACGCTGGCATCCGGCGCCCGGGCACGGCTGGAATCGACCGTCGGCCTGCTGCGCAATCTCGCCGTGACGGGTGGCGGCGGCCTGGAGGTGGCCCGTAGGCACCGCTCGGCCGTCATCGCGGCGGCCGAAGAGCTGAGGGACCCGGACCTGACCGCGCGCGTGATCGGCGCCTATGACGTTCCGGCGATCTGGACGCGGGTGGACGACCCCCGGCATGCGGCGGACGTCGTGGCAGCGGCGGAGCGCACCTTGAAGACCCTCCGGCCCGGCGGGCACGACGTGGCACGAGCCCGGCTGCTGGCCACGATCGCCCTGGAGTCACGCGGGAGCGCTTCGGCGCGCGGGCTGCAGGCGGCCCGGCAGGCCGAGCAGATCGCCCGCGACCTGGACGACCCCGCCCTCCTGGCGTTCGCGCTCAACGGCGTGTTCATGCAGACCTTCTACCGGGCGGGCTTGTCTCCGCTCCGCGACAGGATCGGCACGGAGCTGATCACCCTGGCCGCGAGGCATGGGATGGTCACGTACGAGGTGCTCGGGCACCTCATCCGCCTCCAGGCGCGCAGTGCCCTGGCCGACTTCCCGGGAGCGGACCGCCACGCGACGGCGGTGGACCGCCTGGCCGAGCGGAACGAGCTGCCGCTGGCGGGAGTGTTCACCCAGTGGTACCGGGCGCTGGGACGCGCGGCGACCGGGCCGGCGCCAGAGGCGGAAGCCGCCTTTCGGGAGGCCGCGGCCCGGCTCCACGGCGTCGGCATGCCCGGCCTGGAACATGGGCTTCTGCCACTGGCCCTGCTGTGCTTGCGGATGCGGCACGGGCAGAGCCCGCCGGACGCACAGTACGCGCAGATCTACGCACAGGCCGACTGGGGGCCGCACGAGCCGTGGGTGGCTCCCCTGCTCCTGGTCGCCCAAGGCCTCGGGGACAAGGCCACCGCGGTTCTGCGAAAACTCCCGGATCCTCCTCCCGGCCTGCTGTTCGAGGCCCTGTGGTCCGTGGTGGCGCGAGCGGCGCTTGCCGTGTCGGACCGGGCCACGATGGAACGCGCTCACGCCGCGCTCACGCCGGCCCGGGCCGAACTTGCCGGCGCCGGCAGCGGTCTGCTCACCAGCGGCCCCGTCGCGGGGTACCTCGGCGAGCTCGCCGCCGCGCTCCGGAAGACGTGATGACCTGCGTCGGGCCCGCCCGCCGCGCCAACTGAGCAGTAAAGCGGGCTGGTAGGTGAGCAGTTCTCCGGCGGATGGTGAGGCATCTTCCCAACGCAAGGAGTTCCAGTGGCCAACGTGGTAATCATCGGCTCAGGCCCCGTCGGCCTCACCGCCTCGATGCTTCTCGCCGCAGACGGACACCTCGTCACCGTGCTCGACCGCGACGCCACCGCCGCGCGAACGATCGAGGCAACGGTTGGCGGCGACTGGCGTCGGCCCGGCGTCAAGCAGTTCGGGCACACGCACATCCTGATGCCGGCCGGCCTCCTCCTCCTGGAGAAGGAGCTGCCGGCCGCCGTCGACCGCATACGCGAGGCGGGCGGCAACACGTACAACATGATCTCCGGTGCCTGGAGCGTGGCGGGTGTCGGACCGCGGCAAGCGGGGGACGAGCGCTTCGAGACCGTCACTGCCCGGCGCCCGGTGCTGGAGGCCACGCTCCTTGCAACTGCCACCGATACGCCAGGAGTGCACATCCTCGGCGGGACCAGGGTGGTGTCCTTGCTCGTCGGAGAGTCCCAGACGTCCGGCCGCCCGCACATCGTCGGCGTCATGACCGATTCCGGAGTGCGCGTCGAGGCCGACCTCGTCGTCGATGCCTCCGGGCGGCGCACGGAGGTGCCCGACCTGCTCGCACAGGTGGGTGTCGAGCCCGAAGTCGTCCGCGAGGAAGCGGGCTTCCGCTACTACACGCGCTACTTCCGCGCCGATGAGCGGGGGGTGCCGGCTCCCCGGCCCTGGCCCCTCTCCCACCACAACAGCATTTCCGTCGTCACCGCGCCGGGAGACGGCGACACCTGGTCGGCGACGCTGGTTACCTCGGACCGGGACCAAGAGCTCCGTCCGCTGAGTCGCGTGGAGGTGTGGGACCGCGTGCTTGCGCTCTATCCCCAGGCCGCCCACTGGAACCGCGGCATCCCGTTGACCGACGTCCATGTCATGGGCGGGACCCACAACACCCGGCGTGGCCTGGTCGTCGACGGGCAGCCGATCACCACGGGCATCGTGGCGATCGGGGACGCGCGGATGACGACCAACCCCCAGTTCGGTATGGGCATGACGACCGGGCTGCGCCATGCGGCGCTGCTGCGTGACGTGCTCCGCCTGCTCGGCACCTCCGATGCCGTAGAGCTCGCCCTGCGCGTCAGCCGTGAGATCGACGACGAGTGCGGGGCCATGTGGGAGGAGGACTCCCATTGGAGCCGGCACCGCATCGCGGAGATCGATGCCGAGATGCGCGGCGAGCACTACGAGACGGATGATCCGGGCTGGGCGCTGCGCACGGCCGTGGACTCCGTCCTCCTGAAGGACCCTGAGATCCTGCGCGCCATGGGCGACGTCGGCTCGATGCTCGCATCCGCGGACGAGGCCTTCATGAAGAGTGGCCTCGTGGAGCGGGTCATCACGCTCTCGGCAGCAGCCCCCCGCTACAGCGCACCGGGGCCGAACCGGGAGGAGATCCTCGCCGCGGTGCGCGACGATCAGCAGGGCGGCTCCGCCTCATAGGCCTTCCGCTGCCCACCGGTCGGTCCCGGTGCCGCCCCTTCCCGACGGGCGGCGTCCCGGGCGCGAGGGCGAGCTACTCGGTCGGGACCGCGCCCCGGAGGTTCTTCGGCGCGGCGCGCCGGCCGCGGGCGGTGCTGTCCGGTTGGTGGCGCATGTGGTCGCGGACCCGGGTCATGATGCCGCCGAGCGCTTCCACATCGTCGTCGCCGAGCGGGGCGAAGAGCAGGCGCCGGGTGACGTCGATGTGGCCGGGCAGGACTCGGCCGACCCGGGCGAGGCCCTCCTCCGTGAGGGTGACCATCGTGGCGCGCTGGTCACTGGAGGAAGGCTTGCGGGTGATCAGTCCGGCCTTCTCCAGGAGTCCGGCCTGGTGGGTGAGCCCGGAGCGGCTGTAGACGACGCCGTCCGCGAGATCGGTCATGGTCAGCGGTCTGCCGGCATCGGCGAGGCGCGCGAGCAGCTGGAACTGGACGTAGCTGAGGTCACCTTCCCCCTGGAGCTGCTGCTCGACGGCGCGCTGGAGCAGGCTCACGGCCTCCATCAGCGCGAAGTACGTCCCAAGCTGCTCGGGCCGGAGCGCGCCGGTGTCCGGGGTGCTGTCGGGAGTCATCCGCCCATCTTAAGTACTTCGACATCGAAGCGTATCCCTGAATCGCATGGCGCACGTCACACCCTTCAGCGATATTGCTTCGGGATCGAAGCATGTTTAGAGTGGCAACAGTCGCTTCGACATCGAAGCAATTTCTGGGAGGCAGTCATGAAGGCAGTGCGCTACGAGCGCTACGGCAGCAGCGGGGTCCTGCGCGTCGAGGAGGTGGACCGTCCGGCGCCGGGCGCGGGGCAGGTGCTGGTGAGGGTGGCCGGCACCACGTTCAACCCGGTCGACGCGGCGATCCGGGCCGGATATTTGCAGGAGGTCTTCCCGCTGGACCTTCCCCACGTGCCGGGGATCGACGTGGCCGGGACGGTCGCCGGGCTCGGAGACGGTGTCGAGCGGTTCGCCGTGGGCGACGCGGTGGTCGGCTTCCTGCCGATGAACGGGCCCGGAGCGGCCGCCGAGTATGTGGTCGCCCCCGCGAAGGTGCTGGCCGCGGCGCCGAAGGCGGTCGGCCTGGCCGACGCGGCGGCGCTGCCGTCGGTCGGTCTGACCGCGTGGGAGGCGTTGTTCGAGTACGCCGGGCTCGCCGCGGGCCAGTCCTTGCTGGTGAACGGGGCAGGCGGAGCCGTCGGCGGGTACGCGGTCCAGCTCGCCGTGCGGGCCGGGGCCGTGGTGACCGCGACCGCGAGCCCGTCCCACGCCGACCGGTTGCGCGGCTATGGCGCCGGCCGGATCGTCGACCACACCGCCACGCCCCTCGCCGAGGCCGGGGTGGGGGCCTTCGATGTAGTACTCAATCTGGTGACGACTTCACCTGCCGAGACCGCGGAGCTGGTCGGCCTGGTGGCCGACGCCGGCGTGCTGGTGTCCACGACCACCGACGCGGACCCGGATCCCGCACGGGCGGTACGCACGGCACGGGTGTTCGCCCGCAGCGACGCGGACCTGCTCGCCGAGTTGGTCGCCCTTGTCGACTCCGGCGACCTGCACCTCCACATCGCCGACCGGCGCCCGCTGGCCGACCTGCCTGCGGTCCACACCGCGGCCGCCGAGGGCCGGCTGCCCGGCAAGACCGTCATCACCGTCTGACCGCGGTCGCCCGGCCGCCGGCCGGGACGGCTCGCTGATCCACCTTCCATGCCGTGTACTTCCGGCCGTTCCAAGGAGATGTCGTCTTGTCTTTTACCTTCGACCCGCAGGTCGCCGAAGCGCTCGCCCCGATGGCCGCCGCCATGGCCGACGCCACACCCCCGCCGGTCGGCGACGTCGCCGCACGCCGCGCCGTGCTGGAGGGGCTCATCGGCCACACCGACACCGCCCAGCCCACCCCCGACGACGTCACCTCCACCGGCTACCGCCTGACCACCTTCGACGGCGCCCAGATCGATCTGCGCTGGTACACCCGCAAGGACAAGGCCGCCGTCGGCGAGCCCGGCCCGGCCGCGGTCTACCTCCACGGCGGCGGCATGATCCTGGGCCACATAGGCCTGTTCGACGGATCGATCTCCCGCTACGTCTCCGCCAGCGGCACCCCGATCCTCGCCGTCGACTACCGGCTAGCCCCCGAGCACCCGCACCCCGCCCCCGTCGAGGACTCCTACTCCGCCCTGATCTGGCTGCACGATCACGCCGCCGAACTGAACGTCGACCCCGCCCGCATCGCGGTGTTCGGCGACAGCGCCGGCGGCGGCCTGGCCGCCGCGGTCTCCATCCTCGCCCGCGACCGCCAGGGCCCGGCGATCGCCAAGCAGATCCTCGTCATGCCGATGCTGGACGACCGCAACCTGACCCCCGACCCGCAGCTCGCGCCGTTCGTGCTGTGGTCCTGGGATGACAACCGCACCGGCTGGGAAGCACTCCTGGGCGACCGGGCGGGCGGGGCCGACGTCCCCGCGCATGCCGCCCCCGCCCGGATCGCCGACCCCGCCGGCCTCCCGCCCGCCTACATCGAGATCGGCCAGCTCGACATCTTCCGTGACGAAGCCCTCACCTACGCCCTGCGCCTGAGCCGGGCCGGCGTCCCCGTCGAGTTCCACCTCCACCCCGGCGTGCCGCACGAGTTCGAAAGCATCGCCTTCAACTCCGACGCCGCCGGGCGCGTCATCACCGACCGTGTCCGAGCGCTCGGCTCCCTGTGAGCCGGAGACCCGGGCGCCGGACCCGACCCGCACTGCCCAAACGCTGGACACACCGCTGCTCCTGACGTCCTCGCTGAACGCCCGGGCCCCAGGGCCCGCCCGCATCGACGCCGCAGGCCGCCCCACACCGGTGCGGCGGCCTGCGGCCCGACCCCAAGGATGCCGCCATGACGATCCCCTACCTCGCCCAACGGGACGAGCAGCAGACACTCGAATGGATCGGCGGTGGACTGTTCACGATCCTCCTCGACAGCCAGGCCACCGAAGGACAGTTGACCGTCGGCCGATTCGACGTCCCCAAGGACGAAGCCCCTCCGTTCCATCTCCACACCCGCGAGGACGAAGTCTTCCTCCTCCTCGCAGGCGAAGCGCTGGTCTGGGTCGGTGACGAACGCCACGAACTGTCCGAGGGCGGCGTCATCTACCTGCCCCGCAACATCCCCCACGGCTACCGCATCACCTCCGACCGCGCCGACCTGCTGGTCATCGCCACCCCGGGCGGCATGGAAGAGATGTTCCGGCACGCCGGACGCGACATCACCACCCCCCGCCCGGACGGCTTCGAGATCACCAAGGACAAACTCGCCGAAGCCGCCGCTCTGCGCGGCAACACCATCGTCGGCCCGCCCCGCTGAACACGGCCGCGCGTGGCGCTCAGAGCCGGCCGCTTCCGGCTGACCGGCCCGACCTCCGCTCCTGCGGCCACAGCCACAGCGGGTCCTCAGAGTTCCGTCCAACAGGACTACCCGCGGGACCCGAACCGGATACTGACCTTGTCGAGTACGGCCTTGGCCGTATCGCCGAGGTAGGGGCCGGCCAGCCAGACCGACGGGTCGGGGCCGACGGACGTGTTCGACACGAGAGCGGGCCGTCCGTCCGTGCCGACCACGAACCAGCCACCGCCGGAGGAACCGCCCGTCATGGTGCAGCCCACCCGGTACAGCGTCGGTTCACGGTCCTTGAGCGACAGGCGGCCCGGTTTGCCCGCGCAGGAGTGCATCGTGGCCCCGTCGAACGGCGGTGCCGCCGGGTACCCCCATGTGCCGACGAGGTTCACGTCCTGCACCGCCAGGCCGTTGAAGGCGACCGGGAGCGCCGAGCCCACGGTCTCCTCCAGTGACCGGGCACCAGACCCGGGAGCGGGTGCGACGTGCAGTACGGCGAAGTCGAACGCCGCCCCGTTGCCGCCTTCGGACGTGCCCTCGTCGATCCACTGGTCCGAGGTGGCGGCCCAGTCGGCCCACCAGGTACCGAACGGTGCCATCTGTCCCGCGGAGGCGCGCTCGAGCGCATCCGCCGGAAGCGCCTTGTCGTTGAACGAGGGCACGAAAACGATGTTGCGGAACCAGCCGCCCTCACGCCCGGCATGGACGCAGTGGCCCGCGGTCCACACAAGGTTGGAGCGGCCCGGACGGGCGGGGTCCCGCACGACGGTGCCGGAGCAGGTCTGTGGTCCGTCCGGGCTGTCGAAGTGACCCCGCTCCACAGCAGCTTCCGGGGCCGGGAGCAGGCGACCTACTGGCCGGTAATCTGTGAATCTTGGGCGGCCTGCCGGGTCCTCCCATACGGTTGAGCTGCGAGGTGACCAAGGGGGAATGTGTGCGTCAGCGTGGTGCGCTAGGGGATGTGCTGGAGGCGGCGCGCGACCGGGCGTTCGTCGGCCGGAACATGGAGCTGGCGTTGTTCCGGTCCGCATTGGCGGGCGAACCCGGAGCCTGCCCCGTTCACTTCCTGCACGGGCCGGGGGGAATCGGCAAGTCGACCCTTCTACGTCGGCTGGCTCGTGAGGGACTTCGGGCAGGGCGCGCCGTGATCGAGGTGGACGGCCGGACGGTCGCTCCCACTCCGCAGGGATTCACTGCGGCTGTCGGGGACATCCCGGCGGAGCCCGGAGTGGTGCTCTTGGTGGATACCTTCGAACGCTGCCAGGGCCTGGAGGGCTGGCTGCGCAACGAATTCCTCCTCGGCCTCCCCGTGGGCAGTGTGGTGGTGCTTGCCGGGCGCGGCGCGCCGGACGCCCGCTGGACCTCGGATCCCGGGTGGTCGCAACTGTTGCGCGTGACGTCCCTGCGGAACCTGCCCCCCGACGACGCCGCCCGGTTGCTGCACGCGCGCGGCCTGCCGGAGGGGGCTCATCAGGCAGTACTGTCCTTCACCGGCGGCAACCCCCTGGCCCTCTCGCTGGCGGCGGCCGTGGCCGTCAGGGAAGAGGGCGGAGTCGACTCCGGCTGGAAGCCCAGTCAGGACGTCATCGCCACCTTGCTGTCCAAGCTGCTCGGTGACATTCCCACCCCGGCGCACCGCAGGGCCCTGGAGATCTGTGCGCACTCCTACGTCACCTCGGAGTCACTGCTCCGGGCCCTCGTAGGCGAACAGGCTCCCGGGTTGTTCGCCTGGCTGCGCCAGCAGCCCTTCATCGAAGCGACGGACGCGGGCCTCTTCCCCCACGACGTGCTCCGTGAGGCACTCGAAGCCGATCTGCGCTGGCGGGACCCCGACGGCTTCGCCGACATGCACAGAGCCGTTCACCAGTACCTCGTCGAGCGGGTACGCAAGGTTTCCGATGCGCAGTTGCTCCAGGCCACCAGCCCCCTCATCTACCTCTACCGCAAGGAAGCCTCGGCCAACTTCCACAAGTGGCGTGACGGGGACCACGTCAAGGACGAGCCGTACGTGGAGGAAGACCGCGAACGTGTGCTGGAGCTGGCCGAAACCGCGGAAGGCGGGGAGTCCGCGAACATCTGCCGGTACTGGCTCGACCAGCAGCCCGAGGCGTTCCGCGTCTACCGTTCCACTCAGACGGGTGAGATCGTCGCGTTCTTCGCGTGGCTGCGCCTGCGAGAGCCACTGGGCACCGGCATCGACCCGATCGTCGATGCGGCCTGGGCACATGCCCGGTCGGCCGCACCACTCAGGGCCGGCGAGTACATCGCTCTGGCCCGATTCCATGTCCACCCACCGGTGTACCAGCGCACCTCGCCACCCATGGATCTGATGCACTGGCGGGGGCTGGGCGAGATCTTCCGGGCCGACCGGCAGGCCTGGACGTTCGTCGTCAAGCGCGACGACGGGCACTGGGACGCGTACATGCACCACTTCGCGATGCCGTCCGTCGGCCGCCGGCCCCGCGTCGGTCCGCACCCGTACGTCCTGTTCGGCCACGACTGGCGGGCGCAGCCTGTCGGACCATGGCTGGAGGAGAGGTCGAACACGATCCTGGCCCACAAGCTCAGGCGCGGCGCATCGTCCCCCTCCGGGGAACACGCGGAACTTGTGGTGCTCTCCAGGCCGGAGTTCGACACTGCAGTGCGCGACGCCCTCCGTGCGATCCGACGCCCGGACGCGCTCGCCCGCAACCCCCTCAATCACAGCCGAGTGCTGACCCAGAGCGCCACGACTCTGTCCGCGTTGCTCACCAAGGGCGTCGATGCCCTTCGGGAAGGGCGCTCGGGCGACAAGCACCACCGTGCCCTCACCACGACGTACCTCGCGGGCACCCCGACCCAAGAGGCCGCAGCAGAGCGTCTCGGACTGCCGTTCAGTACCTACCGCAGGCACCTCACCAGCGGAATCGAGCATCTCATCGACCTGCTGTGGCGTAGCGAACTCAACGGAACCGCGGTCGTCGCAGAAGACCCGGCGTGACTCTTACGGCAGGCGCCCGGTGACACCCGGGCGGAACGGCTTCAGGAGTGGGTGATGCCCGTCGCGCGGAGGGTGTCGCGCAGCGCCCGCAGGGCGTAGTAGCTGCGTGACTTGACGGTTCCCGTAGGCACGCCGAGGGCTTGGGCGGCTTGGGCGACACTGTAGCCGCGGTAGTAGACGAGAGCGATGACGTCGCGATGGGAAGGTGTGAGCCGGCCGAGCGCGTCGAGGATGACCTGGCTGGTGAGTATCGAGTCGATGGCGTCATCGACAGGCAGGTTGAGGTCGTCGGCGGGTGGGGATTCGGGCGGCCTGACGGCACGGGCGCGGTAGTGGTCGATGGCGAGGTTACGGACGACGGTGAACAGCCACGGGCGGATGGAGACGGGGTCGGTGGTGGTGGTGAAGTTCCTCCAGGCGCGGGCAGCGGCTTCCTGGAGAAAGTCTTCGGCCTTGTGCCAGTCGCCGTTGAGGAGGCGGGCCGCGTAGCGCAGAAGGGGTGTGGCGTGGTGGTGGTAAACGGCGTGTACGAAGTCCTCGCAGGGGTCGGACTGCGGGAAGGTGGCAATGGCACCGGGTATCGGTGTTCCGGCTTCCGAAGTCCGCCTCATGTACTGACACCCTTTGCTTGATCAATGGACCGGTTGCGTGACATTGCGCATTCCTGTTCGGGGCCGGGGTACGCCGGGCTTCGGACCGGCGTACCAGTGCTGCGGCTCGCCGGTGTCGTCCACACCTACGTGACGCTTCTGCGGGCGAGGGCCTCGACCAGCCGCGCACGGGACGGACCAGTCCGGATGGAGGACTCCGCGTCGGCCGAGATCAGTGAGAATCGGACCTGCAGGTCCCGCGCCAGCGTCACCGGGGTGCCCGGGGTGGCGTCATGCCGGGCGATCTCGTCCTCCGGCACCGCGGCGGGGGGAGAGGGATTCCCCGACGTGCCTCCGTTTCGCGCCTGGAGCCGTTCCTCCCAGTCGGTGATCCGATGGTGGAGCGGTGACAGCAGTTCCTGCGTGAGACGGTCGAAGCGCACCACAGTGTCCTCGACACCGGCCTGGCGCAGGGCGTCCCTCAGCAGGACGGTGTGCAGCAGTCCCATGGACGGCCCCAGACCGAGCAGGGGATTGACCGCCGCCCACGCGTTTCCGACGCTCACCGTTCCGGTTGCCACCGGTCGACCGCCGAGAACGAACCGCCGGTAGCTGCTCTCCACCCGAGGTGTGACCCATACACCGGGCCAAGGCTTCCCGGTGAGGGGAGGCAGCAGCGGTTCGTAGAGCTTTGCAGCCCGGCTCCACGCGGACGCCTCGGCGAGCGGGTAGAGCTGGAGGTCCTCGTCGCTGATGCCCAGGGTCATCGAGCAGGTCCCCCGGCCCGCCGCCACCGACGCCACAGTGACGCCGTCGAAGTGGCGCAGGGACCATCTTGCGGTGCCGGGGCACGTCCCGGGTGAGTCGAAGCGCCGTGTGTAGAGGCGCATACCGCTGTCCTGTCGCTCTTCCCGAGGCCGGGGAGCGCCGATCTCGCTCAGTTGTCTGACCATGTTCGAGCCTCGGCCTGCCGCGTCGACGATCAGATCGGCGAGCACGGCCTCACCTCCGTCCGTCAGGACGCCCTGGATGTGCGGCCTGCCGGGCAGACGCTCCTTACCTGTCAGGAGAGAGGCAACGCGGACTCCGCGGTCGACCCTGATGCCTTCGGTCCGGGACATCTCGTCCTCCAGAACGCCGGCGATGAGCATGCGGTGTACGACAGGATTCGGCTCGCCGTGACCAACAGCGTTCAGAGAGGCCAGAGTTCGCGCCACGGCGGGAAGCTCGCCCGACATCATGCGCATGGCCTCGGCGAGCAGTACGAGAGGCCCCTCCCCCACCGCCCACAGCTGATCGGAGACGCCCTCGCCATGCCCCCGGGCATCCGGCCCCTGCGCAGAGGAAAGGACGGGACGTGGATCGAGAACCGTCACTCGATGTCCCTCTGCCGCGAGCAGCAGGGCCACCACTGCGCCCACAGGACCCGCACCGCACACCACAACATGCATCCCACAACCCTTCTCCGTACTCAAGGGCATGAGCATGTCGACATCCACTGCTCACTTCACAGACCGGTTTCCTGCTCACCTTGCCTCTCGGCACGTCCGACAGGACCGGCGAGCGGGATCACCAGCGTCCCTCCACCGCGGTGCAGCGGGCACCGGGCACCGGGCACCGCAGTCATCTCCATGGCGGCCGGGTCAGGCGGGCCGGCCCGCTTCCCCTGTGCTCGCCAGGTCGGTGCCCTGGAGCTCGTGATGCCACAGCAGATCGCTGATTCTGTCGATGCCCGATGTGAGGTGTCGCCGATAGGTGCTGAACGGCAGTCCGAGACGCTCCGCGGCCGCCTCCTGCGTGGGGGCTCCTCTGAAATACGTAGCGGCCACCGCCCGATGACGCTTCTCGCCACTGCGCTCGTCCAACAGGGCTTCGGCGGAGGCGGCAAGAACCTCGGACAGACTGAGTCGGCCATCGACAACCAGTCTGCTGCGGTTGAGTGGATTGCCGGCGAGCACCGCCGGTTTGCGCAACGTGCGCAGCGCTTCCCTGACCGCCGCGTCGAACTCGGGCCGTGACAGCACCACCAGCCCGCCACGCGCGGACGACGGGGTAGGGGGCATGGGCGCGCCCGACAGCATCGCTGCACTCTTCTCCTGCAACCAGGCGTCGGCCGGTTGCGCGCGCCAGTCGTGGCCGAACAGTGCATAACGGTGGTGGCCGACCGCGGGCCGTTCGTCGGCGGGCAGCAGGTTGAGGTCCCGCAGATATTCGTTCCAGGACCCATTGTCCCGCATCACCGCGTACGACCAGGTGAGCCCGTCGGCGCGAATGTACTCCGATGTGGCGCGCCACTGCATGAAAGTCATCGGAGCGGACGGGAGTTGGTACTCGTCGGGGTACACCGAGAAGCGAGCCAGAGCCATGTGCTCGCCCGGCCTGAGCGGCCCGTTCGTCCGCGCGTGCCGCCAGGCCGCGGCGACCACCGGATCGACGTCCAGGCCTTCCGGCTCCGCTATGCGCAGCCAGGCGGAGAACGCGAGGACCTCACCGGTTTGGGTCGACCGGTACACGCGGAACGCCTCGGGCCGACGGGCCAGCCAGAAAGCGGCCATCGCTGCGGATTCCTCGCCCTCAGCCGTGTTGGCCAGCTCCAGCACGCGGTCGCGATGGTCCGGGCGGTACGGCTGGTCCTGGAACAGGCCCGCGTCGCGCCAGTCATTGAACTCCGACATGTGGCCGTCACCGCGGTAGAGGTAGGTCAGTGCTCCGGTGGCCTGGAGCACCCGGGACTCGGGTACGGCGCGGACCTGGGAGAGGAAGTAACGGCGCATCTGTCCGTGCATCGCGGCGAACCCGTCCGGGTCGCGCCACCGCAGGTCCGCCTCCAGTGACTCCCGGACGGCGTCGTGCGGGAAGAGCCCGGCGGCCGAGGTCTCGATGTACGGCTGGACACGCAGCCAGGAGAACAGCTCCGGCGCGTGGTCGCCCATGAGAGCGCGGAGCAGGGACTCGGACGTGACGTAGGCGTGGGCACAGATCTCGAGCGCCTGGCGGTGCAGAGAGCTCGGCGTGTCGCCGATCAGCAGGGGCAGGAGCAGAGCGACGGCGTCCTGGTCGGGGCGCCAACCGGACGTGGCCGCCTCGTCCTTGACCGCGAGGGCGGCCGCCAGCGCGAGTGCGAGCGGGTTGCCGCCGGTGAACGACAACAGTGTCGTGTGGACGCGGGACGACACGCCGCGCGTGGTGAGGAACGCGGTGGCGTCCGACGGCGCGAGGTTACGCAGGGAAGAGACCTGCAGCAGGCCGATCCACCCCGGATCGGCCGTCCAGCGAGGGTCGAGGGCATTGCGCCCGGCCACCACGACGAGTGCGCCGGCCGGCAGTCGCGGCAGGAAGCGTTCCCACAGCCAGCCCTCGAGCCCCTGGCACTTCTCGAAGGTGTCCACGAGCAGTACCACTCCCGGGGTTCTCACCTCCGGACCAGCTGCCGCGGCGAAGCCCTCCGGCGTCGGGTCGACGGTCCGGCCATCCACCTCGACGACCGTCCGGCCCGCCCGGTGAGCCTCCCTGGCGAAACGGCGCAGCAGCATCGACTTGCCGATACCGCCGGGCCCGTGCAGGTAGTGAATCGGGCAGGCGCGCGCGTCGCCCGCCAACGCTGCCTTGAACAGGGCGAGTTCTGCCTGGCGCCCGACGAAGGCACGATCCCGGCCGACGGTCAGGCTGTCGTCGATGACGCCTTCGTTCCCGCTCATCGATTGAATGGCCCTCTCTCCCGAGTGTGAATCCTGGCCGGGGCACGAAGTGCCCCTCGTCGCAACGGAACTGGCTCCTGGAAGACCCGGCCAACGGTACGGGGTGAACGCCTCGGCGCCGTCCCCCGCGGGGGACGGCGCCGAGGCGTTCACCGAACTGCGGCGCTACTTCGCGACGAAGGCGAGGAGGGCGTTGTTGACCTCTTCGGCGTGGGTCCAGAGGAGGCCGTGGGGGGCTCCTTCGATGACGACGTAGTCGGCGTCGGGGAGCGCGGCGTGGAAGGGCTCGGCGGTGGCCTCGATGGGGAGGATGCGGTCTTCGGTGCCGTGCAGGATGAGGGCGGGAACGTCGATCTTGGGGATGTCGGCACGGAAGTCGGTGGTCCAGGTGGGGACGGCAGCGCGCGAGGCGTACGAGGAGGCGCCCGCTGCGGTGGCCCAGTTGGCGCGCACGACGTCCTCGCTGATGCGCGTGCCGAGGTTGTCGTCGAGGTTGTAGAAGGCCTGGTAGAAGTCGGTGAAATAGGCGTAGCGGTCGTGGGTGACGGCGCTGAGGATGCCTTCGAAAACCGATGCGTCGACGCCAGTGGGGTTGTCGTCGGTCTTCAGGAGGTAGGGCTCGAGGCCGGCGAGGAACGCGGCCTTGGCGGCGCGGGCCGAGCCGTAGGTGCCGAGGTAGCGGCCGACTTCACCGGTACCCATGGAGAAGCCGACGAGGATGGCGTCGGTGAGGTCCAGGGTCTCCATCAGGGTGTGGAGGTCTGCGGCGAAGGTGTCGTAGTCGTAGCCGGTGGTGGGCTGACTGGACTGCCCGAAACCGCGTCGGTCGTAGGTGATGACGCGGTGGCCTGCGTCGAGGAGAACAGGAAGCTGCTTCTCCCAGGAGTGTCCGTCCAGGGGGTAGCCGTGGATGAGGACGATGGGCTGTCCGGTGCCGTGGTCCTCGTAGTAGAGGTCGATGTCGGTGGTGTTCTCCTGGCCGACGGTGATGAAGGGCATGGGGTTCTCCTGGGTCTGTGCGTGGATAGGCCGGATTGCTGAAGAACAGGCAGGGGGAACGGGTCCCCGCCTGCCACCTGCGGGTGCGCCGGGTCAGCGCGAGGTCGAGGCAGCTGCCTGCTGGATGATGCGGCTGACGGCATCGGGGCGCGATACGGGAACGGCGTGGGAGGCCTTGACCTCGACGGTGTGCGCGTTCGCGCGTTCGGACATGAACCGCTGTGCGACGCGGGGGACGTTGAGATCCTCGGTGGCGATCAGCGACCAGGAGGGAATGGTCTTCCAGGCCGCCTTGGTGGCCTTCTCATCGAGTGCCGCAGCGGCGATGGGGCGCTGTGCCGTGGCCATCAGGGCAGCCTGGCCGCGGGGGACATCGGCGGCGAACTGCCGCTGGAACGCCTCCGGCCTGATGGAGATGTCGTTGCCGGTCACACCGCCCGGGAGGCTGTAGGGCACGGCTTCGACGACATCACCGAGAGTGCTGCCGGGAAACTTGTTCGACAGGCCGAGAGAGCTTTCGCCGGTGTCGGGGAGGAAGGCGGCTATGTAGACGAGCGCCTTGACCTTGCCCTCATGGCCGACGGCGGCGTTGCTGATCACCGTGCCGCCATAGGAGTGGCCGACCAGGACGAGCGGGCCGTCGATGCTGTTCATCACGCTGCGCAGGTGGGCGGCGTCGTGCTCGGGTCCGCGCAGGGGATTGGCTGCGGCGACCACCGGGTAGCCGGACTTCTTCAGCCGTTCGGCGACGCTGTTCCAGCTGGAGGAGTCGGCGAACGCGCCGTGCTCGAGCACGATCGTGGGCTTCGGCCCCGATGTGGAGACGGCGGAGTTCGTACCCGACGCACCGGCCGTGCCGGCTATCGAGAAGACAAGGGAGCCGCCGGCGACGCCGACTGCGGCCAGGTAGCCGAAGCGCTTGAGAGGGGATCCTGAGCTGGGCTGGTGGGGCACGTCTGCGTTCCTTTGCCGGAGGGATGGGGCCCGGGGTGCACGTAGCACCGGTGACATCGCTTGCTACGCAGGAAGCCGCATCTTGGTTCAAACCCCCGGAACGAAGGGCGGACCGGCGTGTTTCACGGAGCTCAGGCCGTGCGCAGTTCGCCGGCGCGTGTGCTCATGCGCAGGAAGAGCAGGGATACGAGGGTGATGGCCACGGTTGCCGTGATCGCTGTTCCGGCGAGCATCAGCACCTGGTCCCAGGGCGTGTTCACGATGACGGGGACCTTCTCCGCGCTGACCAGGACACTGTGTGCCTGGGAGTAGGCCTGGTCCTCGCAGGCGCCGATGCCGTCTCCCGGCAGCGGTGAGCAGCGCCAGGTCTGCATGTCCGCGGTGTCGCTCGCGTCGGGGACGGCGAAGCGGGGCAGCAGAACGCCTGCCAGAACGGCGAGGCCCACGGCCGGGGCGACGGGAGCGAGCGTCTGCCAGCCGATCGCACGCGCCAGGACGCGCCGGGGCGTTCCGGTGGCGATCAGGGAGGCGAGTGCGCGCCGTTGGGCCAGGACCGTGTCGGCCAGTGCCACGAGGAGTCCGGCGGCAGCGATCACCAGGGCCACCAGGGCGGCGTATCCGACGAGTTCGTAAGCCCGTTCGTACAGGCCGGTGCCCGCCGGTTCGTACGGCTCGCCGACCAGTGCGGCGAAGCGACGGGTGTTCTCCTGCTGTGCGGAGACGGATGCCACCGTCAGGGCGGCGAGGCCGGCTGCGGCCGAGCCGATGACCAGCGCGACGAGCATGGCGGAGAACGTACGGCTGCCCGACCAGGGATCGGCCGTCATGCGGCGGCCTGCGAGAAGTCCGGCGGGCTTGCGTGCGTACCGTTGAAGGGTCCGGCCGATCGTGTACGTGATCCAGCCCGTGCCCGTGACGACGCCGATGCCGACGGCGAGCACCCCGATGACGACCAGCCCCCCGGTGATGAGCAACGGTGCGTCGTCGGCCCGCGGGTTGCGGGTGAAGTACGAGTGCACGGGCTCGACCAGTGCACAGGCGCCGAGCCCGGTCGCGATGAGCACGCCTGGCGTGACCCGGGGCTTGCTGCGCCGGGTCCTGCGGACGACACCCAGGGGGGTGAGAGCGGCCCTGCGCAGGGTGAGTACGGTCAGCGCGGCGACGACCAGGGGAACCCCCCATGCGATGCCGGCCATGGCGGCGGCATGGGGCAGCACGTCCGTGGGCAGGGGGCGTCGGCCCTGCGGGTCGGGGGCATCAAGCAGGGCGCGGCCGAAGAGGAACACCGCGAATCCCACCGCCGCCCCGGGGACGGACGCGAGTCCCGTCTCCACGGCCACGATGCGAATGATCTGGTGTGGTGTCGCGCCTGCCATCCGGATGGCCGCGAGCCGGTGCTCGCGCGCGGGCGCGCCGAGCCGGCTGCACTGCGCGACCAGGGCGAGGGCCGGTACGGTCAGCAGCACCATCGCGAGGGCGACCCCCGGACGCAGCCCGCTCTCGTTGAGCAGGTCGTTGGTGTAGCGCACCGCCAGGGCGGGAGGCACCGCGATCACCGCGGCGGCGCAGAGCAGCGTCACCGTACCGAGGGCCGAACTGAGGGCGGTCAAGGCGATACGTACGTGATCCGAGCGGCTCCCCGCCACCGACAGGCGCAGTGTGGTCAGCAGGTTCACCGGCCGCCCTCCGCCCCGGCTCCGGCGTGGCCCCAGGGCGCGCCGAGCAAGGCGTCGTCGTTTTCCAGCATGCCGTCGCGCAGGCGGATCTCGCGATCCGCGTAGGCGGCGACCGTGGCGTCGTGGGTGACCAGCACGACGCTGGTGCCCTGAGTGCGGGCCGCGCGGACCATGTGACCCATGACCATCTCCCCGGCGAGGGTGTCCAGCGCACCGGTAGGTTCGTCGGCGAAGAGCACCTTCGGCCCCGTCACCAGGGCGCGGGCGAGCGCCACTCGCTGCTGCTGGCCGCCGGACATCTCCCCGGGCAACTGCTTGGCCAGCTCGGCGACACCGAGACGGTCGAGCCAGTCCGCTGCCTGGACCGTTGCCGGCCGCCGGCCGGTTCCGCCCAGCATCAGGGGCAGTGCGACGTTCTCCACCGCGGGAAGTTCTGCCACGAGCTGGCCGAACTGGAACAGCACCCCGAAGTCGGTGCGCCGCAGCAGCGAGCGCCTGGCTTCGCTCATGTCGTCGATGCGGGCGCCGCGATAGAGGACCTCCCCGCCGTCCGGGCGCAGGATCCCGGCCATGAGGTGCAGCAGTGTCGACTTGCCGCAGCCACTGGGCCCGGTGACGGCGACGATCTCGCCTTGCCCCAGCGCGAGTGACACGCCGCGCAGGGCCGGGCTCCGGCCGTACGACTTCGTGACGGCACGTGTTTCGATCATCATCGGTGCACCTCCAGGCGCAGGTCGGCGACGCGGTCCGTTGCGGTCTGCATCCACCGCAGGTCCGCGTCGAGATGGGCGATCGCCAGGTCGGCGGCGAGTACGTCGACCACGGCCGAGCCCGGGGTGGTTTTCAGCGCCGTCAGTTCACGCATGCGCGCGAGGTGGGCGGCTCGTTGCCCCGACAGGTGTCTGCGGGCACCGGCCTCGTCGGCGACGAGCAGGGCGACCACCGTCTTGGCGAGGAGGATGCTCGACAGGTGTGGAGCGGGGGGTTCGGGCGTACCCAGCCAGTCGAGGAGCAACCGGCGGCCGTCGTCGGTGACTTCGTAGGCCGTGCGGTCCGGACCGCCGACCCGGTCGTGGCCCGCGGCACAGGCCAGACCGTCGCGGACGAGTCGATTGAGCGTCGCGTACACCTGCCCGAAGGCCAGCGGCCGTGCGCTGGGCAGTCGGGTGTCGTGCGCCCGCTTCAGCTCGTACCCGTGCAGGGGGTGCGGCGCGAGCAGGCCGAGAAGGATGTGTGAGTTGGACACCCTCCTCACTATTCATCAAGCGAATAGCCGAGTCAAGCACAGCCAACTCCACCTCGGGAAAAGGGATAAGACGCCCACTCTGGACTGGCTGAGGGTCAGGAAAAGTGCGTCAAAGGCACGTTCGGGAGGCGGAGCGCGATGGCAGAGCACGGGGGCCCGGGGCCTGGTGTCCCGGCGTACCACCTGTGCAACATGACGGGGGGCCGTGCAGGCTTCCCTACGAGCCGGTGCGCGTCAGGGTCGGTGAGGTCGCCGGGGCGCAAGAGGGCCGACGCTCTGACACAGCTCTTCGGGATGCGGTGCGTGACGGCGGCACCTGCGGGAGAAACCCGGACGGACCGGCTCGGCGGCCGCGCCCTGCCGGGCCGATCCCGTGGGGGTCAGTCCCGGTCAGTCGCCATTTCGCGAGCGGCCCGCACCGCCCGCTCAGGGTCGGGATCCGGCACTCCGTCAAGTTCGTAGAGCCGCACCCCGTCGAGCAGCGGCAGAAGGACCAACAGCTCGTCCCGCTCGGCACGGCACGACGGGCACCGGTCCAGATGCTCGGCCACAGACTCGTGCTGCGGTCGGTCGAGACCGCCGAGCATCTGAGCGGCAAAGGCGGTACGGGCGCGTTCGCATTCCAAAAGACTCTCCGAGATTTCGATCCAGCCGCCGTCCTGGCCGGTACGTCGGTTGTCCGCTGTGACGCGATGCCGGAGTCCGTCCCACCCTACGGGCTGCCGTGCGGCATCGGAATCGTTCCGCTACGCCGCCTCGACTCCATCGGCGGTGACCTTCGCGGGCGGGAGGCGTTCCCTGAGCCCGGCGAGGGCGGGGCGACGGGGCTACCCCGGCGGCGTTCCCGCACGCAGACGCCCGGTCAGCGCGTGCAGGACAGGGATGAGTGCGTCGTACTGCTCCGGTGGGTAACGCAGGGCCTGCTGGGCCGATTCCACGACGCGGCGTGCGCGATCGCGCACGGCATCGCCCGACTCCGTGCTGGACACGTGCACCTGGCGTCCGTCACTGACACCGCGTTGCCTGTCTACCAGTCCGGCGCCCTCCAGGCGCTTCAGAAGGGGGGACAGCGTGCCGGATTCCAGGCCGAGTTCCTCACCCAGGTCCTTCACGGTGACCTGCCCGCGCGACCAGAGCACCTGCATCACCAGGAACTGGGGATAGGTGAGTCCGAGCTCGGCCAGGAACGGGCGGTAGTGCCCGACCCACGCCCGTGTCGCCACGTACAGGGCGAAGGAGGGATCGTCCCGGAGCGATACACCGCACTCGTCGGTCAACGCCGGCGACCGGAGCTGCGTCATGTGTGTGCCCTCTCATGCCGACGGCCCGCACAGTCCCAGGCCTCAGCGTTCCTACGGCACGGAGCAGCCGCGGGTTCAGTACCCCGTTCCCCGCCAAGCCCGCACCAGGTACACGACCCAGGCCCTGGTCGGCCTCCGCACGCCGAGCCGGTCCGGTTCAGCGCTACCGCGGCATGGCACCGGGGTACCCGTGCCGGTATGACAGCGGCCCGGCGCCGGTGCGCCGCCGTGAACCGGCCTGTTCCGGGGTGAGGTCCACCGTCTGGGTCTGGTGAACCTGCTCTGCGATACCGCCGTAGTCACGGATGCGCCACTGCTACACGGCCATCCACTACCTCCCGAACGCGAAGGAATCTCATGACGGCAGTCCTCGTTCACGGCGTACCCGAGACCGGTGATCTGTGGGACCGGCTGCGGGCCCGCCTGGGCACCGCCTCGGTCGCCCTGCGGCTTCCCGGATTCGGTGCGCCTCTCCCCGACGGATTCGGCTCGTCCATGGACGAGTACGTGGAGTGGGTGGAGGGGGAACTGCGCGGGCTCGATGGACCGATCGACCTCGTGGGACACGACTGGGGAAGCCTCCTGGTCGCACGGATCGCCGCCAAATCCCATCAAAATGTGCGTAGTTGGTCCATTGATGTCGCCAGCATCCTTCACCCTGCCTACGTATGGCACGACATCGCACAGCTCTGGCAGACGCCGGTATCGGGGGAGGCGTGGGCGACCGCCACTCTGGAGGACTCCGACCCCGCGAGTCCTCTCAGCGCCTCCGGCCAGCTGCGAGCAGCAGGAGCTCCCGAGGACGACGCCCGGGCAATGGGTGAGAGCTTCGACGTGACCATGGCCTCGTCCGTCCTCGCACTGTACCGATCCGCGACCCCCAATCCGTTCACGCACTGGGGGCCTGAGCTGATGTCACCGACCAGTACTCCGGGCCTGGTTCTCCACCCGACGCTCGACCCGTTCGACGGTCCTGCCTCACAGGTAGTGGCCGCCACTCTCGGCGCGCGCTTCGAGTCCCTCGAAGGCCTGGGCCACTGGTGGATGCTCCAGGACCCCGCCGGCGCGGCCGGCGTCCTGGAGAAGTTCTGGGCAGATCTGAGCGCGTGACCGCCGGGGCGCCGGCGGGGTGGCGGCGGGGTGGCGGCGGGGTGGCGGCGGGGTGGCGATGACCTCGATTTCCCAGCCCCGCTCTCGTGCGGCGGTGATGAGTTTGCCGACACCGCCGGCGATCCCCGCAGCGCAGACGCCGACGTACAGGACAGGCTTGCGTTGCGGCTCGGTCACACGGGTACTCCCAGTCGACGGCTCGAGCGATCGAGCTATGGCAGGGTACGACAACGGCCTCGGGCAGCTATGTCGCGGGCCGGATCCCGGACCGCCGGCTCCCGACGCATCTGCGGCTCGCAGACGGGCGGCTAAACCGAGTGCACCGTCCAAGTGCACCTGCACCAGTCCGAAGAGCCCGTGCGGTACATACGCCGGAATCTCGCCGCACGTGACCCACGCGATCCCGGCGACTTCCCGCTCTGCCGCGACGTGCGACGTGCGCCGTGCGCCGTGCGCCGTGCCGCTGAATACGTCGCCAGCCGTGTAGGACATCGGCCACCACAGCCGCCCGGGCCGGCGCCGGCCTGCGCGTCCACCACAGCCGCCCGGGCCTCGGCGCCCGCGCCCTCGTCGACGCCGGCGTCTTCCTCTACGGCACGCCCGCGCACATCGCCGCACAGCTGGCCGAATACGGTCGGGCGGGGGTGGACGAAGTTGTCGTCAACGTCGCGGGAGTGTATTCCGAGCATGGCCGACCGGACGCCGTACGGGACCTCCAGGAGATCCTCGAGGCCGGTCGGGAGACGACGAACTGACCCATGAACGGGTGCGAAAGACGGGGCACGCCCATGTGCCGCCCTGCCGCACGCGGGGAAGAGAGACAACGCGGTGGCCGACGACATGGCCCGATGGCTGAACGAGCACGCCAAACCCTTGAGCACCCTGACTCCCGGCGCGCCCTTGGAGGACCTGAAACCCCTGGGCGAGGCCCTGCGGGGGACACGGATCGTCGGGTTGGGCGAATCCACCCACGGAACCGGCGAGTTCTTCCGGCTGAAGCACCGCATCGTGGAGTTCCTGGTCCGTGAGGAGGGGTTCACCACCCTCGCCATGGAAGCCAGCCAGTCCGCCGCCCGCGCCCTCGATGCGTACATCCGGTACGGCACGGGCAACCCCGAACGGCTCGTCTCCCGGCTGGGCTTCTGGACCTGGCGCACCCGCGAGATGGTCGACCTCGTCGAGTGGCTGCGCGCCCACAACCGCGACCTGCCCGTAGAGCGCCGGACCCGCTTCGTGGGAACGGACCCCCAGCGCTGCACCGATTCGGTCGAGGCCGTCACCGCCTTTCTGCGCCGGACGGCGCCCGATCAAGCCGAGCACGTCCGCGCCATGGATGTCCTGGCCCAAGCCCGCCCCGCCTCGCTTCCGGACCCGGACAAGGCCCTCATGCGGCGCGCTCAGGAGATCGCCCACCTCGTCGCGGACCGCGGACAGCAGTCGAATCCCGACGACGACGCCGACGAGGCCCTGGAACACGCGCGGATCCTGGTCCGCGCCGCCGACCTGGTGACCCGCCCCTTGGACGCCTCCGCCGGCGAGGACGGCGTGTACGCCGCGCGTGACCGCTATATGGCCGAGGCCGTAGCACAGCTCGTGGATGACAACCCCGAGGCACGCGTCATGGTCTGGGCGCACAACGGGCACATCGCGAAGAGCACGTACGCGGAACAGGTGCCGGCCCTCGGTAGCAGACTCCGCGACCGGTACGGCGACGCCTACTACGCACTGGCCCTCCTCTTCGGCAAGGGCTCCTTCCTGGCCCGCCGCGGCGACGATTTTCAGGGCCCGCCGGTGCGCCACCGCATCGGCACCGGCCTCCGCTCACTGGAGGCCAGGCTCGCGGACGCCGTTTCCGGCGACTACTACGCGGACCTTCGCGCCGCGGTTTCACCCGCCGGGGCCGCGCCCTGGCTGCACGCCCCGCACGCACAGCGCGGCGCGCGATGTTGGCCGCCAGGCACGATGTGAAGGAGAGCACTCCCGGGCGCCGCCCGGTCAGGAACGTCCGAACCAGCGGCGTTCGGCTCGAAGCCCGGGCGCTGTGCCATGCGCCGGGGCCATCGACGGGTCGTCGTACTCGCGGGAGATCACCTGGACCTGGTCCGACTCGACGTCGTGGCGCACCGTGTCCAGGCCGAGGCGGTCCAGTTGGCGATGGCATCGAAGTGGGTGGTGGTGTTCAGGGCGAGCATCCCGACCTTCGGGTGCTTCCGGCCGAGCTTCGCCTCCTCGCCGAGCAGGATCTGCATCAGCCGGGCGGCGGAGGCCGAGGGCAGGTCCTCGTCCACGGCGACGTGCAGCATCAGGTGTTCCTCGCCGCTGGCCCGCCACCGGACCTGCGCCCCCCAGACCGAGCGGACAGCGGGGAACTCTCGGACCCGCCGAACCAGTGCGTCGCGCAGGGCGAGCGCCACTGGGTCTGTGGACCGGTCGAGCTTCATTTCCGCCCCGGGCCCGTAGGTCGCCCAGTCCCGTAGCACCTGCTCAGGAAAGATCGCCTGCCCGGTTCCGGAGCGGACCCCGAGCACCGCGACGCCGGTCTTCTCCAGGATGTCCCTCAGCCGCGCCGCGTCGCAGTGCACCATCCCGGCAGCCGCCGGCAGCAGTTGCGCGCCGAGCGCCGCGTCGGTGAACCCGAGCAGCGTGGGCGGCTGCTCGTCGTCGGGGAGGAACATCACCGATCCGGTGACGGTGACGGGAACGAACACCCCTTGCTCGAACAGCGCGGCGAGCACCGCCTCCGGCACGGGCTCATGCCCGTCCGCACGACGGTCGAGAAGGTCGGCGAGACGTACGTTCGAATGCTCCATCACGCGTGCAGCGTAGTGCCCGGACGGCCGCCGCAGCCCCCGCCTCATCTGCATCCCACCACCGGTCCGCGCGGGCTTCCCCGGCCACGAGGGGCGAGGCCACCCAGGGTGTTCCTCTCCGATCACCGGATCGTTGGTCCGGTCGTGCCGTTGAGCGACGCGCAGTGAGCCCGGACAGAGGGGACCCGACGGGCCCGTGTGAGCATCGCCCGTCATGATCGCAGTGGTTGTCACCATCGGGCTGGCGTTCGTCGGCTATGTCGTCACCTACGTCAACGGATTGCGCCTGTCGCAGCGCCAGGAACGCCTCGCTCGCGTGAATCGCCAGCTCAGCGACTTCTACGGGCCCCTGTTCGCGCTCACCGAGGCCAACAGCCGCATCTTCGCCGCGTTCCTGGAGCGCAACGCCCGCCCTGACGGACGATCACCCTTCGTTCATGGGACGCCTCCGACCGAAGAGGAACTCGCCGAGTGGCGGCTGTGGGTGACGACCGTCTTCCTCCCTCACATCCGGGCCATGCGCGATCTCGTCATCAAGCACGCCGACCTCTTGAGCGAGCCGGTGATGCCGCCGCTCCTGCTTCAGCTGTGCGCGCACGTCTCGGGCTACGAGATCACGGCCGCACGCTGGGCACAGGGCAGCCATGACCAGCACCTCTCCGTCGTATCGTTCCCCAGCGAGGAGATAGCCACGTACGCACCTCTTGTCTGCGGATCGGCTCGGCCGAGGTCCCGGATCGCCGGCGTTCTGGACCGGCCGGCGTTCTGGCCCCGGGCCGCGGCTGGGGAGATTCCGGAAAGATTCCGGGAAGAATGGAATCGCCCCGGTGAACGGCGCGGTTGCGTCGACCGCATGAAACGGCGTCACCGCGAATGCCCCGGGAGGCTGTAAATCCGCAGGCCAGGCGAACTGGAGGGCGATCACGCCAGGGCAGCGACGCGAGTGTGACGACTTCAAGAAGTTTTCCGCCCGGATCGCCACCCTCTTCACCCCGCCCTTGGCCGGATCCGGCTGGGGCATGAACTCGGCCGCCGCACGCCGTACTCCGCAGGGCGATCGGACATGAGCCGCCGGCCATCGGTCAACGCCCCGTCCCCTGCGCGGAATACCGGACAGCCCTGCGAAGGAGGGAACGCAGGCCCGACCACCGCCCACCTGCGCGCACGGGCTCCGCCGGCTACCGATGAGGTTCTTCAGGGGGGCGGCCGACGACGCCCCGAACCGATCTGAGAGATTGTCACTTCTCCAACGAAGAACGACGGACGCATCGGTGGCGACAAGGGTGGCGGATGGCAGATACGAGGGACGACAGTGATGTCAACCCCCCTTTGTGGCCGCCGGGTTGGCTGCATACGGCGCCCCAGCGGGCGTCCGGAGGGCCGAAGATCCGGTGATAGCATCCCGACATCTGTGATCTTGATCCATTTGATACAGGTACTGAGTCGTGATCGGCACCAGGCTCTCCGCGTAACCGCAGGTGAGCCGTGCCGATCAGTTGTGTTGCGGGTCCTCGCGAGGTGTATCTGCAGCCGTCCGCATGCCATGCGCCGGGAAGGTTTCCATGAATCGAGACGCACTTGTGTGGTGCTTGGTTGCGGTGGCGGCGACAGCCGCTGTCGCAGTCGCGGCACTTGTCGCCCGCAACAAAGCGCTGGGGGCGAAGAAGCGGCAGACCGAGGCAGAACTGAAGCACCAGCTCCTCGCGGCGGACAGCCACGTGCACTCCCTGCGCGCCGAGCTGCAGAAGTTCCGCAGCGAGCAGGACGCCACGCTCCGTGAAGCCAAGGAGGCGGCGGAGGAGAACACCAAGGCCGTCCTCAAGGGTGCCGCCAGGTTCCTGCAGAGCCTCGCGGCCGAGCAGACGACACTTCTGGACGGCATCCAGCGCAAGTACGGCGGCCACGCCGTCCTCAGCGACCTGTTGGACGTCAACCACGCCAACGCCCAGATGGCGCGCAAGGCACAGGGCATCGCCGTCATGTGCGGTGCGCCGCTCGGCCGCCGCAACCGGCCCGCCAGCGTCTACGACGTCGTGCGCAGCGCCCAGGGCCAGATCCGCAACTTCCACCGGGTCGCCATCATGCAGCAGACCGGTCTCGCCCTGAAGGCGTCCGCGGTCGCGCCCGTCGCCCTCGCCGTGGCGGAGCTGCTCGACAACGCTGCCAGCTTCTCGCAGCACGACGCACCGATCGAGGTGACGTTCCAGCGGGTCCAGAACAACCTGTGCATCGTCATCGACGACGCCGGTGTGAGCATGAACGACGAGGACCGGCAGCGGGCGACCACCCTGCTCTCCGGAGACGTCGCCCCCCGCCTGTCGCAGCTCGGGACACAGCCGAAGTTCGGCTTCCCCGTCGTCGGTCTGATCGCGCGTCAGCACGGTTTCAAGGTGGACGTCACCGGAGTCTCCCGATACGGCGGCGTCAGGGCTGTCGTCCTCCTGCCCGAGGAGCTGTGGACCATGGAGGAGATACCGCCCGCCCAGGAGGCTCCGGTCAGCAATATCCGGCGCGCCCCCGAGAGCCAGCCCCAGAGCGCGGCGTCGCGCACCATGCACGGGCTGCCCAAGCGCGGCGCACGCCAGGCACCCATCGCGAGCGTCCCCGATCCCGACACCGCCCCGCCGGCGCCGCGGACCCCGGGGGAGAGCGCACGCGCCTCCGGGCGCGGTCTGGGGGCCTTCCAGCGCGGCACGCTCTCCGGCCGCAACCTTGACGCCACCTCGTTCGAAGGGCCCGAAGAGGCATGACCGCAGACCTGTCGTGGATGCTCGAGGACATCGTGCACAACGTGCCCCACGCACGGCACGCCGTCCTGCTGTCCGCGGACGGCCTTCCCCGCGGCGCGACGGAAGGCCTGGCCGAGAAGGACGTACGTACCATCTCCGCCGCCATGGCCGGAATGCAGTCGCTCAGCCGGGCGACGGCCCACTTCGCCGGACCCGACGAAGGCCGGCAGTGGAACCAGACGATCATCGAGTTCTCGCACGGCTGGAGCTTCCTGATCGGGGCGGGGCAGGGCTCCTACCTCGCCGCCGCGGCCGCGCCCGACGTGGACATGCAGCAGATCTCCTTCCGCATGCACCGCCTCGTCGCCAGGCTGGGCAACAACCTCACCTCGCCACCGAGGGTGAGCGCCGAGAACGCCGCGGGTACGCGGCGCAGCGCCCCCCGGCAGCAGGGCTCCGCCGACGCGGGATTCGTCATCGGCGAGCTCGACCAGGTGATGTCCGAGGTCAAGGGCGCCCTCCACGCGGTGCTGCTGGGATCGGACGGTCTGCCCCGCGGCGCGACCGACGGGATGAGCCGCGACCTCGCGGACACGATCTCCGCGGCCATGACGGGCATCCACGCCTACAGCCGGGTCACCTCCCAGTTCGCGGGGGTCGCCGAGGACGCGGAATGGCGTCAGACGGTCATCGAGTTCCAGCACGGCTGGATCTTCCTGATGGCGGCCGGCCCCGATGCCCTCCTGGCCGCCGCCGCTGAACACGACTGCGACATTGAGGAGTTCACCATGCGCCTGCACGAGGTGGTTCCCAGACTGACCGCGGCGGCGATACCGGGGAAGGGGACAGGCCGTGTCTGAGGGGCCCGAACAGGATGAAGAGCTGGAACTGACGTCTCCCTTAGTCCCCCTCTTCGTGATCACGAACGGACGGGCGCTGCCCCCGGACCACGAGTACGAGCACACGACGCTCGTGACCGCGGCGGCGGAGCGAGGACAGGCCGCGGCGCGCACCCTGTCTCCGGAAGCGGGGCAGGTCATGGACCTGGTCGCGAACGGCTTCCTGTCCGTGGCCGAGGTGGCAGGGCACACGCACCTGCCCCTGGGCATCGTCCGCATCCTGCTGGCGCAGTTGGAGGAGGACGGTCTCATCCTCGCGAGGAGGCCGATACCGCGCTCCGAACGCGTCGACAGAGAACTGGTCAGCGCTGTGCTCGAGGGCCTGAAGAATCGATTCGGAGCGTAACGCGTGTACCTGGATCCAGATGTCTCCCACGCGGTGAAGATCCTCATAGTGGGGCACTTCGGGGTCGGCAAAACCACCTGCATCGGCAGCCTCTCCGAGATCGAGCCGCTGCGGACCGAGGAGGAGATCACCGAGGCCAGCGTGGGCTTCGATGACCTGTCGGGGACACCCGACAAGAAGACCACCACCGTCGCCATGGACTTCGGCCGGCTCACCCTGAGCGACACCCTGGTGCTCTACCTCTTCGGAACGCCGGGCCAGGAGCGCTTCAAGGAGATGTGGGAGGAGCTCTCCCGGGGCGCTCTGGGCGCGCTGGTCCTGGTCGACCCGGAGCGGCTGCACGAGTCCTTCCCCGTCCTGGACCTCGTCGAGCGCTTCGGCCTGGCGTACGCCATCGCCGTGAACCACTTCGAGGGCGCCACGAACTACCCGCTCGACGAGGTGCGCGAGGCCTTGAACCTCACCGCCGAGACCCCGGTCGTGGAGTGCGACGTACGCGACGAGAGATCCTCGGCGCGCGCCCTCATCACCCTCGCGACACACCTCATGTCCCAACTCGGCTAGGAGCGCAGGAATGCAACATCCTCGTGAACCGCAGGAGATACCCCCCGGCTGCCCCGCGCACGGGAACATCCAGATGTACGGCCCCTCGTTCGGAGCCGACCCCGAGAGCCACTACGAACAGCTGCGTCGCTTCGGCCCCAGTGCCCCCGCGGACATCGCCCCCGGCGTCCAGGCCGAGCTCGTCACCAGCTACGACGCCGCTCTGTACGTCCTGCAGAACCCCGCCTCCTTCGTGCGCGACTCCCGCCGCTGGAACGCCCTCAACGAGGGGCGCGTCCCGGCCGACAGCCCGGCGCTGCCGATGATGGGCTACCGGCCCAACGCACTCTTCAGTGACGGTGCGGCACACGCCCGCCTGCGCCAGGCCGTCACTGACAGCCTGGCCACGGTCAACGAGCACCAGCTCATCCGGCAGACGCAGCAGTCCGCCAACTACCTGATCAGCCAGTTCAGCACCGACATCCGCGGGCAGGCGGAGCTGATGGCCGAGTACGCCCAGCCGCTGCCCCTGCTGGTGTTCAGCGAGCTGTTCGGCTGCCCGCCCGGGATCGGCGACCGGGTGATCGCCGGAATCAGCGGAATCTTCGAGGGGACTCCCGGGGCCGACGAGGTGCTCGGCGGGGCGCTCACCGAGCTGATCGCCCTCAAGCGGCGGCGTCCGACGGCCGACCTGACGACGCGTCTGATGGAGCACCCGGCCCAGCTGAGCGACGAGGAGGTGCTGCACCAGCTGGTCACCCTGCTCTCCGGCGGCACCGCGCCGCTGGCCGCGGCCATCGGCACCAGTAGCGCCCTCTACCTCGGGGAGGACTGGCAGATGGGCCTCCCGGTCGAGGACGCGATATCCCAGACGCTCTGGAACTACGCGCCGATCTCCAACTACGCGGCCCACTACCCGACTCACGACATCGAGCTCGGCGGCAGGGTCATCCGGGCCAACGACCCGGTCCTGATCTCGTTCGCCGCGGCCAACACCGACCCGAAGCTGACCGCACACCGCGAACAGCTCAGTGCCAAGGCTCACTTGGCGTTCGGTGCGGGCCCGCACGCCTGCCCCGCCAAGGACCCGGCGTTCATGATCGCCGTGACGGCTGTCGAGACACTGCTCAACCAGCTGCCCGATGTCGAGATGCGCGTGCCGTTCAAGGCGCTCACCTGGGCGCCGAGCCCGTGGAGCCGTTCGCTCGTGACCCTCCCGATCCGCTTCACCCCGAGGGCCTCGCCCCAGACGGCCGAGCCGACCGGATCGAACGCGGGCCACACGTCCCAGCAGCAGGCGGCCGCCGCCTCGCCCTCCCCTGGCGGACCCGCGCATGCGTATGCCGGTGAGGCGCCGCAGCCCAAGGGGGGCCTGTTCAGCCGCTTCCTGGCATGGACCAGGGGCGCATAGGAGTCAGTGTGATTCTAGTAACGTCCTGAAAATCCAGTGGCGGTGGATGCTTTAACGATCATGTGGGTATGCATGGCGGCCGGTTTTCAGAAAGGAGCCGCCATCGTGGGTACCACCACAATCCCGTCGTGCGACCGCCGGGCGTCCGCCTCCCTCTTCTCCCGTCTGCGGACGGTCGGAGGGCAGGCCGACCCCTTCCCGATCTACGCCGAACTCCGCTCGCGGGGCGAGGTGGTGCCCGCCCCCTGGGGCGGTTCCGTCGTGACGGGCTTCGCCGCCTGCGACGAGGTTCTGCGCAGCCGTCTCTGGCTGGAGCCCGACAGAGAGTGGCGGGAGCGGCAGGGGCCCGGGACACGCTGGAACGCGCCCTCCTCGCGCGAGATGAGCCACACGCTCGCCGCGCTCAACGCGCCGGACCACACCAAAGTGCGGCGGGCGGCGGGCACGTTCGACCGGGCCACTGTCGAGCGCATCGGCCGCACCGTGCACCGCACCACCGACCGGCTCCTCGACACCTTCACGGAGCGAATACGCACCGGCGAGGCGGACATCTCGGAGCTCGTCTGCGAGGAGCTGCCGGTGGCCACCATCGGCGACTGGCTCGGGCTGCCGCACGCCGACTGGCCCAGGCTGCGGCAGTTGACGCACGATCAGGTCTTCACCCAGGAGCTGTTGCCGTCGGCCAGCCAACTGGCACTGTCCGACGCGGCCACGGCCGAACTGCGCACCTACTTCATGGACCTGGTCCGCGATCGG
This sequence comes from Streptomyces sp. NPDC097617, assembly GCF_044761485.1. Lineage (NCBI taxonomy): Bacteria > Bacillati > Actinomycetota > Actinomycetes > Kitasatosporales > Streptomycetaceae > Streptomyces > Streptomyces sp. NPDC097617. Next base: position 77,243 of record NZ_JBIWCL010000019.1, read on the forward strand.
CGCTCCGATCCCGGTGACGACCCCATCACCCGGTGGATCCAGACGTGGGACGCGATCGAGCCCGATCAGGACAAGGCCGACGAAGCCGTCTACTTCCTGGTGCTGTTCGTCCTGCTGGCCGCCCTGGAGACCACCGCGACCCTGCTCTCGACGATGACGCTCCGGCTCGTCGAGAGCCCGGAACGCTGGACCATGGTCGCCGACAACCCGGACCTCATACCCGGGTTCGTGGAGGAGACCCTCCGTTACGACCCGCCCACCCACGTGATCAGCAGGGTCGCCTCGCAGGACACCGTGCTGGGAGGCCTCGAGATCCGCCGCGACGAGATGGTCCACCTGATGGTCGCGGCGGCGCACCGGGACCCGGCCAGGCACAGCGACGCGGACCGGTTCGACCCCGAACGCACGCCCGGCCACCTCGCCTTCAGCGGCGGCATCCACTACTGCCTCGGGGCGCCGCTGGCCCGCCTCGAAGCCCAGAGCCTGCTCCGCCAGCTGATCCGGCACCTTCCCCGTCTCACCCTCGTACGCCCCCCGTCGATGGCGCCCCGTGTGGCGTTCCGGCGCCTGCTGAACCTGGACGTGGCCCTCGCATGACCGATCCGACCCCCTCCCCCACCCACGCCCCCACCCCCACCCACGCCCCCTCCCCCGCGCACGCCGCCGCCCCCGCACACGTCCGGACCGCTCCCAAGGCGGTACGTGCCGAGCAGAACGGCCCCGTACTGCATGTCCGCCTCAACCCCTGGGGGCAGGACGACACCTTGGACACCGCGGTCCTCGACGACCTCATCACCCTCCTCGACGACCTCCACGAGAGACCCGACATACGGATCCTGACGCTGTCGTCACTGGGTAGGGACTTCTGCCTGGGCGCCGACCGCAACGAGTACCAGGAAGCACTGGCCGCCGATCCGTCCGGCGTGGGCCTGCGGCGCATCGCCGACAAGGCGCACCGCCTGTGCCAGGCCCTGGAGAACACGCACGCCGTCACCATCGCCCGGCTGCACGGGCGGGTCATCGGGGCGGGTCTCGCCCTCGCCTCCTTCTGCGATCTGCGCGCCGGCGCCGACACCAGCCGCTTCCGCATGCCGGAGGTCGGCATAGGGCTGCCTCCGGCGTGGGGCGGGGCGATGGGGCGCCTGGTCTCCGAGGCCGGCGCCTCGAGGATCCGCGAGCTCATGCTCACCTGTGACGTCTTCGACGCCGACACGGCCCACCGGATCGGTCTGCTCCACCGGACGGCCCCGCTCGACCAGTTGGACAAGGTGATCGACTCCTGGATCCGGCCCCTGGTCCGACGCTCGCCCGAAGCACTCGTCCTGACCAAACGGATGCTGGCCGGCTACGCACGGGCGGACAGGACCGCAGACGTCTCCGTGCTCGACTCCCATCTCCTGGCGGCCACGCTCCACCAGCACGCGAGGGGCTGATCCTCCCGGGCCGATACGGCCGCCCCGGGGTGCGTGCGGCGACCGGGAGGGCGCAGGGCGCTACTCGGCCTCGGCGGCCGTGATCCGGTCGAGTACCTCCGTGTACAGGGGCCGCCGGTCGGGACGGACATGGGCTGCGGCATGTCTGAGAGCCGGGATCGAGGGCGCTCCCAGGACGGCGAGCCCCTCGGCCGCGGCCTCGCGGACGGTGGGGTGGGGGTGTTCCAGCAGCCCGGCCAGGGCGGGGATCGCGGGTGCCCACCGCGCGTGGGAGAGGGTCCGGATCGCCGTACGGACCACGTCCGGCCGCGGGTCGTCCAGCAGGATCGACGTGTGGTGCAGGTAGGTCGGCCGGTCCAGCACGGCCCGCGAGGTCCGGTGGGCGTGCAGGCGGACCCCGGGCCTGGGATGGCGCAGCAACTCATCGATCAGGCCCCGCAGCCGGGGATCCGGGTCCGGGTCCGGTCCCCGGTGTCCCTCGGCCAGCCGCGCCAGGGCGTGGCGTACCCGCACCGGGTCGCCGGTACGGGCCTGCTCCAGCAGCTGCTGCCGGGACGGGGGGTGTGACGCTCCGCCCGACGCGGCCGGGGCACGGTCGCGGAGTGCGGCCAGCGCGGCGGCGTCCTGCCGCTGCGCGTCCGGGCGGCGCAGCGGACCTTCGACGAGGAGCAGCGCGTCCGCGAGGTCCTCGCGTCCTTCGGCGCGCAGCCTCCGGCAGGTCCGCGTCAGCGCGGGAGTGCGCAGCAGGGGACGCCCAATCAGCAGGTCCAGGAACCCCCAGGCGCCGGCGTCGAGCCGGCCGCCGAGGTACTGCGCCAGCGTGTCGGAGGGGAGCAGGCGCAACGCCCGCCCGGCTGCGGCACTGCTGGACGGCGGGTCGTGCTCCCACCAGTCCAGCAGGATCGGAACCAGTGGCTCCAGGTCCCACGGGTCGAGCCGGCCCGCCGCGAGGGCGACCCTGTCGTGCAGGATGCCGTCCGCGCGGAGTTCCGTACCGCCGAGGGCGTGGAGCGTGCGGGCCAGGTCGGCGCCGACGGGTACGTCGACGCGGCCGTGCAGAAACGCGCGGAGCACGGGAAGCCGGGCCTCGGGCTCGGGCCACTCCAGGAGCGCCAGGGCGGCAGTGTGCCGGTGAGCCGGCGCGGATGCCTGCAGCATGGCCAGGAGGCGCTCCCGCAGTGCGGTCGAACGGGGCTGGTCGAGGTCGTCGACGTGTACCGTCCGCGGGCGCGGCGCCCGCGCGTGCGTGGCCTCGGTGATGGTCCAGGGCGGTGCGTCGAGCGGCTGGATGTCCGTCATCCAGTCGATGAGGGCCGGACGGACCGCGGGGGCGGCAGCGGCGTGGACTTCGATCAGGGTGCTCAGGCGGTCCCGGGAGCCGGGGATGCCCTCGTACGGCGGGCCGAGGCGCCGGAGCCGCTCCAGCGCGCCCGGCGTGCGCACGGCCGCATCCAGCGCGGCCCGCCACGCGTCGGCCTCGGCCTTGGCCTCGGGAGCGGCCTCGGCGGCGGCCTTGCCGGCGGCCTTGGCTTCGGCAGTCGGGGTGGCTGCGGAGGCCTGCGGGACGGCGAACGCGTCGCGCAGCACAGCGGTCTCGGCCCGCTCGGGGTCGGCGTCCAGCCGGGCCGAGGCGAGCGCCCGCTCGAGGTCGGCGCGGACCAGCACCGCGCCGAGGCCGCGCAGCAGCGCCAGTACGGATCGGCTCCCGGGGGCCGGGGGCAGCGCGCGTACGGCGTCGACGACGGCCGGCTTCACGGCCGCGGGCAGAGTGGGCGCGACCGCTTCGAGTACTGTCATGAGCCCGTGCCGGTCTCCGGCCGAAGCCTCGTCGAGCCCGTCGGGTCCGTCGAGCGCCGCACACCCGTTGAGCCCGTTGAGCCCCGCGAGCAGGACGCCTGTGAAGCGGGCGAAGTCCGCCAGTTCCTCGGTCGTCCACGGTGCGGGGCAGAGCCGCAGGACGAAGCGCAGTACGCGGCCCCGGACGGCGGGGACGGAGTCGGCCAGCCGGAGCCAGTCCGCCAGCATGGGCCGCAGCACGCGCAGCCGGTAGGGGCGCGGCGCCTGCTCATGGCGTTCGGCCACGCGCAGCGCGACCGACGGATCCCAGCCCCGCTCCGTCAGCGACCTGACGTCCGGGTCCGCTCCGAGGTCCACCGCCGGCCCCGCTGCGGGCGGGGTGATCCCGTGCCCGGCCATGGCCGTCGACAGCTCCTCGACCGTCCCGGAGGCGAGGCCGACCCGGCCGCCCGCCACCAGGGCGAGCAGCGTCGGTGCCACCCGTGACGCCTGGTCGTCCAGTGCGAGGACCGAGCGCGCCGACAGCGTACGGTCGAGCCCCGCCAGCAGCAGTTCGCGGGCGCGGCCGTCCTCACTGTGTTCGGCGGCGGCGAGGACGGTCGCCGGGTACGCGTCGCCGAGGACGGCGCGCAGCGCCTCGACGAGCGAGTCGCGCAGGCCCGGATTGTCGTGACGTCCGAGCCAGGAGAGCAGCGCCGGTACCGCCCTGGGCGTACCCGCGCGGACCAGCACCTCGGCGGCCGTCTTCTTGATGTTCATGTTCGGATGGTCGAGACACGCGGCGATCGCGGTGGAGGCCCAGCGGGCCCGCGCGTGGCCGAGCGCGAGCAGCGCCTGCCGGACGGTCTGGACGTCCTGGGCGGCGGTCAGCGCGATCAGGGTCGCCGACAGGGCCTGCGCGTCGTCCCCGGTGGCGTCGCGGGCGAGCAGGGCGACCACGTGCTTGCGTACGTGCCGGTCGCGGTGCCGCAGCAGGCGGTGCGCCCGCGCCCGGGTACCCGTGCAGGGGGCGCGGAGCAGGAGTTCGAGCAGGATCGCCTGCTCGCCGCTCGACAGCCCGGGCCGGTCCAGCAGGTCCAGGCCGACGGTCGCGGCCAGCGCGTGTCCGGCCTCTTCACCGCTCGACGCGTCGAGCAGGCAGGTCGGCCTGACGCGTCCCCGTTCGTGGAGACGACGACCCAGGCCGTGCAGGGCGTCCAGGATCTCCTGGGGTACCACGGGCTCCCCGGCCGGCCGGCCGTCCTCGCGTCGCGGGGAGGCTCCGCCCGGTTCCCCGGACGCCGCCAGCTCGGCCACGATGCGCAGGAGCAGGTCCGCGATGACCGGCAGGGTGCCGGCGCCGCCGTGGGCGGCCAGTCTGCACAGTGCCGCCACCGGCTCGTCCGGGTCCAGGTGGGAACTCAGGAGCGCCAGTTCGCGCTCGTCCGGTCCACCGAGATCCGCCGCGATACGGGCCGGCAGGTCCGCGGGATCGAGTCGGACGAGGACGGCATGCCGCTGGGACGGATCGTGGGTCAGATGCCACAGCACCTCGAGGGCGCGGTCGCGCACCGCGCGGAGGTGCGGGGCGATCACACCCGTGCTCTGAGGCGTGGCGAGACCGAGCCCTTCCCCCAACGCTGTGGTGGTCCGGTGGCCGCCGATGGCCTCCAGGGCCTCCAGGGCCGATGCGGGAGCGGACGGCAGGAGAGCGATCACGGCCTCTTCGGCATCCGCATGCCGCAGCGCGCGGATCGCGTCGAGAAACGGCCCCGGCGCGGGAGCGGAGGGGAGAACCCGTGTGATCGCGTCCCCGATCGGCAGCTCCCCCGTCCCCTGCCCGGCCAGGGCGACCAGCAGTGCGAGCCGCCGCGGCCAGCTCGGATCGTCGGGGTCCGCGTCCACCAGCACACGGAACACCGCCTGCCGGCAGGTGAACAGGATCGTGGCGACCTCGTGGGGCGGGATCGAGTGATCGGCGAGCGCCAGGCCGATGAGGGAGGCGACGTGCTGATCGTCCGGGAAGTGCCCGCGCCGGTGGAGCCCGCGCAGGCAGGCCACCGCCGGCCCGCCGAACAGCAGGGGGTCCCCTGCGGCGATGGCGGTCACCGCGCCGATGTCACCGCGGTCCGCCAGGTCGCCGAGCAGCTCCATTGCGCGCCGCCGAAGACCCGGAGGCAGTTCCGGATCGTCGACGACCTGCCGCAGCAGGTCACGGTGTCCGTGCCGGGCGGCGGCGACCAGTGCGGCATCGGCCGCCCCGGGCCGTGCGGTCACCGAATCGGCAGCCAGAAAGGGAGCCAGACGCCCCGGCGGCAGGGGTTCCAACACCGCCCACGGCTCGGCGAGTTCACCGAGTACGTCGGTGACGACGGCTGCGCTGTCGACCCCGAGCAGGCTGATCGCATGCGCGCGAACCAGTACAGGAGCCAGCAGACCGGCGTGCAGCCCCTGCCGGGCCAGTCGCAGCGCCGCTGCCTGAAGCACCGGGTCACCGCTGGCCACCAGCTCGTTCACGAGGTGCTCGGGCCGGTGCGCGCAGGCAACGGTCATCTCCCGTACGGCCTGGTACAGCAGTTCACCCGCAGGCTCCTGCCGCATCACCGCCGGATCGTTCAGCAGCTCGGCGCGCAGCCAGGCGATCTGCACCCGTACCGGCAGCCCGGCCGTACGCCATGCCGGCCGGCGGAGCCCGCGGCGATACGGCCCCAGTCGTTCGTGGAGCCGCGCCAGGGCGAGCGCCGCCTCCGGCGGCCCCTCGACCGCCACCGGCAGCAGCCCCGCGAGCTCGACAGCCTCATGCGCGCCGCCCGCCGGGCCGGACGCGACCCGCTCGGTCAGCAGGACCAACCCCAGGTGACGCAGGCGGGGATCGTCGTGACGGAGGAGGAGCCCGAAGACGGCGGGTGGGCAGAGCCGCGCGTCGAGACGGCCGGCCAACCACCCGACGTCGGCCCGCCGCACCGCATCCTGCAAGGACTCGTCCACCGTCGTGATCACCGTCGGATGCTAACGGGACCGCTCCGGGCCCCACCAACGAGATTCGACCGGTACGGGCAACTCGGCCGGGGCCATCCCGTACCAGGTGTTCTCGACCGGCTGCCGCCGATGTCCGAGCCTCTGTCCAGCCTGTGCACGTGACGCCCACTGATGATCGACAGTTCCCTCCCGCGCTCGCCGCCGCGATGGCCGTTCCCCCCGGACTGGCAGCCATCGCCGAACGATTCGCCCCGCACCGGCGCCGGTCGGCCACCGCCGTGATCGATCTCGCCGCCCAGGCGTTCCCGGACTTCGACGACACCCTCATGAAACTCTGCCGCTGATTCCTTGATCGGCCGCTTGCCCGGCCGGCTCACCCGGGCCCGGCCGTGTGTCCGGGGGCGGTTGGATCAGAGGCGGAACGCTGCGGCGGGGGGCTCCGACGGCCTAGGATGGTGCATCCGAGACGCTTGATGCGGCCGTACGTTCCGCGGCGTCACATCAGCTGCCCGGGCGGTCGGTGGCATTAGGGCGTGGAGCGGTCGAGCAGCGGTGCATCTCAACAACTTTGCGGTGAGCGGCTTCCGGTCGCTCCAGAGCGTCTGCGACATTCCGGTGAGCAAGCCGACCATCCTGGCCGGCCACAACGACGGCGGTAAGAGTGCGCTCCTGCATGCCCTCGGCCTCCTCGTAGGCACCCAGAGCATGATCGATGACGACCGCAGCTACCCCGGTGGCACGGGCCCCGACCAGAAGAACGGCCTCGCGCGGTGCGACGAGACCTTCGTGGTGGGCGAGTTCACGCTGGACGCGTGGGAACAGCGAGAGTTCCACCTGCCCCCGCAGATCCGCCTTCGGCGCCACGTGGCCCCACCCACTGACATCAGCACGTAGCCGGCTGCCATCCAGGCGAGGCGCCTCCCTTCTCGGCGGGCGCGGTCGGTTCAGGGTGTGGCGGAAGGCAGCGACCGCTGCCGCAAGCGTGGTGTCAGCAGTGCGGGACCCAGGCGTGGGAGCGCGGTACGTGGACGCCGCTCAGGTTGGTCATGGTGCCCACCTTCACGCAGCCCAGCAGCTCCTGCCGCGCGGGCTGCGCGTAGTAGAGGACGTCGACCTGGCTCGCTCCCTCGGTGAGGTCGAACCCGTTGTTGTAGACCGAGCGGGGCGCCTTGCGGGCCGTCCAGGGGCAGGGGGTGGGGCCGTCGATCCAGTCGGCGCCGCCGTCGACCCAGGAGCACATCTCGCCCCGGCCCTCCTCCTGCGCGAAGAAGCAGACGGCCCCGCGCCGGCAGCGCTCGTACCCCGCCTTCTCGGCGGAGTCCCCGAGGGGGAGCAGGCCCGCGCCCCATACCGCGCCCAGGCCCGCGAGCGCCGCACCGGCCGCGATCAGCACCCGGCGCCGCCGCCTCGGTACGGCATCGGGCGGGGCGCCGGGCCGGGCGCCGGCCGGGGCCGGGTTCCCCGGTGCGGGCGCCGTCCGGTCGGCGGCCGCGGCCTCCACCCGGCCCAGCAGCGAGGCCGCGGTGTGCGCGGCCCGCTCCTCGTGCCTGCGCGCCAGGCAGTCGCGGACGATGTTCCGCCAGTGCTCCGGCAGTTCGGGTGACAGGCGCAGCTCCTCCTCGCCCCTGGCGTAGCGCAGCGCCGCGTCCCGGCGGGCGGCGGTGCTGCCGCCGGGCAGCGGAAGTGAGCCGGTCAGGACCACGTGCGCGAGCACGCCGAAGGCCCAGATGTCGGCGGTCGGGCGGATCTTCGTCCCGCGTTCGCCGACCTCCGCCCAGAGCTGGTCGGGCGGGGTGTAGTCGGGCGTGGCGAAGGCCGGTGAGTAGGCGTGGGTGCCCTCCAGCTCCGCCGCCATGTTGAAGTCGCCCAGCCGGGCCGTGCCGTCGGCCATCAGCAGGACGTTCCCGGGCTTGAGGTCGCCGTGCACCCAGCCGGCCCGGTGCAGTTGGTCGAGGCCCTCGCAGACCTGGGCGAGGAGGGCGGGACCGGCCTGCGGTACTCCGTCGGCGAGCAGGCTGTCCAGGGAGCCCGCCGCCTCCTCCAGGACGAGGACGGTGGCGCCGTCGAGTTCGGGCCGGCCGGGATCGTCGACGGTGAGCACCTCGTGCAGCCGGATCAGCCGGGGTGTTCGCACCCGGCGCAGTACCTCGGTCTCGCGCTCGGCGAGTTCGCGCAGGTGCCGCAGCTGGCGCGGGGTGCGGGTGCCGGTCGGCAGGACCTTGAGCGCGGCCCGGGCGGGCAGGTCCGGTCCGGGTTCGGCGCGCAGCGCCGCGTACACGCTGCCGAAGGCTCCGGCGCCCAGCAGGTGCTCGACGACCCAGGGGCCGACCCGGTAGCCGGAGGGGACGGTGACGGCGCCGGAGTGTCCGGCTCTCCCGGTCAGCGGGCGGTACCGGTCGGGGCGGCCGGCAGGGCCGCCAGGTCCTGCTCGCGGACGAGGTCGAAGCGCAGGGCGAGGGAGACCAGGGTCTCCTTCTTCCCGACCAGTCGCGGCCCCGGTTCGGCCGTGTCGGGGCCGGGCTTGAGGCGCAGCTTGACCGCGAGGTAGTCGATGTTCCACTGCACGGTGGCCCGGTTGGCCGCGGGCCACGAGGGCCTCAGCCGTTCGACGACCTGCTCGACGGTGGGCAGGGGCGCGTGCGGTGCGCCGCGCAGCCGCGGCTCGCAGAGGGCGGTGAGGACCAGGAAGTACCGGCTGGAGCGGTCGAGCGGGAAGGGGAGTACGGTCGGCTCCCCGTCGTGCTCGCCCGGCTCGTCGCGGTCGGCGTAGTCGTGGCGCGGCGCCCAGATGTCCAGGGTGAGCAGTTCGGTGCCGGCGGGCAGGACGATCCGGGCGAACTCGAAGGGGACCGGCGCGTCCAGTCGGCCGGGCGCGATCTTGATGTGTTCGCCGGCGCCCTCGGGGTTCTCGACCACGTAGGTCGCGGAGCGGGAGAAGTTGCTCAGCGACCAGTACGTGCCGGTGGCCGTGATCTGTCCCGCCGAGCGCGAGATGCCCGCGTGCGGGAGGTATAGGGCGGGTGGGGCGCCCCCGGGGGCGCCGTGCGCGCCGCTGGCCGGCTCACGGCCGAAGCGGAGGCTCTGCCCCGGCGCCAGACGGATCTGATCGGCCGGGGACGTGGTGTGCCCCGGAACCACGATGATGCTGTTCACGCTGCTTCCTTCCCCCGAGGTACAGGGGAAGGCTAGTCAGTGGAATGACTCGTTCAGGCAACAGTTGAGAGGACTCAGCACTCGCCGCGCCAGTGGAAGCGGTCGATGGTCCGGCCGCCCGCGGGAAGGTTCCCGCGGCCCTCGTCCCGGCCGCGGTGCAGACAGGCGCTGCCGCCCTCCTTGAAGTACACCTGCACGTAGTCGTAACCCGGCTGGGTCGTGCCGTTGTTGAAGAAGGACCGGCGCAGCCCGCAGGTACTGGCGGGCTCGTCGCCGGCGGAGCGGCACACGGTGCCGGTGCCGTCGGGGCCCGAGTAGAAGCAGACGCTGCCGGCCGGGCAGTCCTGCCAGGCGGGGGGCTGCGTGCCGGTGCAGTTGCGGCTGGTGACACCCCGCCACTCCTTCGCGGCGCCCGCGTACTCGACGCCGTCGAACCGGGCCGGAACGCGGTGGCTCTCGTCAGTGAAGTCGCCCGAGGCGAGGTAGCGCTGCTCGTAGTGCAGGTGGGACCAGGTGGAGGCGCCCGTGGTGCCGATGCGGCCGATCCGGGTGGACGGCTGGACAGGGTCGCCCTTCTTCACGTACGTCGCCGGGTCGTCCTTCAGGTGGTAGTAGGCCGTGAACCAGCCGTTGCCGTGGTTGATCTGGATGGTGTTGCCCGAGCCGTTGGTCCAGTACGTGGCGGACACCGTGCCGGCGGCGGACGGCAGGACGGGCAGCGCGTCGGAGCCGGTGTTGTCCTCGACCACCATGTCCAGCGCCGGGTTGTGGCCCCAGGTGTTCAGGTCCCACTTCGTTCCGCACGGGAAGGGCAGCTGGAAGAGCGGCCTCGTCGCGGCCGCGCCCCCGGCCGTCGCCGCCCCCTGCTCCGTGGCGGACGCGGAGGCGGGAGCACCCGCCAGCACCAGTCCCGCCACGCACATCAGCACCACCGTCCGCACCCTGCTCATATACCGCAGCACGTCTTCCCCTCCCGGCCCCTGTGGACGACGCCCGGACGGGCGGTCCCGGCGTCATGCTCGAGGGCGGGGGCCGGGCGCACCACCTCGCACGTACGAGGGTGGGCGCGCGGACGCGGCGTCCTACGGCTCGATCAGCCCGACCCTGATCGCGTACCGGGTCAGCTCCAGCCGGTCGCGCATCCCCAGCTTCTGGAGCAGGTTGGCCCGGTGGCGCTCGACGGTCTTGGCGCTGATGACGAGGAGGTCGCCGATCTCCTTCGAGGAGTGGCCCTCCGCGACGAGCTTGAGGATCTCCTCCTCGCGTTCGGTGATCGCCCGGGCGGGCAGCGGATCGCCCTGGCGGGCCCGGTCGAGGTAGTTGCGGATGAGGGTGGTCTCGGCGCCGGGGTAGATGAAGGGCTCGTCCCGGATCGCCGCCCGGCAGGCCTCGACCAGATCGCGGTCGGCGACCGACTTGGGGACGTAGCCGGCCGCCCCGGCCTTCAGCGCCTCGAAGAAGTACTGCTCGTTGTCGTACATGGTCAGGATGAGGATGCGCAGGTCCGGCCGCAGCCGGGAGAGTTCCCGCGCGGCCTGCAGCCCGGTCATCCGCGGCATCGCCACGTCGAGGACGGCGAGGTCCACCTCGCCGGTACGGGCCAGGGCGACGGCCTCCGCCCCGTCCCCGGCCTCGGCGACCACCGTCAGGTCCGGTTCGGCGTCGAGGATGAGCCGCACTCCGCGTCGTACGAGGGCGTGGTCGTCGGCGAGCAGGACGCGGGTCGGTGCCCGTTCCGGGGTGGTCAACGGTTTCCCTCTCCGGGGCCTGGGTCGGTTGCGGTGGTGGTGTCGGCGGCGGTGGTGTCGGCGGCTGCAGCCGTGGCGACGGCGGGCACGTCCAGCCGTACCTCGGTGCCGCCCGTCGGGCCGTCCCCGACGGCGAGGTCCGCGCCGATCAGCAGGGCCCGTTCGCGCATGCCCTGGATCCCGGCGCCCTCACCGGTACGGCCGATGCCCCTGCCGTCGTCCCGTACGAGCAGCCGGACCGCCCCGCCGGGCCGGCCCGACAGGTGCACCTCGACGGCGCTCGCGCCCGCGTGCCGGGCGGCGTTGGTCAGCGCCTCCTGGGCGACCCGGTAGACCACGAGCTCGGCGGCCTCGTCCAGGCGGGGCACTCCGGGGCCGATGACGTGCCGCACGGTCAGCGACCCGCTGGTGAACTCGGCGGTCAGCGCGCGCAGGGCGCTGTGCAGCCCCAGCTCCTCCAGGATCCCCGGGCGCAGCCTGCGGGCGATGCGCCGGATCTCGTCCAGGCTGGTGCGGGTCGTCTCCTGCACCTGGTGCAGCTCCTCCCGCAGGGGTCCGGGAGCACGGTCGGCGACATGCTTGAGCTGGAGCAGCACCGCGGTGAGCGTCTGGCCCACCTCGTCGTGGAGCTCCTGCGCGATGCGCCGCCGTTCGGCCTCCTGGGCGCAGAGGGCGTGGGCGGTGCTGCCGGCCCGCTCGGCCTCCAGGCGGCCGAGCATGGCGTTGAAGGAGGTGGTCAGCTCGGCGACTTCGCCGGGGCCCTCCACCTCGGCCCGGCTGCCGGGGCGCAGCAGGTCCACGGCGCTCATCGCGCGGGTGAGCCGGCCCAGCGGTGCCAGGCCGACGCGGAGCAGGACGGCGTTGGCGATCAGCATGGCCGCCAGCCCGGCGAGCAGCACCACGGCCTCCCCGAAGAGGACCGGGGTGGAGACGGTGACCGGGCCGAGCAGCAGCAGGACGGCCGTGACGAGGACGGCCGCGTTGAGCAGGAAGATCCGCCAGTACAGCGACACGGTCGGCTCTCCCCTCGTTCCCGCGTCCGCCACTCGGCGGACCGCTTGCTTCCACTATCCTCGCCGGCAGCTCCCCGCACCTACGGTGACCTGCGAGGACCCGTGGTGGGATCCATGTCCCCGCCCCAGCCTGTCGGCCGCCGGAGGCCTTGTCCATCCGTGCCGACACCCATATCCGGGCGCCTGCGCGAGATGGCACGATGAGCCCCGCGCGGCAACCGGAACCTGCCTTCCGGCAGAGCCGCGCCGCACCACGGCCGAACACGAAGCAAGGGGGGACAGAGCTGTGCCTGCTCCACGGATGAGCACCACGCCACTGCCCGGCATCGGGGTCCAGTACGACCTCACCACCCGCGAGCACCGCCACCTGTCGGTGATCGCCCACCGCGACGGGACCCGTACGGTGAACGTCTACCGCGCGGACGATCCGGACGCGTGCGCCCAGTCCCTGCACCTGTCCGGGGCGGAGACCACCTCGCTGATCGACGCCCTGATGCCGGCGCACCACAGCCCCAACCTGCTGCACACCACCGACCTCGGGCTGGTCGCCGAGCGCATCGAGCTGTCCGCGCACTCGTACTGGAACGGCCGGCTGCTGGGCGAGACCCGGATGCGGACGGAGACGGGCGTCTCCATCGTGGCGGTACTGCGCCGGGCCGAGGCCCGCCCCTCCCCCGCACCCGACTTCCGCCTCGCCGGCGGCGACACGCTCATCGTGATCGGTACCCGCGAGGGCGTCGACGCGGCCGCCTCCATACTCGGACGGGAGTGATCGCCTGTGCACTCCGCTGTCTTCCTGATCGAGTTCGGTGCGATCATCCTCGGCCTGGGTCTGCTGGGCAGGCTCGCCGGCCGCTTCCGCTTCTCCCCGATACCCCTGTACCTGCTGGCCGGCCTCGCCTTCGGTACGGGCGGACTGCTGCCCATGGGCGCGAGCGAGGAGTTCGTGGCCATCGGCGCCGAGATCGGCGTCATCCTGCTGCTGCTGATGCTGGGGCTGGAGTACACGGCCACCGATCTCGTCTCCAACCTCAAGACCCAGTACCCGGCCGGACTGGTCGACTTCGCCCTCAACGCCGTACCCGGCGCGCTCGCCGCGCTGCTGATGGGCTGGGGGCCGGTGGCCGCCGTGGTCCTGGCGGGCGTCACCTGGATCTCCTCCTCCGGCGTCATCGCCAAGGTGATGGGTGATCTCGGGCGGCTCGGCAACCGCGAGACCCCGGTCATCCTCAGCGTCCTGGTCCTCGAGGACCTGGCCATGGCCGTCTACCTGCCCATCGTCACTGCGCTGCTGGCCGGGGTCGGTCTCGCGGCGGGCAGCCTGACCCTCGCGATCGCCCTCGGCGTGGCGGGTGCGGTCCTGTTCGTCGCCGTCCGCTACGGCCGGGTCATCTCCCGCTTCGTCTCCAGTGACGACCCGGAGAAGCTGCTCCTCGTCGTCCTCGGCCTGACCCTGCTCGTGGCGGGCCTCGCGCAGCAGTTGCAGGTGTCCGCCGCGGTCGGCGCCTTCCTGGTCGGTATCGCCCTGTCCGGTGAGGTGGCCGAGGGCACGCACACCCTGCTCAGCCCGCTCCGGGACCTGTTCGCCGCGGTGTTCTTCGTCTTCTTCGGCCTGCACACCGACCCGGCGAGCATTCCGCCCGTGCTGCTGCCCGCCCTCGCGCTCGCCCTGGTCACCGCGGGCACGAAGATCGCCACCGGGTACTGGGCCGCGAAGCGCGCCGGGGTCGGGGTCAAGGGCCGCTGGCGGGCGGGCGGCACGCTCGTCGCGCGCGGCGAGTTCTCGATCGTCATCGCCGGTCTCGCCGTCAGCGCCGGTATCGAACCGGCCCTCGGGCCGCTGGCCACCGCCTACGTGCTCATCCTCGTGGTGATCGGGCCGCTCACCGCCCGGTACACCGAGCCCCTGGCCGCGTGGTGCAGGGAGCACCGCGCCGGGAGCCCTCCGCGGCTCGCGGCCGTGCCCTCCCCCGCGAAGTCCCCGGAGGCCGCTGCGGAGGCGGCCCCCGACCAGGACCCCGCCGGGCGTCCGTAGGAGCGGAGGCCGGGCGGTCAGGGCGGTGCCGCGGGCTTGGACCGGTGGGCCGTACGGGGCTCCGCGCCCAGCCGGTTCACCGCCAGCGCGGCCACGACCAGTCCGGCCGCCAGCACGAGCCCGTTGGGCAGGGTGACCCCGGCCACCGCGCCCCAGACCCCCAGGAACACGGCCAGCCAGGTACCGGCCCGCCGGTACGCACGGGGCCGTCGGGGCCGTCGGGGCCTGCGCGGGCGCCCTGCGCCGGGACTCCGGGGCGCCGGCGGATCCCCGTTGCGGGCCGGGACTCCGGGGCCGGTGGCCCTCGTATCGTCGGATCGCGGCATGCCCCCGCTCCTTTCCGTCGACCGGGCGACGGCGAGCGAGCGGGCTCGCCGCCGGGGGGGGCACGCCGCTCCACGTCAACGCCGTCGGGACGAGGGGTGTTCAGGGGTCTTCGCGGACACCCCCAGCATCGCCCGGCCCGCCGGCCCCGCACATCGGGGCCGGCACCCATCTTGCGTACCGCGGTCAGCAGATGCGCGGCAGCTGCTCCCCGATCGGCAGGTCGACCACGCGGGTGCCGCCGAGGGCGGTGCGGGCCACGACCAGGCCCGGGTGGGCGTCGACGGCCTCACCGATCACCGCCGCGTGCCGGCCCAGCGGATGGGCGCGCATGGCGTCGAGGACGGCGTCGGCGTGCTCGCGGGGCACGAAGGCGACCAGCTTGCCCTCGTTGGCCACGTAGAGCGGGTCGAGTCCGAGGATCGCGCAGGCGTTGGCGACGGCCGCGGGAACCGGGACGCGACCCTCGTGGATCACGACACCGGCGCCCGAGGCGGCCGCGATCTCGTTCAGGGAGGCCGCCAGCCCGCCCCGGGTGGGGTCGCGCAGGACGTGGAGGTCCGGGGTGACCGCGAGCATGCTCCGTACGAGTCCGCCGAGGGCCGCACAGTCGCTCTGGATGTCCACGCCGAATTCGAGCCCCTCGCGGACGCTCATGATCGCCACCCCGTGGAGCCCGATCTCGCCGCTGACGATGACGACGTCACCCGGTACGACGCGCTGCGGGCGCAGGTCCACCCCGTCGGGGATGACGCCGATGCCCGCGGTGTTGATGTAGATGCCGTCCCCGTGGCCCGCCTCCACGACCTTGGTGTCGCCGGTCGCGACCTCCACGCCCGCCGCGCGGGCGGCCGCGCCCATGGCTTCGGCCACGCGCGCCACGACCGCCATCTCGACGCCCTCCTCCAGGATGAACCCGCAGGAGAGGTAGGCCGCTTCGGCTCCGCTCATGGCCAGGTCGTTGACCGTGCCGTTGACGGCGAGGTCGCCGATGGAGCCGCCGGGGAAGAACAGCGGCCGCACCACGTAGGAGTCGGTGGAGAAGGCCAGGCGGACCCCGCCCAGGGAGACGGCCGCGGAGTCCCCGAGCTGCGCGAGCACCTCACCGCCGAAGGCCGGGGCGAAGAGGTGCTCGACCAGTTCGGCGGAGAGCGCGCCCCCGCCGCCGTGGCCCATCACCACGCGGGGGCGGTCGCGCAGCGGGGCCGGGCAGGTCCAGCCCGTGATGTCGAGTGCGGTGTCAGACAACGGGGCTCGCCTCCAGCGGGGCGCTCACGGGGGTCGTGTCGTTGGGGCCGGGCACGGTGGTCGGGGCGGGCGCGGCCGTCGCGGCGTTCCCGGGGGCCGGAGCCTTCGCGGCATGAGCGGCGGGTACGGTCCCCAGCTCCAGCCGCCGGTAGAGGTAGTACGCGGCGCAGGCGCCCTCGCTGGAGACCATGGTGGCGCCGAGCGGGCTGCGCGGGGTGCACAGCGTGCCGAAGGCCTCGCACTCGTGCGGCTTCAGCAGCCCCTGGAGCACCTCGCCGCTGCGGCACTCGGCCGGCTCCAGGGTGTTGATGCCGGTGACCGAGAAGCGGTGCTCGGCGTCGAACTCCCGGTAGCGGGGCGACAGCCGCCAGCCGCTGTCGGGGATGACGCCGATGCCCCGCCAGGCCCGGTCGGTGACCTCGAAGACGTCCTCCAGCATGGCCAGGGCCGCCGGGTTGCCCTCGGGGCGGACCGCCCGCGCGTAGGCGTTGTCGACGGTGTGCTCGCCGCGCTCCAGCTGCCGTACGGCCCGGCGCACGCCCTCCAGGATGTCCAGTGGTTCGAAGCCCGTCACCACGATCGGGACCCGGTGGCGCGCCGCCAGTTCGGGGTACTCGCGCACGCCCATCACGCTGCACACGTGCCCGGCGGCGAGGAAGCCCTGGACCCGGCAGCTCGGCGACTGCATGATCGCCTCGATCGCCGGGGGCACCCGGACGTGCGAGACGAGCAGGCTGAAGTTGGGGATGCCCAGCTTCTTCGCCTGGTGGACCGTCATGGCGTTGGGCGGCGCGGTGGTCTCGAAGCCGATGCCGAAGAAGACCACCTGGCGCTTCGGGTTCTCCTGGGCGATCCGCAGGGCGTCGAGCGGGGAGTAGACGACGCGTACGTCGCCGCCCTCGCTGCGCACCTGGAACAGGTCGCGGCCGGTCCCGGGCACCCGGAGCATGTCCCCGAAGGAGCAGAAGATCACATCGGGGCGGGAGGCGATCTCCAGCGCCTTGTCGATGACCTCCAGCGGGGTGACGCACACCGGGCATCCCGGACCGTGAATCAGTTCCACCAGGTCCGGCAGCAGTTGGTCGATCCCGTGCCGGATGATGGTGTGGGTCTGGCCGCCGCAGACCTCCATCAGGGCCCAGGGGCGGGTCACCGTGGCGTGGATGTCGTCGAGCAGCCGGCGGGCGAGGTCGGGGTCCTGGAACTCCTCGATGTACTTCACGGCTGGACTTCCTCCTGCGGTGCGGCGAGCACGCGTTCGGGTTCGGATGCGGACACGGGATCGGCGTCGGGATCGTCGGCGAAGGGCCAGGGCTCACCGCCGGCCGCGGCGGCCTGCTCCCACGGATCGCCGAACTCCTCCTGAAGCATGCCGAGTTGCGCGAAGAGCTCGAGGGTCTGCTTGGCCGACTCCTCGTCGAGGCGCTGGAGGGCGAATCCCACGTGGACGATGGCGTACTCACCCACCTGCAGGTCGGGCAGGTACTCCAGGCACACCTCCTTCTGCACACCGCCGAAGTCGACGGTGGCCATGCGGGTGCCGTCCTTCTCCCCGATGTCGAGCACTCTGCCGGGCACCGCCAGGCACATGGGCTTCTCCTTGCTGTGGGTGGGATCAGGGGGTGTGGTGCGCGGCGGCCACCATGAGCTGGCCCAGCGCCAGCCCGCCGTCGTTCGGGGGGATCCGGCCGTGCCGCAGGACGGTGAACCCGGATGCGCGCAGCAGCCGGGCGCACGCCGAGGAGAGCAGGGTGTTGGCGAAGACCCCGCCGGTCAGGGCGACGGTGTCCAGGCCGTGCCGCTCGCGCGCGAGGTCGCAGAGCGTGGCGACGAGGGAGGCGACGGAGGCGTGGAAGCGGGCGGCGATCAGCGCCGGGTCCGCGCCCGCGCGGACGTCGGCGACGACGGCGGCCAGCACGGGCGCCGGATCGGCGGTGACCGGCCCGGCGGCGGGGTCCGGCGGTACGCGCAGGCCGAAGGCGTGGCCGGGGCCCGCGCCGTGCGCGCCGTACGCCGCCCCCTCCAGCTCGATCGCGGCCTGCGCCTCGTAGCCGGCCCGGTGGCGGATTCCGGCGAGGGAGGAGACGGCGTCGAAGAGGCGGCCCATGCTGGATGTGGGGACGCAGTTCAGGCCGCGCTCCAACTGGCGTTCCAGCACCCGCAGTTCATCCGGCGGGCAGGCGGCCGTGCAGGGCAGGTCCGGTGCCCATCCGATGCCGGCGGCCCGCAGGTGGGACAGCGCCATGCGGTACGGGCGGTGCACGGCCGCGTCACCGCCCGGGAGCGGGACGTACGCGAGGTGGGCGAAGCGGGTGTACCCCGCGTAGTCGGCGAGGAGGACCTCGCCGCCCCACACCGCTCCGTCGTCCCCGTAGCCGGTGCCGTCGAAGGCGACCCCGATCACCGGGCGGCCGCCGTCCAGGCCGTGCTCCGCCATGGCGGAGGCGATGTGCGCGTGGTGGTGCTGGACCCGGACCAGCGGCCGGGCGCCCGCGGCCCGCCGGGCCCACTGCGCGGAGCGGTAGCCGGGGTGCCGGTCGGCGGCGAGGAGCGCGGGGACGACGCCGGTGATGGACTCCAGCTGCCGCTCGGCGCGTTCCAGGGCGTACCGGGTGGCGAGGTCGTCCATGTCGCCGATGTGGGCGGACAGCCAGGCCTTGCGCCCCTCGCCGAGGCAGAAGGTGTTCTTCAGGTCCCCGCCCGCCGCGAGGGTCGCGGTGACCGCGACCGGCAGGGCCAGCGGCAGCGGGGCGTACCCGCGCGAGCGCCGCAGGGTCAGCATCTCGCCGTCGCACACCCGCACCACGGAGTCGTCGCACGGCACATGGATGGGCCGGTCGTGCACGAGCCAGCCGTCGGCGAGGCCCGCGAGCCGGTCCAGGGCCTCGTCGTCGTCGGTGACGATGGGCTCCCCCGCGAGGTTCCCGCTGGTCATGACGAGCAGCCGGGGTCCCGGGGGATCCCCGGGCAGGCCGAGCAGCAGGTGGTGGACCGGGGTGTACGGGAGCATCACGCCGAGGTCGGGACAGCCCGGGGCGACCCCGTCCGGGCCGTGCGCACCCGCGCGGCGGCGCAGCAGCACGATGGGCCGTACGCCGCCCGTGAGCAGCTCCCGCTCCTCGGGTCCGATGGACACGAACCGCTCGGCGTCGGCGAGGTCCCGGGCCATCAGCGCGAACGGCTTGTCCCCGCGGGCCTTGCGCCGGCGCAGCTCGGCCACGGCGCCCGGGTGTGCGGCGTCGCAGGCCAGGTGGTAGCCGCCCAGGCCCTTGACGGCGAGGATCGCCCCGGCGGCCAGCAGCCGGCGGGCCTCGGCGATCGGGTCGGCGCCGGCGCTCTCGCGGGGCGGGCTGCCGGTGAGCAGCCTCAGGCGGGGGCCGCAGGCCGGGCAGGCGACGGGCTGGGCGTGGAAGCGGCGGTCGGCCGGGTCCTCGTACTCCCGGGCGCAGTCGGGGCACAGGGGGAAGGCGGCCATGGTGGTGTGGGCGCGGTCGTACGGCAGCCCGGTGACGATGGTGAAGCGCGGCCCGCAGTGGGTGCAGGTGATGAAGGGGTGCCGGTGGCGCCGGTCGGCCGGGTCGGCGAGTTCGGTGAGGCAGTCGGCGCAGGTGGCCACGTCCGGGGAGACGAGGGTCCGGGCGGGGCCGCCGGTCCGGGAGGCGATGATGGTGAACCCGGCGCCGCCCGCGACCGGGACCTCCCAGTGGTCGACGGTGTCGACGACGGCCAGCGGGGGCGCGTCCGCCGCCAGCCGTTCGCAGAACCGCGAGACCGCGTCCGGGGCGCCCTCGACCTCGGCGACGACGCCCTCGGGGGTGTTGGTGACGTGCCCGGCAAGGCCCAGCCCGGTCGCGCGGGTGTAGACGTAGGGGCGGAAGCCGACGCCCTGGACCACGCCCCGGACGGTGACCCGGCGGCGCTGGACCGCCTCCATCAGCGGGTCTGCGCGGCGGTCTGCACGTGCGGGTGTTCGTGGTCCCCGTCGCGACCGGGGTCCCCGTCGTGGCCGTGGCCGTGCTCGTGGTCGTGATCGTCGCCGTGCTCGTGCTCGTGATCGTGGCCATGGTCGTGGCCGTGCGCGTGCTGCTGACGTGCCATCACCGGTGCGTGCGCTCCGCCGCCCGCCCCGATCGCCAGTGCCCGGTCGAGCAGGACGCCCAGGCCCTCACCCGCCCGCGCCGAGGTGAGGACGATCTCCACACCGGGGTTGACCTGCTCCACGTTGGCTCGGAAGGCCGCCTCGTCGAACTCGACGGCTCGCGCGATGTCGGTCTTGGTGACCACCACCAGCTGGGCCAGTCCGAAGGCGGTCGGGTACTTCAGCGGCTTGTCCTCGCCCTCGGTCACCGAAGCGAGCACCACCCGCAGCGATTCCCCGAGGTCGTAGCCGGCGGGGCAGACCAGATTGCCCACGTTCTCCACGAAGAGCAGCCGGGTGTCCCGGGGCAGCCAGCCGTCCAGGTGCCGGCCGAGCATCGCGGCCTCCAGGTGGCACAGTCCGTCGGTGAGGACCTGCTTGACCGGTACGCCCGAACGGGCCAGCCGTACCGCGTCGTTCTCGGTGGCCAGGTCCGCCGTCAGCGCGGCCACGGCCACGCCCCGCTCCCGCGCGAGGAGCAGTTCCCGCTCCAGCAGCGCCGTCTTGCCGCTGCCGGGGCTGGAGAGCAGATTGACCACCGTCGTACCGCGCGCGGTGAGTTCGGTGCGCAGGGCCTGGGCGGCTTCATCGTTCTTGGCGAGCACCGCCTGCCGCAGATCGACCACTCGGCACATGGTTCAGGCCTCCTCGGGCATCGGTTCGCGGGTACGGGCACCGGCGGGGCCGTCTTCCCAGCGCACGCTGAGGATCTCCAGCTCACGGCCCGACAGCAGTTCCACCTCGGTGGCCCTGCTGCATCCGGGGCAGCACAGTTCGGGGGGCATGCCCACCGCCCAGGTGCCGGGACAGGAACCGCAGCGGGCGCGGGCCGTCACGGACTCCGTGACGAGTTCGGCTCCTTCGAGGAGCGTTCCGGCGCAGGCCAGTTCGAAGCAGAAGGCCAGCGCGTCGGGGACCACCCCCGCCAGCTCACCGACCCGCAGCCGTACGGAGGTGACGGCGTGCGCGCCGCCCGCCCGGGCCGCCTCTTCCACCTGGCCGACGACGGCCATGGCGATCGACATCTCGTGCATATGACTCCGTCCTGCCGGGGCTCATTGAACCGGCGGGACGGGGTCCGTGCCGTCGGGCACGCCGGTACGCGGCGCGGCCCGTACGCCATTCGGGCGCCCACGTCGACATGCGCGCCCGCTGCGGTGTCACATCCGGCGCATGCGCAGGTAGCGCCGGATGTCGGGCAGGATCTGCAGTACTGCGACGGCGAGGGCGGCGGCCGCGGCCCCGCCGATGAAGGCCTTCTTCATGGGGTTCTCCTCAGTTCGCGGCCAGGCCGGTCGGATGCGTCGTGGTCCCGGCCGTGGATCAGGTCCAGGGCCGCGCGGACGGCCTCGGGTACGGCGGCGGCCACCGGTGCGCTCAGTCCGATGCCCTCCTCGACCCCGGCCGGTTCGCAGCCGAGGACGAGGGTCCGCCGCGGCGGGGTGGCTCCGGTTCCGGCGCACAGGGTGTCCAGCAGGGCGAGGACGGCGTCGGGGGACATGTGGTGGCCGTCGAGGACGGGCGGCGCCGGCGCCTGGGCGCCCGGTGCCCGCGCTACCGCGTGCCCGTCGGCCTCGATCAGGTAGAGCGTGCCCGGCTCGCCGCCGCGTGCGGTGGCGTCGATCAGCAGGAGCGTGTCGTAGCCGTCGAGGAGCTGGTAGGCGAGGTGGACGCCGCGGACGCCGAAGTCCACCACCTCGACGCCTTCGGGCAGGGGGTGTGCGGCCAGCGCCCTTACCGTCTCGACGCCGAAGCCGTCGTCGCCGAGGAAGACGTTGCCGATGCCGGCGACCAGGACCCGGGCGTTCACGCGTCCTCCAGCGGGGTGACCTCGTCGGGCTGGAAGTAGAGGAACCGGCCCTGCTCGCGGCGGATGTCCGCGCCCGGGTCGTCCTCCACGGTGACGGCGAGGTGCACTCCCCCGTCGACGTCGTGCAGGACGGCCTCGACCAGCGCGGTGCGGCCCTGGAGGAAGAGGTCCTGCGCGTCGGTGCGGCGCAGTCCGGGGCGGAGCAGGACCCGGCTGCCGGGGCCCACCGACGCTCCGCCGATCGCGATCCGGTCGCGCGCCGGGTCGGCGGTGTCCGCACGGGCCGGGTCCCACCACGGGGTGTCAGGTCTGAACACCACGTCCTCGGAGGGGATGTCCGCGAGCAGTGGCAGCTGCTCGGGGCCGGTGACCTCCCGCAGGGCCCGTACGGCGCCGTGCAGTCGCTCCAGGACCTCGGGGGGCATGGAGTCGGCGAGGTCGATCACGGCGGCGGCCCGGGCGTCGGTGCCGCGGGCCTCGCGCTTCTCCTGCTCGGTCAGGGCAGCCGTGCGCAGGGCGAGGATCTCGTCGATCTCGAGGGCGTCGTACATGGCGCCCGCGCTCTCGGGGGCGATGGCCGGGTGGTCCTCCAGGATGATCGGGGAGGACAGGACCACGTCGGCGCGGCCGGGTTCGCCCGCGAGCACCGGCCAGGTGTGGCGGTTCTCGCAGGCGGCCACCGCCTGCCTGGCCCATTCGGGCGGGTCGGTCATGGACAGGAAGGAACCGTGGTCCAGCCCGAGCAGGAGGTGGGCGGCGACCAGTGAGTGCGGCAGCGCGGCCTCGCGGTCGCCGGGGCCGGCCCCGGCGGGCGGGGTCCAGGGGCTGGTGTTCTCCACCACGGCCCGGAGCCGCAGCACGCGGTAGGCGCCGGGGAGTTCGGTGGCGTGCAGCCGCAGCCGGCCCTCGATCTCACCGGTACGCCGCACCAGGCGGCCCAGCGTGCGCCCGTCGGCGTCGAGAACGGGCTCGGTGTCGACGCGGGCGGGACGGCGGAAGGGGAAGGTGACACCGTCGTCGCCGAGCAGTTCGGCGACGGGCACGGTCACCTCGACCCGTTCCTCGGCGCCCTCGTCCCAGGGCACGAGGACCCGGTCGGCCAGGTGCAGCTCGGGGACCTCCGTGAAACCGCCGTCGTCCCCCGCCTGTTCGACCGTACGCCGCTGCGCGTGCAGGAAGCGCAGTTCCAGGGCGAGGGTCGCCGCGCCCCGGGGTTCCATCAGGATCTCGGTCTGCTGGAAGACGTGCTCCTCGTGCGCGCGGCCCCACGCCGGGGGGACGAGGACGCCGAACTGCCAGCGCAGCCGGTTCTTCGCGGCCGAGGCCCGGTACGGGTAGAGCACGTACCCCTCGAGGAGGACCGCGTCGGCCACCTGCCGGGCGACGGCGAAGCGGGCGTGGGGGGTGGTCGTCGTGGTCACGGAGCCGTCCTCCCGGTGAGGCGCGGCAGGATCGCGCCCAGCCGGACGGGACCCGGTGGGGCCGGCGGCTCGGGCGGGGCGGCCGCGTCCAGCAGGGCCCGTACGGTCGCCTCCCACGAGGCGAGCGCGTGGCGGGAGCGGAAGGCGAGCAGCTCGTCCATGGTGGCGCGGGGCAGCCGGAGCCATCCGCAGCCGGGGAAGTGCTGTTCGACCATCTCGCGCCACACGGCCACGGGCATCCGGTAGACGGCCTCGCGGTCCCAGGGCACCGGCTCGACGTGGAAGCCGGCGTCCCCGGTGAAGGCGGTGCCGGAGAACAGCATCAGCAGCGGTACCTCTCCCTCCGCCAGGGCTTCGAAGTAGCGGGTCGCGGCGATGTCCATGTCGTAGGTGCAGGGCACGACGAGGTCGGTCTCGGTCTCCCCGGTGAAGCTCGGGACCATGACGCAGACGTGGGCGAACTGCACGGGCTGGAGGGTGCTGCCCCACCGGGAGCGCTCACCGAACAGGTCCGCGAGGCCTTCCGCCTCGGCGGGGCCGTAGCCGCGCCGGGCCGGTTCGATGCGAATCTGGCAGCGCAGGGCGATGGCGTGCACCCGGGCGCCCCCGGCTGCGGTGATCCGCAGCCGGAAGACGAGGGTGGGGCCGGCCGCGTACGGGTCGGCGCGCACCCCGGTGCAGGTGAAGGCGAATTCGGTCATCGGGCCCCGTCCTCCGCCGTCACTGACGCCTTCGCCGTGACCGTGGCCGTGGCCGTGGCCGTGGCCTCGGACGACGTCCGCGCCGTCCCGGGCGCGGGCCTGGAACGGCGTTCCACCTGCTCGAAGAAGGTGTTCAGCGCGGCCCGGGCCTCCGCGCCGCCGTCGAAGCCCTGCCACAGCAGCCGCATCCGCCCCACCAGCTCGTAGCAGATGTCGATCGGCACCAGGTAGCACTCGGTGCGGCCCTCCGAGCGGCGCAGCAGCAGCGCCTCGACGTCGGGTTCGAGGAGCTCGGAGAGCCGGCCGGCGCCCAGTACGGTCTGCCAGGTCTCGGGGTCGAGTTCGCTCTCGGTGGCTCCGGCCGGGCTCGGGTAGAGGGCGACCAGCCGGTCGAGGGCGGCGTTGCGGAAGAAGAACGCGACGCCGACCGGGATCTGGAGGCGTTCCCACGCGCCGTCGTCGAGCCGGTGGCCGGGGTCGGTGAGGTAGCGGTCGGGTACGGTCCGCAGGCGTCCGGTGCCCGAGCCCGGCCGGTCGAACAGCAGGGCGCAGGCGGTGCAGGCGCAGACCAGGGAGCGCTGCTCGGTCTGCACCAGGTGGCGATGGCCGTCCGGGGACACGACGACCCCGCACAGTTCGCAGGTCTCGGGCCGGGGCGGGCGCGGGCCCGCGAACCGGCGCAGCCCGCGCGGGGCGCGCGGGCCGTCGTGGCGCGGACCGGGCCCGCTCACGGCACCCGTGCCGGGCTCGGGGGCCGGGTGCCGATCTGCAGGAGCGCGGGGGCCGGGGCCGGGGCGGGCTCCCGCTCCACGCTGCTCACCTCGGGGGCGAAGCAGGCGAGGCTGTCCTCCAGGGTGCGCCCGGCGCCGTCCTGGCCGCCGGATCCGCAGCCGCAGCCGGTGGGGGCGGCGGACGGGCGCAGCCGCAGTACGCCGGTCTTCTCGTCGAAGCCGAGCAGTTCCAGCGGTTCACCGTGGGCGGCCAGGGCGCGGCCGATGCGGGTGTGCACGTCCTCGGGGTGCAGGCCGTGCAGGGAGAGCAGGCTCGCGACGAGTTCGTCGTCGGCGACCGCCGCGAGGGGGCCGTCCCCGACCTTCTCGACGATCCGGGCGAGCCCGGCGCCGTAGAAGTCCATGAGGACGCGCACCAGTTCCTCGGCGGCCTCGCAGGCCGCCCGGTCCCCGGTGGCGGCGATCCGGTCGAGGACCTCCTCGACCCGGCGCCCGGCCTGCGGTCCGTCGGTCGCGGCCCTCATCCGCCCAGTCCGCTCAGACCGGTGGGCACGTGCATCGTCTTGACCGTCTTGCCGCCGCCGACGTACATGTGGACGCCGCAGGGCAGACAGGGGTCGAAGCTGCGAACGGCACGCATGATGTCGATGCCCTTGAAGTTCTCCGGGGTGTTCTCCTCGAAGATCGGGGTGTTCTGCACGGCGTCCTCGTAGGGGCCGGGCGTGCCGAAGGTGTCGCGGGTGCTGGCGTTCCACGGGGTCGGCGGATACGGGTGGTAGTTGGCGATCTTCCCGTCGCGGATGACCATGTGGTGCGACAGGACGCCGCGCACGGCCTCGGTGAAGCCGACCCCGAGACCCTCGTCCGGGACCTCGAACTTCTCCCAGGTCTGGGTGCGTCCGGCGCGGACCTCGGCGAGGCCCTTCTCGGCGCAGTGCAGGGCGATGGCCGCCGCGTAGGCCTGGAAGTAGGTGCGCGCGCGGTTGCGTTCCAGCGCGTTGCTCCACTTCGGGATCTTCCACTCGAAGCGGGTCTCGGGCTTGGTCATCGTGCGCGGCAGGGTGATCACGACGCTGTGGCCGGTGGCCTGCACGTAGTCGGTGTGCACCAGGCCCGACAGGGCGGTGGACCACAGGCGGGCGATGGGGCCGCCGCCGGTGTCCAGGGCCAGGTGGTCCTTGCCGTCGAACCAGCGGGGCGACATGACCCAGCTGTACTTGTCGTCGAAGTTGCGCTTCTGCGGGGCCGGGATGGTGTGCTGGTTCCACGGGTGGCGCGGGTCGACCGGGTTGCCGAGCGGGTCGTGCGTGACGAACTGCTCCTGCCCCTGCCAGTCGTCGTAGTACGAGCTGCCGAGCAGGATGCGGATGCCGAGGTTGATCTCGGTGAGGTCGTTCGTGACCAGTTTGCCGTCCACCACCACGCCCGGGGTGACGAACATCTTCCGTCCCCAGTCGGTCATGTTGGCGTACGTGAAGTCGCAGTACTCGGGGTCGTTGAGGGCGCCCCAGCAGCCGAGGAGGACGCGTCGGCGGCCGACCTCCTCGTAGCCGGGCAGGGCCTCGTAGAAGAAGTCGAACAGGTCGTCGTGGAGCGGGACGACCTTCTTCATGAACTCGCAGTACCGCATGAGGCGGCTCATGTAGTCGGTGAAGAGCTGGACGGAGGCGATGGTGCCGACGCCGCCCGGGTAGAGGGTGGAGGGGTGCACGTGGCGGCCCTCCATCAGGCAGAACATCTCGCGCGTGTAGCGGGAGACCTGGAGTGCCTCGCGGTAGAACTCGCCCTCGATGGGGTTGAGGGAGCGCATGATGTCGGCGATGGTCTTGTAGCCGTGCTCGCCGGCGTGCGGGGCGGGGGTGCGCTCGGCGAGTTCCAGGACGCCCGGGTTGGTCTCGCGGACCATCTTCTCGCAGTAGTCGACCCCGACCAGGTTCTCCTGGAAGATGTTGTGGTCGAACATGTACTCCGCGGACTCGCCGAGGTTGATGATCCACTCGGCGAGGTGGGGCGGCTTCACCCCGTAGGCCATGTTCTGCGCGTACACCGAGCAGGTGGCGTGGTTGTCACCGCAGATGCCGCAGATGCGGCTGGTGATGAAGTGCGCGTCGCGGGGGTCCTTGCCGCGCATGAAGACGCTGTAGCCGCGGAAGACCGACGAGGTGCTGTAGCACTCCGCGACCCGCTTCTGCTTGAAGTCGATCTTCGTGTGGATGCCGAGGCTGCCCACGATCCGGGTGATCGGATCCCAGGCCATCTCCACCAGGCCGCTGCCGTCTGCGGCCGCCTTCGTCTTCGGTGTCATCGTTTGTGCCGTGACCCTTCTTCGGTGCGGGGAGCAGGAGTTGGGGGGTCTTCCGGGGCGTTCTTCCGGGGCGTCGTCACCAGGGCGGGCGGTAGCCCGTGGTGAGGCTGCGGCCGCTCTGCCTCCACTTCGGTTCCTCGTCCACGGTGTGGGCGGTGACCGACCGGAGCCTGCGGATCAGTGCGCCGTACGCGCTGCTCGCCCGCGTCGAGACCTTGGCCCCAAGAGGTTCGTCCATGAACGGCATGAACTTGTCGGGGAAGCCGGGCATCGTGCAGGCGATGCAGATGCCGCCGACGTTGGGGCAGCCGCCGATGCCGTTCATCCAGCCGCGCTTGGGCACGTTGCACTTGACGACGGGACCCCAGCAGCCGAGCTTGACCAGGCAGAGCGGGGAGTCGTAGGTCTCGGCGAACTCGCCCTGCTCGTAGTAGCCGGCGCGGTCGCAGCCCTCGTGGACGGTGGCCCCGAAGAGCCAGGTCGGACGCAGCTTGTCGTCGAGGGGGATCATCGGGGCGGAGCCGGCCGCCTGGTAGAGCAGGTAGGTCAGGGTCTCCGAGAAGTTGTCGGGCTGGATCGGGCAGCCCGGCACACAGACGATCGGGATGCCGGCCTTGGAGGTCCAGTCCCAGCCCAGGTAGTCCGGCACGCCCATGGCGCCCGTCGGATTGCCCTCCATGGCGTGGATACCGCCGTAGGTGGCGCAGGTGCCGATGGCCACGACGGCGAGGGCCTTGGGGGCGAGGCGGTCGAGCCACTCGCTGGTGGTGATCGGCTGACCGGTCTCCGGGTCGTCACCGAAGCCGCACCAGTAGCCCTCGGGCTTGATCTTCTCGTTGGGGATGGACCCCTCGACGACCAGGACGAACGGATCGATCTCGCCCCGCTCGCCCTTGAAGAACCACTCGATGAAGGTGTCGGCGCCGCCGACCGGGCCGCATTCGAAGTCGATCAGCGGCCAGTGCACGGCGATCTTGGGCAGACCGGGCAGTACACCGGTCACGATCTCCTCGATGCTCGGCTGCATCGCCGCCGTCAGGGACACCGAGTCGCCGTCGCAGCTCAGGCCCGCGTTGATCCAGAGGATATGGATCACCGGGTCCTCGACCGTGTCCTGCGTCGCTGTGGCCATGGGACGGCTCCTCGGGGAGGGGATCGGGAGGGGCGGGCGGAGGCGGGCTGCCTCACCCACACCTTTCTTGCTAACAGCAGTCCGGACCGGGTGCCGCGTCAGGTACGGCCAGTCCAGTGACATCGGGCGGGCCCGGGGCGGCCGCGGCGGCGTGCGGGCCTATCCCGGTCCGCCGAGGTGCGGCGGGGTGCCGGCCGGACGCTCCTTGCGGACGAAGGCGCGGCGCAGGGCGTGGTAGGGGGCGTGCGGGTCGCGGAAGGTCCGCCCCATCAGGTCCAGCTCGGCCTCGCGGTGGGCGGCGAGCGGCCGGAGCGCCTCGTCCCGCTCGCGCGCCGCCTTCTTTCCGGCGATCCGGGAGGCGGTGGCGGGCAGGGCGGCCAGGCGGGCCGCGAGGCGCTCCGTCTCGCGGGTGAAGTCGCCGGGCGGGCAGGGGAGCGTACGGTCGACCAGTCCGAGCCCCTGCGCCGCGGCGGCGCTCAGCGGGAGGGCCTCGGTGGTGAGGCGGTCCGCGAGTGCGGGACCGACGCGGCGCGGCAGGGTGTACGTCCAGTACTCGGAGCCGTGCAGCCCCATCAGGCGGTAGTGCGGGTTCAGGACGACGCCCGAGCGGCACCAGACCTCGTCGGCGGCGAGGGCGAGCATGGCCCCGCCGGCGGCGGCGTTGCCGCCCAGCGCGCTGACCACGAGCCGGTCGGTGGTGGTCAGCACCGCCTCGACCAGGTCGTTCATGGCGTTGATGTTGGCCCAGGACTCCTCGGCCGGGTCGGCCGCGGCCTCGATGACACCCAGGTGGATGCCGTTGGAGAAGAAGTCGCGGCCGCCGCCGAGGACCAGGACGGTGGTGGGGCGGGTGCGGGCGGTCCGGTAGGCGTCCAGCAGCCGGCGGCAGTGCGCGGTGCTCATCGCGCCACCGGGGAAGGAGAACGTCAGAAAACCGGCCTGGCCCTCCTCGTGGTAGCCGATGTCCGACCAGGTGCGGCGGTGGGGGCCGCTCTCCGGTGGCGCGGGGACCTCGGGAAGCGGCGGCAGCCGGTCCGCGAGTGCCTGCGCGGCGGGAAGCTTGAAGGTCGCCGGGCCGCCCGGGAGGCGGCGGGCGCGCAGTTCCGGGATCCAGACGGCGCCGTCGGCCGTGGCCCGGCACACGGCCCCGTCCCGGGTGGCCAGCAGCTCGCCGGGGCGTCCGCGCAGCCGCTCCTCCCGGTGCCCGCCGTGCAGGAACCACTGGCCGCCGAGCAGCTCGTCCCGTACGCCGGGCTGCGAGTCGGCGGCGCGCAGCGTGCGCAGGACGTCCTCGGTGCGATCGCGCTCCCAGTCGATCCGGCGCTCCTCCTGGCGCAGGAGCGGCCGGGCCCGGCCGTCGGCCTGCGGCTGCGGGGTGTACGTGCCGGAGGCGAAGCGTTCCACCGCGAGCAGGACGGCCTCCAGGGCGGCGTCGGCGATCTCACCGCGGTAGAGGTCGCTCTTGCCGACCGGGGGCAGCGGGCACGCGACGCTCGCCCAGACGTCGCCGGCGTCCATCTCCGCGTTGGCCTGGAGGACCGTGACCCCCCAACGGGTCTCGCCGTCCCGGACGGCCCGGTCGAGGGAGGAGGGGCCGCGGTCGCCGACCGGTCCCGGGTGGACGACCAGGCAGGTGTGGGCGGCCCAGACCTCCTCGGGGATGGCCGTGCGGAGCATCGGGGCGACGACGAGGTCGGGGCGGTGGCCGCGGACGGCATCGGCCAGGGAGGCACCGGGCAGGGCGAGTTCGACGGCGACGCGGTGGCCGTGGTCGCGCAGCTCGGCGTGGACTCGCTGCGTGAGGCTGTTGAACGCGCTCGCCACGAGCAGGACGTACAAGTGATCTCCCAGCGGCGGCGGCCCGGATCCGCGGGTGCGCGGTGCCCGGCCTGGTCGGCGGACCGTGGCCGGAATATGACCGGCCGCCTGAGATGGTCGGGGAGTTCGGGCCGCCCGGGGCCGCGGCCCGCGCGGGGGGTCACTCGAAAGCGCCCCTTCCGGCGTCCGCTCGGCCCAAGGGGCGGGACGCCCTCCGGGTGGCTGAGCTGGGCCGTCCAGCTCGTCTAGGTGCGCTCCTCGATCCCGATGGCCTGGGCGAGGTCCTGGTGCGCGCGGCCCGGCTCGCCCTCGTACTGCTCCAGGAGGGCGGCGGCGATCGCGTCGAGCTTCTGCTGGATCGCGTGCTCGGCCCGGCGTTCGGAGTTCTTCAGCAGGGCCAGGAGCAGCAGGGCGACCGCGCCCATCGCGTCGCCCAGCAGGTGCTGCCAGCTGGTGCTCAGGTGGGCCAGGTGGGCTCCGAGAAAGGCGGCCACCAGCAGGACGCAGAAGACGGAGAAGGCAGGGGAGCTGGTCAAGTTCGAGGCCAGCTCCGCCAGCTTCTCGAACCGGCCGAGCCGCCCCGGGCCGTTCTTCTCGGCGGGATGTTCGAGGGCCATGGTCAGCAGGTGCCCGATCTCGCCGCGCCCAATCACATCGGGCCGGTCAAGCACCCGACCGGCCCAGATGGGCTCGGACCGAGTGCTTCCCCGACCCGTTCCGGGCGGTCGCGGCACTTCAGCCCAGGCGGGCCGGGGAGGAGGCCCCGGGGGCCAGTAGCTCGGGTGTGCCGCTGCCGTCGGCGGGTACGGTCCACAGGTCCGTGCTGTCGGCGGCGCCGTCGGTGGGCAGGCCGTAGGCGAGGGTGCGGTCGTCGAGCCAGGCGGCCTGGTCGTCCACGCTGCGCTTCTCCGCGAGGGCGTGCTCGCGCAGCGTTCCCAGGTCCATCACGTGCTCGCGCCAGAGCGAGGCCCCGGCCCGGACCCGCTTCTTGTACGCGATGCGTGTCTCGTCCGGGGACAGCGACGGGCATTCGACGTTCTTCGCGAGGGTGGTGACGGAGCGTCCCGAGATCGAGCCCTTGACCAGGTGGGTCTCGCCGCCGGTGGAGAGGGTGGCGTAGAAGGTGTCGTCGTCCTTGGAGAAGGTGACCCCCCAGAAGTTCACGTCCTGGGCGCGGTGCTCCCGGCCGTCCATCCTGATCGTGAACTCCTCCAGGTTGGCCTCCAGCTTCCAGGTACGGGTGTCCACGATCGCGGTGCGGGTGGAGAAGAACGCGGCGCCGTAGGACTCGCCGGAGACGAAGACGGTCCAGGCGGCGAACCGGCCGCTGGGCGAGACCCGGGCCCGGCTGGGGGTGCCCGCGAGGGGGAAGCTGCGCAACGGGCGCAGCTCGGAGTCGACGATCAGTGCCTTGTTGTCCTGGGCGAGCGCGCCCGGTGTGGAGCGCAGGCACACGCCGGTGCCCGCGGCGGCGTAGAAGCGCTGGCAGTTCAGGTCGGAGGCGGTGCGCTCGGAGTCGGGGGCGTCGGCAGGGACCGAGGCGAGGACGCCGCGGTGCGGGCCCTGGCCGCCGTTGAGGAAGGTCACGGTGCCGGGCCGGGTGAGGCTGACGGTCCCCGGGGCGACCGTCGGGCCGCCCGCCGAGGGCTTGTCGTCGCGGGAGGCGGCACGCAGCACGAGCGCGGCGGCGAGGCCCCCGAGCAGCAGTACCGCCACGGCGAGGACGAGCAGGCGGCGTGGCAACGACAGAGTCATCTGGTGGGCCTCACGGGCTTCCGGTGCGGTTCGGGTCGGGGAGGGCGGCATCCGGCACGGCCGCCGGGCGCAGCACGAAGCCGGCGACGGCCGCACAGCAGAGCAGGCCGGCCGCGGCGGCGGCCAGGGCCGGGCCGGTGCCCCACAGGGTCCACGCCGCGCCGAAGGCGAGCGAGCAGCCGAAGCGGGCCAGCGCCTGGCCGGTACCGACCAGGGCCAGGCCGGTGGCGCGCAGTTCCGCGGGGACGGTGGCGGCGACGGCGGCGGGCAGCACGCCGTCGGTGGCGGCGTAGAACATGCCGTGCAGCGCGAGGACGAGGTAGGGCAGCGCCGGCTGGTCGGGGGCCCACAGCAGCAGCGCGTAGCCGGCCAGCAGGAGGGCGTGCCCGGTGAGGAACACGGTGCGCCGGCCGATCCGGTCGGCGAGGGCTCCCGCGGGTACGGCGAGCAGCAGGAACACGGCGGCGGTACCGATCGGCAGCAGCGGGAACCACTGGTCGCCGATGCCGGTGCGCCGTTGCAGGAGGAGGTAGACGAAGGCGTCGCTGACGGTGGTCAGGCCCAGCAGGACGGCGCAGATCGCGAGGTTGCGCAGGCGGGGCCGGCGCAGCAGGCCGAGCGCGTCGCGCAGTCGGACGGGGGCCGGGCGCTCCGCGGCGGGGGCGGCGCCCTCTTCGCCGTCGTCGCCGGGGGCTCGGGGGCGCGGCGGCCGGGGCGGCAGGGGCCGCGGCCGGGGCCGGGTGCCGCCGGCACCGGACGGGACGAAGAGCATGAGCACCACGACGCCGAGGGCGGCGACGCAGGCGCTGACGCCGAAGACGGCGTCGTATCCGTCGGCCGCGACGCTCAGGATGAGGAACGCGGCGAGCGGGCCGAGCAGCGCCCCGGTGGTGTCCATGGCGCGGTGCACACCGAAGGCGCGCCCTTGTAACTCGGGCGGTGTGGACAGGGAGATCAGCGCGTCGCGCGGGGCGGTGCGCAGTCCCTTGCCGGTGCGTTCCAGGGTGAGGATCACACTGATCGGGCCCAGGCTGTGGGCGAACAGCAGCAGCGGTTTGCACAGGGCGGACAGGCCGTAGCCGATTCCCGCGATCAGCTTGTGGTTGCGGACCCGGTCGGCGAGGTGCCCGCCGGTCAACTGCACGAGGGCGCTGACCCCGTTGTAGACGCCGTCGAGCGCCCCGAAGCCCAGGGGGCTCAGGCCCAGCCCGGCGATCAGGTACAGGGGCAGGACGGCGGTGACCATCTCGGAGGAGATGTCGGTGATCAGGCTGACCGTGCCCAGGGCCAGGACGGTCGGGGCGACCGCGGAGGCCCTCACGGCTCCCCGGGCCGGAGCGGGCTTCTCGCCCGCGGGCGCGGAGCGGTCCGCGAGGTACATGCTCTGGAGCTCCCGATGCCGACGGACTGAGTTCACTCGAACGTGCGAGGCACACCCTAATGGTTGTACGGGCCAACAGTGGGGCGTACGAGGGGATTCGGCGTCCGACCCCAGGTGGGCCCGGGGATCAGCCCTGCCGGCTGCTCTCGTCCCGCAGCCAGGTGGAGAAGTCCTGGTCGCGGATGGCCTTCCGGGAGCCCCGGCGGGCGGCGAGGGCGGCCAGCACGAACACCACCACCCCCGGCAGCAGGGCCGGTCGGGCCCGCAGCACGGCACGCAGATCGGCCGTACCGGTGCGCGCGGTCTGCTCCGACACCGGCTCCGGCGCCGACTCCGCCACCGACTCCGACACTGACTCCCGCGCGGACTCCGGCGCCTGCTCCGGAGCGGACCCCCGCGCCGGCTCCCGCGCCTCGGCCCGCCGCGCGGCCTGGAAGCGCTCGTACTCGGCTGAGGAGGTCGCCGCGCGGACCCGTCGCCGGATCAGGTCGGACCAGGTGCGCGGCGGGCGGACGACCACCCGGGCCTCCTCCACCACGCGCCGCTCCCCCGGCCCGAAGGCCAGCGACGCGGCCAGGTCGTCCGCCATCAGCGGGGGCAGTGCGGCGAGCCGCGCGTGCCCCGGCTCGTTCACCGCGATGACCCCCCGGCCGAACAGGCCCTCGCGTACGGCGGGCAGCCGCTGCCACACCCCGTAGTACGCCCGGACCGGCCACGCGCAGCCGGCGAGCGGAATGTCCCGGCCGGGGGCGACGGCGAGCAGGTCCGGGTTCCGGTCGAGGGCACCCACGAGCGCCCGTACGTCCGCGGCGCCGACGACGACGTCGGCGTCCACGTACAGCCGGGGGAAGCCCCGCGCGTGCTCGTCGCCGACCCGAAGTGCGAGGTGTTTGGAGGGAGTCGGCACCTCCACCACGCGTACGCGGTCCCCGCGCCCGCCCGCCGCCCGGGCGGTGTCGTCCGTACAGCCGTTGCACACCACGACGATGTCGGGCCCGGTCTCCGAGGTGTCGGCCAGGAGCGCGTCGAGGAGCCGGCCGATGACCCGGCCCTCATTGTGGGCCGGTATCACGATGCTGGTCACCCGGGCAGTATGCATGCTCGAAGACCCGCTCCACGTGATTCCGCCAACTCTGCCCGGGGGTACGCCCGGTGGACTAGATTGAGCGGCGCCGACCGGATTCGGCACGCTTCGGCGACGCCGTTCTCCGGAACGGGCCGAGTCGGCCCGGAGCGGCAAGGGGTAGGGGTTCGGCTGCTTGTGGGGAACAGGCGGTCGGGCCGGGGGGCGAAGTACGCGAATCACGCAAAGCATCGGTTGTGGGGGGCCATCACCGTTGAGCAGGTCACGCACGGGACGCGCAGGCGTCCGGGCTGCCGTCGACGGCATTTCCCTCCATCACACGCGTCCCGGCCATGAGTTGGCGACACGCCGTCCGGCG
Source organism: Streptomyces sp. NPDC097617 (assembly GCF_044761485.1). Classification (NCBI taxonomy): domain Bacteria; kingdom Bacillati; phylum Actinomycetota; class Actinomycetes; order Kitasatosporales; family Streptomycetaceae; genus Streptomyces; species Streptomyces sp. NPDC097617. Next base: position 111,586 of record NZ_JBIWCL010000019.1, read on the forward strand.
TGCGCGGAAGGAAGGGGAACGCCGTGAAGGACACCGCGAAGGACGCGGGGCAGGGCGCGGGCGCCACCGGCAAGGGGTCCGCCCCCTTAGGTGTCGCCGTCGTCGGCGCGGGCTACTGGGGCCCCAATCTCGTCCGCAACTTCCAGTCCAGTGACCGGTTCCGGCTGCGGTGGCTCTGCGACCTGAACGTGGACCGGGCCCGGCAGGTGCTCGGCGGATACTCCACGGTCCAGGCGACCGGCGACTACGAGGCGGTCCTCGCCGACCCGGAGGTCGACGCGGTCGCGGTGGCCACCCCGGCGGGCACCCACCTGGACGTCGCCCTGGCCGCCCTGCGCGCCGGCAAGCACGTCCTCGTGGAGAAGCCCCTCGCCGCCACGTACGAGGACGGGCTGCGGCTGGTCAACGAGGCCGAGGAGCGCGGTCTCACGCTGATGTGCGACCACACCTACTGCTACACCCCGGCCGTGGGCCGGATCCGGGAGATGGTCCGCTCCGGCGAACTCGGCGAGATCCACTACGTGGACTCCGTACGGATCAACCTGGGGCTCGTCCAGAAGGACATCGACGTCCTGTGGGACCTGGCCCCCCACGACCTGTCCGTCCTGGACTTCATCCTGCCGGACCATGTGCAGCCGGTCGCCGTCGCCGCGCACGGGGCCGACCCGATCGGTGCCGGCCAGTCCTGCGTGGCCTACCTGACGCTCCAGCTGAGCACCGGCGCCATCGCGCACGTGCACGTCAACTGGCTCTCCCCGACGAAGGTCCGCACCACCATGGTGGGCGGCTCCAAGCGCACCCTGGTGTGGGACGACCTCAACCCCACGCAGCGCGTCGCGGTGTTCGACCGCGGGGTGGACCTGAGCGCCCCGCAGGAGATCGGCGCGGACGAGCGCCGGGACATGCTCGTCTCCTACCGGACCGGCGACATGGTGGCGCCCGCGATCGGTGAGAAGGAAGCCCTGCGCAGCATGGTCGAGGAGTTCGCCGCGTCCATCAGGACGGGACGGGCGCCGCTGACCGACGGCCGGGCGGGACTGAAGGTGCTGGACATCCTGGAAGCCGCCTCCCGGAGCCTGGAGTTCCGCGGAGCCGTCGTCGGACTGCGCACCGGACGTTGAGCGTTCGCGGTCCGATCACACGCAAGACCACGACCGAATTCAGTGGGGGCAGGGCGTTGAGCAGCGTACGAGGCAAGAGGATTCTGATCACCGGAGGGGCGGGCACGATCGGCTCGCACCTGGTGGACCTGCTGGTGGACAACGGGGCACGCGAGGTCGTGGTGCTCGACAACTTCGTGCGGGGGCGGACCGCCAACCTGGCCCGCGCCCTGCCGAGCGGCGTGGTGGAGGTCGTCGAGGGCGACATCCGCGACGTGGCCGCGGTGCGCAAGGCGACCGAGGGCGCCGAGCTGGTCTTCCACCTCGCCGCCATCCGGATCACGCAGTGCGCCGAGGAGCCGAGGCTCGCCAACGAGGTCATGGTGGACGGCACCTTCAACGTGCTGGAGGCGGCCGCGGCCGCCGGGGTGGGCAAGGTGATCGCCTCGTCCTCGGCCTCGGTCTACGGCCTGGCCGAGACCTTCCCGACCACCGAGCGCCACCACGCGTACAACAACGACACCTTCTACGGTGCGGCGAAGGCCTTCAACGAGGGGGTGCTGCGCAGCTTCCACTCCATGTACGGGCTGGACTACGTGGCACTGCGCTACTTCAACGTGTACGGCCCCCGGATGGACATCCACGGGCTCTACACCGAGGTGCTGATCCGCTGGATGGAGCGGATCGCCGCGGGCGAGCCGCCGCTGATCCTCGGCGACGGCACCCAGACCATGGACTTCGTCCACGTCCGGGACATCGCGCGGGCCAACCTGCTGGCCGCGGAGTCGGACCTGACCGACGAGGTCTTCAACGTCGCGAGCGGCACCGAGACCAGCCTGCTGGACCTGGCGCTCGGCCTGCTGGAGGCGATGGGCGCGCAGGGCCTGGCGCCCGAGCACGGGCCGGCCCGCGCCGTGAACGGGGTGACCCGCCGGCTCGCGGACACCTCGCAGGCCTCCGGCCGCCTCGGCTTCACCGCCGAGATCGACCTGCGCAGCGGGCTGCGGGACCTGGTGGACTGGTGGCGCGCCGAGCGGGCCGCCGGCACCGACGCCGCCACCACGGACGCGGCCGCGGGGACGGGCCGATGAGCGCCCCGGACACCGCTGCGGACACCGACGCCGCGCCGGTCGCCGCGCCGGCCCGGATTCCGGTGATGGTGCCCTGGCTGGGCGAGGAGGAGGCGAAGGCCGCGGCCGACGCGGTGCTCTCCGGCTGGGTGGCCCAGGGTCCCCGGGTCGCCGAGTTCGAGCGGGCCTTCGCGGAGCGGGTGGGCGCCGAGCACGCCATCGCGGTGAGCTCGTGCACCACCGCCCTGCACCTGGCCCTGATCGCGCTGGACCTCGGTCCCGGCGACGAGGTGATCGTCCCGTCCCTGTCCTTCATCGCCACGGCCAACGCCGTGCGCTACGTGGGCGCGCTGCCCGTGTTCGCGGACGTCGAGGAGGCCACCGGCAACCTCACGCCGGCCACGGTGGACGCGGTCCGCACGCCCAGGACCAAGGCGGTGCTCGCCGTCCACCAGGGCGGGGTGCCCGCGGACGTGCACGCGCTGCGCGCGGCGTGCGCCGACTGGGACGTGGCCCTGGTGGAGGACGCCGCCTGCGGCATCGGCGCGACGGTGGGCGGCAAGTCGGTGGGCCACGGCGCCCTGCTCGCCGCCTGGTCCTTCCACCCCCGCAAGGTGATCACCACCGGCGAGGGCGGCATGCTGACCACCGACGACGCCCAGTGGGCCGAGCGGCTGCGGCGGCTGCGCGAGCACGGCATGAACGTGTCCGCCGCGCAGCGCCACGCGAGCAGCAAGCCGATCGTCGAGAGCTACCTGGAGGTCGGCTACAACTACCGGATGACCGACATCCAGGCCGCGGTCGGCCTGGTGCAGCTCGGCAGGCTGGACGAGATCGTGGCCCGGCGGCGCTCGCTCGCCGCCCGGTACACGGAGCTGCTGAGCACGGTTCCGGGGCTGCGCCCGGTCGGGGACCCCGGCCACGGCCAGGGCAACTTCCAGTCGTACTGGGTGCTGCTGGCCGAGGAGTTCCCGCTCGGCCGGGACGAGCTGCTCGCGGTCCTGTCCGAGGCGGGGATCTCGGCCCGGCGCGGGATCATGGCCTCGCACCTGGAGCCGGCGTACGCGGACCACGGCGCGGCTCCGCTGCCGGTCACCGAGCGGATCAGCCGCGACTCGCTGATCCTGCCGCTGTTCCACACGATGACGCGGGAGCAGCAGGACCGGGTGGTGGCGGTGCTGCGCGAGCGGGCGGGCGGATGAGCGGCCCGCAGCAGCGGACCGAGGACCTGCTGATCGTCGGCGCGGGCGGGTTCGCCCGCGAGAGCGCCCAGGCGGTACGGGACGCGGCCGCCGCGGCCGCGGCATCCGGGCGGGCTCCGCGCTGGCGGCTGCTCGGGCACCTCGATGACGATCCGGCCCTGCACGGCCGGGAGGTCGACGGGGTGCCGGTGCTGGGCGGCAGCCACCTCGTGCACGAGCTGCCGGCCGCCCGGGTGGTGGTCTGCGTGGGCAGTCCCCGCGACTACGCCGTACGGGCCCGGCTGGTACGCCGCCTGGGCCTGTCCGGGAACCGCTACGCGACGGTGGTCCACCCCACGGCGGTGGTGTCGGGATCCTCGCTGCTCGGCGCGGGTTCGGTCCTGCTCGCGCACAGCGTGCTGACGGCCGCCGTCCGGGTCGGGTCCCACGTGGCGGTGATGCCGCACGTGGTGCTCACCCACGACGACCGGGTCGGGGACTTCGCCACGCTGGCCTCGGGCGTCCGCCTGGGCGGCGGGGTGCGGCTGGGGCGCGGGGCGTACGTGGGCGCGGGAGCGCTGGTGCGCGAGGGCACGTCGGTCGGCGCCTGGTCGCTGACCGGTATGGGAAGCACGGTCCTGGCCGATGTGCCGCCCGGTGAGGTGTGGGCCGGGAGCCCCGCCCGCCGGCTGCGCACGGCGGGTGGTCCGGCGCTCGACGAGCTGCGGGCCGATGGCGAGGAGACCGGCCGGTGGCCGGAGACACGGATGGGGAGCACAGTCGCATGAACCAGATACCGCTGGTCGATCTGAAGGCGGCGCACGCCGAGGTCGCCGAGGAATTACGGGCAGGATTCGACCGCGTGCTCGCCGACACCGCCTTCATCGGCGGTGCGGAGGTCCGCGCCTTCGAGCGCGAGTACGCCGAGTTCGCCGGGGTCGGGCACTGCGTGGGGGTCGCCAACGGCACGGACGCCCTCGAACTGGCCCTGCGGGCGAGCGGGGTGGGCGTCGGCGACGAGGTGGTGCTGCCCGCGAACACCTTCATCGCCACCGCGGGCGCCGTCGCCCGGATCGGCGCCCGGCCGGTGCTGGTGGACTGCCTCCCCGACACCCTGCTGATGGACCCGCGGGCCGCCCTGGAAGCGGTGGGCGAAGCCACCCGCGCGGTCGTCCCCGTCCACCTCTACGGGCAGTGCGCCGACACCGCGGCGCTCGCGGCGGGTCTGCCGTCGCACGTGAGGATCGTCGAGGACGCCGCGCAGAGCCAGGGCGCGACCCGGAGCGGTCGCTCCCCCGGCAACGGGGGCATCGCCGCGACCAGCTTCTACCCGGGCAAGAACCTCGGCGCGTACGGCGACGCGGGCGCGGTGGTGACCGACGACGAGGAGAGCGCGGACCTGGTCCGGGCCCTCGCCAACCACGGCGGCATCGCCAAGTACCGCCACGACGTGGCCGGGTTCAACAGCCGCCTGGACGGTCTGCAGGCCGTGGTCCTGCGGGCGAAGCTGGCCCGGCTGGCCGACGGGAACGCCTCCCGCAGGGCCGCCGCCGCCCGCTACGACGAGCTGCTGGGCGACCTCGCCGCCGCCGGGCAGGTCACCCTGCCGGTCACGGCCGCGGGCAATGTCCACGTGTGGCACCTGTACGTCGTCCGGGTCGCCGACGCGGACCGCGACGCCGTCGTCGGCAAGCTCAACGCGGAGGGCATCGGCGCGGGTGTGCACTACCCGGCCCCGGTGCACCTCACCCCGGCCTTCGGCCATCTCGGCCACGGCCGAGGCGACTTCCCGCACGCCGAACAGGCGGCGGACCGGATGCTCTCGCTCCCCCTCTTCCCGCAGATCACCGCTGCCCAGCAGCAGCGGGTCGTGGACACGCTCCGCGACGCCCTGCGCTGACCCCGCGCGCTCACGCAAACAATGAGGTCCAGATGAACAGACGGACAAGGTTGCTCCGTTACGGTCTCTTCACCGTGGTCGCGGCCTTGATGGCCACGGTCATGCCGCCGGCGGCGGTGGCCGGTGCGGCCGATCCCTGCGGTCCCACCACGAACGCCATCGTGTGCGAGAACTCCAAGCCCGGCACTCCGATGGAGGACTGGTTCGCACCCAGCGCGTACGGCGACATCAAGGGCTTCCCGGCCCAGACGAGCGTCCAGGCCGGCGAAACCGTGCAGTTCAAGATCCAGTCGCCGACGTCGTACAAGGTCTCGGTCTACCGCCTCGGCCACTACGGCGGCACCGGGGCCCGCCTGATGTCGACCGCGGCCCAGGCGGCCCAGACGTACCCGGCGAACTTCGCGCCGGGCGGCAACCCGGCGACCTGCGCCAAGAAGGCCGCCACCGGCCTGGTCGACTGCGGCAACTGGCCCACCACCGCGACGTGGACCGTGCCGGCCGACGCCGTGTCCGGGCTCTACGTCGTCAACTTCGACCAGGCGGACGGCAACGGGGTGATGCCCTACCCGTTCGTCGTCCGCAACGACTCCAGCCACTCCGACATCGCCGTGCAGACCAGTGACCAGACCTGGCAGGCGTACAACAACTACGGCGGCCAGGACCTGTACGACGGCGGCGGCCCCGCCCCGGACGGCCGGGCGTACGAGGTCAGCTACAACCGGCCCATGGACATCGGCGGGGACAACGGGATCTACGGTTCCGAGTTCCAGATGGTCGCGTGGCTGGAGCGCAACGGCTATGACGTGAGCTACATGTCCGGGATCGACATGTCGGTGCGCGGCGGGACCCTGCTGCGCAACCACAAGGTCTTCCTGTCCTCCGGGCACGACGAGTACTGGACGCAGGACCAGTTCACGAACGCGCTGAACGCGCGCAGGGCCGGGGTCCACCAGACGTACTTCAGCGGCAACGAGGTCTTCTGGAAGACCCGTCTGGCGCCGAGCATCGACGGCGCCAACACCGCCAACCGGACCCTGGTCTCGTACAAGGAGACCAAGCTGTCCTTCCCCCAGCCCAACGGCGTCCCCGACCCGAGCGGGATCTGGACGGGCACCTTCATGGACCCCGCCAGCGCCACGAACGGCCGGCCCTTCCAGCCGCAGAACCAGCTGACGGGCTCGATGTTCAGCGTCAACGGCTACCGCAGTGACGCGATCACGGTGCCCGGCACCTTCGCCAAGCAGCGGCTGTGGCGGGGCACCACGGTCGCGAACCTCACCCCCTCCCAGACCGCCACGTTCCCCACCGGCACACTCGGCTACGAGTGGGACAGCGACGTGGAGAACGCCAGCCGGCCGGCCGGGCAGATCACGATGTCCTCCACCACGGTGGACATCGAGGACGGCAAGCTCCTCAAGGACTACGGCAACACCTACGGCAACGGCACCGCCACGCACAGCCTCGTCGCCTTCCGCGACCAGACCTCGCACGCGCTGGTGTTCGGCGCGGGAACGGTCCAGTGGTCCTGGGGCCTGACCAACATGCCGACCGGCAACCCGGACGACGCGGTGATCACCGCGGACAAGCGGATGCAGCAGGCCACGGTCAACGTCTTCGCCGACATGGGTGTCCAGCCCAAGTCGCTGCAGAGCGACCTGGTCGCGTCGACCGCCTCCACCGACGCCGTGGGCCCGGCCGTGACGGTGACCAGCCCGGCGGCGAACGCCACCGTCCCGGCGCTGCGGCCCGTGACCATCACGGGTACGGCCGGCGACACCGGCGGCGGCGTGGTCGCCCGTGTGGAGGTGTCCACCGACGGCGGCACGACCTGGAAGGCGACCACGGGCATCGGGTCCTGGACCTACAAATGGACCCCGACCGTCCCGGGCGCCGCGCAGATCAAGGTGCGCGCGGTGGACGACAGCGTCAACATCGGCGCCACCACCACGGTGCCGCTGACCGTGGGACCCCAGCAGTGCCCCTGCACCGTGTGGCCCGCCGCGGCCGTACCGGGCACCGTCAACGCCGGTGACGGCAGCGCCGTCGAGCTCGGCGTGAAGATCCGCTCCTCGGTGGCCGGTTCGATCACCGGTGTCCGCTTCTACAAGTCGCCCGCCAACACCGGGACCCACACCGGAAGCCTGTGGAGCAGCACCGGCCAGCGCCTGGCCACGGGCACCTTCACCAACGAGACGGCCTCCGGCTGGCAGCAGCTGAACTTCGCCACCCCGGTCCCGGTCAAGGCGAACACCACGTACGTCGCCTCCTACTTCGCCCCGCACGGCGGCTACTCCTTCGACACCACCTTCGCCGCGAGCGACGCGGGCCTGGCTCCGCTCACCGCGCTGAAGAACGGCACCGACGGCGGCAACGGCGTGTACCGCTACAGCGGCACGGGCGGCTTCCCGTCCACCGCCTCGTCCGGCAGCAACTACTGGGTGGACGCGGTCCTGGACACTTCGACCGCGAGCACGGCCCCGCCCACCGTCACCGCCACCTCACCCCAGTCCGCGGCGACCGGCACGCAGATCACGGCGGCCGTGTCGGCCACCTTCAGCAACGCGATCGACGCGGACACCCTGGTGTTCTCCGTCAAGGACTCGGGCGGCGCGGCCGTACCGGGCACCAAGGTGCTCGGCGCGTCGAACAGCGCGACCTTCACCCCGTCCTCCGAACTGGCCCTGAACTCCACCTACACGGCGTCCGTCCAGGCCTCCGACCTGTGGGGCAACGCGATGGCCGCGCCGGTAACGTGGAACTTCACCACCAGCGCGAGCCCTCCGACGGTCAACTGCCCGTGCACCCTGTGGAACGGCGCCGCGACGCCGAGCACCGCGAATGTGGGTGACGACGCCAACTCGGTGGAGCTGGGGACCCGTTTCCAGTCCGCGGTGAACGGCTACATCACCGGCGTCACCTTCTACAAGGGCCCCGGCAACACCGGTACGCACACCGGCAGCCTGTGGTCCGCCTCCGGCACCCTGCTCGCCACCGGCACCTTCGGCAGCGAGACCGTGTCGGGCTGGCAGCAGCTCCAGTTCGCCACTGCGGTGCCGATCACGGCGGGCACCACGTACGTGGCCTCCTACCACGCACCGAACGGCAACTACTCCGTGGACGGCGGCTACTTCGCCGGCGCGCACCGCTCCTATCCGCTGGTGGCCCCGGCCGACACGGTCGGCAGCGCCAACGGGCTCTACAAGTACGGGGCGGCCACCGCCTTCCCGACGAACACCTTCGGCTCGGTGAACTACTGGGTCGGCCCGATCTTCACCAGCACCGCGCCGCCCGCCCTGCAGGAGGGGCTGTCCACGGAGGTGAGCGGGCAGTGAGCACGGTCAGCGTGGTGATCCCCTGCTACAAGTACGGCCACTTCCTGGCGGACTGCGTCAAGAGCGTGCTGGACGAGCAGGAGGGCGTCGACGTACGGGTACTGATCATCGACGACGCCTCGCCCGACGACTCCGCGGAGGTCGCCCGCGCGCTGGCGGCCGCCGACCCGCGGATCGAGGTACGGGTCCACGAGAGCAACAAGGGCCACATCGCCACCTACAACGAGGGGCTGCTGGAGTGGGCCGACGGGGATTACGTCGCCCTGCTGTCGGCGGACGACCGGCTGGTCCCCGGCGCCCTGGTGCGCGCGGCGGCCCTGCTCGACGCCCATCCGGAGGCGGGCTTCTGCTACGGCCGGCCGCTGCGCTTCCAGCACGGCGGGCCGCTTCCGGCGGCCCGTACCCGCAGCACCGGATCGGTCGTCTACCCCGGACGGTGGTGGCTGGACCGGCGGTTCCGGGAGGGCACCGGGTGCATCACCTCGCCCGAGGTGGTGGTCCGTACGAGCCTCCAGCGCAAGGTCGGGGGCTACGACCCGGAGCTGCCGCACGCCGGTGACATCGAGATGTGGATGCGGCTCGCGGCGCACGCCGACGTGGGCTATGTCCGCGGGGCCGACCAGGCCTTCTACCGGGTCCACGGCAACAACATGTCCACCACGGACTTCGGCGGCCAGCTCGACGACCTGCGCCAGCGCCTCGTCGCCTTCGACTCGGTGCTCGACAAGTGCGGCGGGCTGCTGCCGGGGTCCGACCGGCTGGCGCTGTCGGCGCGCACCCGGCTGGCCCGGTACGCGCTGCGGCGCGCCTACCGGGCGTACGACCGGGGGCGCACCGCGGTGGTACCGGTGGACGAACTCGTGGAGTTCGCGGCCGAATGCCTGCCCGGGCACTACACGTCTCTGGCCGAGTACCGGGCGCTGCTGCGGCGCCGGCGCATCGGGGCGCGTGCCATGCCGTACCTCCAGCCGCTCGTGCTGTCGGCCGTGGCCGACCGGGGGCGCGAGTGGCTGTGGTGGCGGTCCTGGAAGCGCCGAGGGATTTGATGATCCATCGGTTGGGTTCAGCGGGTCGCCCCGGCCAGGGGCGCCCGCTCGGGCTCCTCGGCCCGCACCACCGGACCGGCGTCGGCGGCGGTACGCCGGCGCCGGCTCCGGCGTGTCAGGAGCCGGTCGGTCCACAGGGCCGCCACCACACCGCCGACCCCGCCCAGCAGGGCCGCACCGGCGAGTCCCCGGCTCTTGGTGCCGGTCTGCACCACCGCGGTGGGCGGCACCAGCAGGGTGACGCTCATCCGCGCGGCGTCCGGAACCCCCTGCTGCGTCTGCAGGTCGGTGAGGTGCTTCGTGTAGACCTCGATGATCTTCCGGACGGCGGTGTCGGCGGCGGCCGGCCGGGCCTGCTCCGCCTGGACCTGGAGCGAGGGGATCAGATAGCGGGGGGTGACGCTCGTACCGCTGTTGCGCGGTATCAGCCGGTAGGTTCCGCTCACTCCGGCGGCGCGCAGCTCCTGGGCTCCGGCGGGCGAGTCCAGCTGCTGCACGGCCGCGTAGGAGACGGCGGCGAGCGGCGGCTGCAGATTGGCCAGTTGGTTGGGCTGGGTGTCCGTCACCGGAGGCTTGAGTACGACGATCGCCGTGCTCAGGTAGGTCTGGGTGGGGTGCAGCACCTGGAGCGCTCCGGCGGCCGCGAGCACCGCCGCCACGATCAGGACGTACCAGCGCCGACGCAGCGCACGGACCAACTCACCAGGCGACACAGAGATTCCTTCCGTTGTGACCGATCTTTCCAGGACATGGGTAGGCCCGCCATCAATTGCGGCTTCCTCGGGGGGTGTTCATGAGCATCGGTGAGATCCTCGCGGTGCTCCGGCGCCGCTGGTACGTGATGGTGCCGCTGACGCTGATCAGCCTGCTCGGGGGGGCTCACCTGTACCGTTCGGTGCCGGTGGCCTACCAGTCGGAGAGCTCGGTGGCGCTGCTGGACTCCACGGCGGTGGCCGAACTGGCCCCCGCCTTCGGCAATCCCATCGCGAACGCCGGCGGCTCGCTGGTGGTCACGGCGGACGTCCTGATCCGGACGCTGTCGGGGACGGACGCGGCGCGGGATTTGCAGGGCATCGGCGTGACCGACCCCTACACGGTCGGCTTCGCCGCGAACACCTCCGGGCCGATGCTGACGCTGTCCGTCACAGGGACGGACCGGGCGAAGGTGCTGGAGGAGACCAACAAACTGACCGCCTTCGCCGGGGAGACCCTCAACGCGCTCCAGACGGCGGCCCAGGTCAAGCCCGCGTACATGGTCCAGGCGGCCCCCGTGGTGCTGCCGCAGATCCCGGTGCCGCAGATGAAGAGCCGCTACCAGCAGGTGCTGGGCGTGGTCATCCTGGGCACCACGAGCGCCTTCACGTTCTCCTTCCTGACGGACAGCACGCTGGCTGCGCTCCGCCGGCGGCGCAGGGCCTCGGCCGCCCCGGCGCGCGGGCGAGGGCGCCGCAAGCCGTGGGGGCGGCAGCTGGACGCGACCGCCCTGCTGAGCTGCTATCTCGCGCTGGCCTTCTTCATCCCCTCGAACCTGACCCTGCCCGGGATGGGCGGGGTGGGCACCCCGGCCAACGTGTTCGCGCTGCTGTGCCTGTTCTGGTATCTGGCGGCCTGGATCACCGGCCGGATGCGACCCGCCCCCGGCACCCGGCTGCCGCGGGTGGTGATGTGCCTGCTGGCGTTCTCCGTCCTGGCCTCCTACCTCGCGAACGCGATGCGCGGCAGCTCCCACAAGGAGGTCCTCGCGGCGGACCGCGGGCTGATCGGGCTGCTCGTGTGGGTGTCCCTGGTGGTGCTGGTCTCCGCGGGGATCCAGGATCGCGAGCGCCTGGACGTGCTGATGCGCCGGGCCGTGGTGATGGGAACGGTGGTGGCGGCCATCGGCTTCTACGACTTCTTCACCGCGACGAACATCGCCGACAGCATCTCCATCCCGGGCCTGCAGTCCAGCGTCGCCCAGATCACCACCCTGGACCGGGGTTCCTTCACCCGGCCGCGGTCCACGACGGCGCAGCCGCTCGAGTTCGGCGGGATGCTCGCGATCCTGCTGCCCTTCGCCGTGCAGCAGGCCTTCGATCCGCTGCGGCGCCACCTGCGCGGCTGGCGGCGCTGGGGGCCCGTGGTGCTGATGGGGGGCGCCCTGCCGCTGACCGTGTCGCGGACCTCCATCATCGGCGCGCTCATCGTGGTGCTGGTGATGGTGCTGCGCTGGAAGCCTGAGCGGCGGTGGGCCGCGATCGGTCTGCTGATGGGCTCGGTGGCCTGCTTCAAGGTGATCATCCCCGGGCTGATCGGCACCATCACCGCTCTCTTCGCCTCGTTCGTGACGAACTCCGACAGCAGCACGCAGGCCCGGACCGTCAAGTACAGCGCGATCGTCCCCTATCTCACCGAACGGCCGCTGTTCGGCCGGGGCTTCGGGACCTTCCTGCCCGAACTGTTCTTCTTCACCGACAACCAGTACATGCTCACCCTGGCGGAGATGGGCCTCGTGGGGCTGCTCGCGCTCCTGGTCCTGCTGGTCACCGGGATCCACCAGGGCGGCGCCATCCGCCGACTGGCCCGCACCGAGTCCGACCGGGAGCTGGGTCAGGCCTTCTTCGCCTCCGCCCTGGTCTCCCTCGTCATCGCCGCCACCTTCGACGCCCTCAGCTTCCCGATGTTCGCCGGGGTGTTCTTCCTGACGATCGCCGCCGGAGGCAGCTACCTCGGGTTCATCCGGCGTTCGGCGCCGGAGCCCGCAACCGTGGAGTCCGTATGCAGTCCATCCAGCCAGCCGCCCGCCGACCGGATCCGGGTGCCGGCCCCGTAGCGGTCATCGTCGTCACCTGGAACAGCGCCCGGGTGCTCCCGGAGTTCCTCACCTCGCTGCCGGAGGGCATGGCCGGGCTCGACTGGCGCCTGGTCGTCGCCGACAACGACTCGGCCGACGGCACCGTGGACCTGATCCGCTCCCTGGCCCCGGACACGACCGTCGTCCAGACCGGCCGCAATGCCGGATACGCGGCCGGCGTGAACGCCGCCCTGGCGGCCGCCGCGGCGTGGGAGGGCGGCTTCGGGACGGCCCTGGTCTGCAACCCGGACATCCGGATGAGGCAGGGCTGCGCCAAGGTGCTCGTGGACGCGCTGGGCGAGGCCGCGCCGGGCGGTGGCCGGGTCGGCATCAGCGTCCCGCTGCTGTACGAGGAGGACGGCCGTACGCTGCTGCTCTCGCTGCGCCGGGAGTCGCTCGTGACGCGGGCGCTCGGCGAGGCGGTGCTCGGCAATCGCCGGGCCGGGCGGTTCCCGCGCTGGAGCGAGATGGTCACCGATCCGGCCGCGTACGAGCGGGCGACGGTCGCGGACTGGGCGACGGGCGCGCTGATGGCCCTGTCCGGGGAGTGCCTGGAGGCGTGCGGGGCCTGGGACGAGTCATTCTTCCTGTACTCGGAGGAGACCGAGTACTGCCTGCGGGCCCGCGACCTGGGCTTCGTCACCCGGCTGGAGCCCGCGGCCGCGGCCACCCACCTGGGCGGGGACTCCCAGGTGTCGCCCCGGCTGTGGACCCTGCTGACGCTCAACCGGGTCAGGCTCTACGGGCGCCGGCACGGGCCCGTGGCGACCGCCGCGTTCCGCGCGGCCGTACTGCTGCGGGAGTCCTCCCGGGCGCTGCTGGGCCGGCCCGCGAGCCGGGCGGCCGCGAAGGCCCTGGCCGGCCCGTCGGCTCTGCGGGCCACGCCCGGCCCCTGATCAGTCGCGGGGCGGCGGACCGTCCCAGGCGGTGTAGAAGCTGTCCGGGTTGACCAGGTAGCGGACGGTCGCCCGGGGCAGGTGGCGCACCTCGTGGCGGCGGCCGTAGCGGCGGACGAGCTCCCAGTCCTCGCGGGGCAGCACCTCGGGGGTGCGGCGCAGCCGGCTGAAGTACAAGGACCGGTTGCGCCGCGCCACGAAGGCGTTGGTGTCGAGGAAGGCCTCGTGGGCGGCGCGGCGGCGGTCGAAGGGCACGGACAGGACGTCCCGGTCCGTGCCGTCGGGCAGCACCCTGCGCAGCGCGGTGTAGACGGCGTCGGGCCCGTCGGGCGCCTCCAGGGCGGCCAGGGCCTCCTCGAGGTGGTCGGGCTCCCACAGGTTGTCGTCGTCCAGGAAGGCGACGTAGCGCGACCTGGACAGCCGGATGCCCACATTGCGCACGACTCCGGCGGTCGCCGTGTTGCGCGCCAGGGACACCGCGAACAGCCTCGGGTCGTCCGGGAGTTCGGGCAGGCCCGCGCCGTCGTCGACGACGATGACCACCTGGTCGGTGACCGACTGCTCCAGGGCGGAGCGGACCGCCGCCCGCAGGGCCTCGGGGCGCCGGTGGGTGGGGATGACGGTGGCGACCAGGGCGGCAGGGGGCTCGCCCAGTTCGGCGGCGAGCCGGCGGGTCTCGGCGTCCTCCAGGCGGCGCAGCCGCAGGGCGGAGGGGGCCAGCAGGACCTTGTTCCTGGCCTCGAAGAGCACCAGCCAGCCGAAGGTCCGCTTGAGCAGTTCCCAGGGGGCCCGGGCGATCCGGCGCATCATGTCCGGTCGGTCCTTTCGGTTCTCAGGAGGCGGGCGGCGGCTCGACGGGTCTGCCGTCGGACATGCGGTTGCCCTTCCACACGTTCCCGGCGCCGCCCGCGTTCCAGGCGGTGGCCGCACCGTAGGCACCTCCGGCGGGGTGGTACTGCGTGGAGAAGACGTTGTCGGTGACCTGGATGCCGGTGGCGCCGGGGCCGCCGCCGTAGAGGGCGTACGCTCCCCCGGCCAGCCAGTTGCCCTCGACCACGACGGAGGAGACCACGCCGGTGTCGGCGAAGAGACCGACGGCCGCGGTGGCCCCCTTGTCCACCGGGGTGGAGTTCAGCAGGGTGTTGCGGCGGACGGTCAGCCGGCCCTTGTTGCCGCCCCCGCTGATGACGGCGTCGGTGTGCTGCCATTCGCCGCCCTGGTTGCGGAAGGCGACGAGGTCGTGGACGTAGTTGTCGTGCAGATCGCCCTGGCCCATGGACAGGGCGTTGCCGAACACCGAGATGTCGCACCAGCCGACCTCGATCGAGCTGCCGCCCATGTTGGAGACCGCGTAGTTGACCCCTCCGTTGTCGGGGCCCTTGCCCGGTACGGCGGTGATCGCGGTGTGCAGGACCTTCAGTCCGCTGAAGCCGGGACGCAGGTTGATGCCCCACCAGTTGGTCGAGGTGATCCTGCTGTCGATGACGGTGACGTCGTTGGCGTAGATGTCGAGGGAGCCGCGGATGTCCCAGCCCTTGATGACCGTGCCGTCCTTCTTGACGGACATGTTCCCGATGTCGTGCCGTTCCAGCTCGATCCGGGGACCGGTGGTGCCCGCGTCGGGGAACCCGCAGGTGCCGGGCGAGGTGCAGGGCGGGGCGGAGGTGGCGGGCGGCGGTTCGCCCGTCCCCTGCGAGGCGGTCGGGGACGGCGGGCCGGAGGTGGCCGGCGAGGCCGAGGGAGCGGGCGGCGCCGTGGCGGAGGGTGCGGCGCTCCCGGTGGCGCCCGGCGCCGCCGCGTGCTCGTTCAGGGCGGTGCGGTCCGCCCGGTACAGGGTGAGGACGACGGCCAGGACCACTCCGGCGAGCAGCCACGCCGTCAGGCGCCTTCGGTGCTGTGTCACGGTCCTATCCCTTGAGTAACGCGCGGCCGGGCAGGACGCACAGGACGTAGCAGAGGGTGCCGCCGGCTCCGGTCGCCAGGAGCGCGAGCACGCTGTCGCCCAGGTACCGATCCAGGAGGAGGACCACGGCGGCCATCACGGCGCCCCCGAGGAGCGGCCAGGCGCAGGCCCGGGCGACCGTGCCCAGGCGGATGCCGCCCTTGGCCAGGGCGAGGAGGAACACCGGGACCACGACGGCCCCGGCGACCAGGACGTGTCCCTGGGCCACCCCGACGATCCCGCCGGTGCGGGCGCCGATGACGAGGACCGGGATCAGGATGATCAGCCAGAGTCCCTGGACGCCGATCAGCGAGCGGCGCCGGCCGATGGCCACCAGGCAGTCGTAGGCCAGTTCGCAGCCGATGCGGACCAGGCCGAGCGCCATCAGCCAGGGCAGGGCCCGGGCGGCGGGCAGCCAGCGTTCGCCGTAGACGAGCTCCACGACGGGGGCGGCGAGGGCGGCGAGCAGGACGCAGATCGGGACGGTGCCGGCCATGACGACGCCGAGCGCGCGGCTGAATCCGGCGGCCAGCGCCTGTGGTGAGTCGGCCAGCCGGGAGAAGCCCGCGAAGGAGACGCGGCGGGCGGCCTCGGAGATGATGCGGACGGGCCAGCCGGAGATGTTGAAGGCGAGCACGTAGAAGCCGAGGGCGAGCGGGTCCAGGGCGGAGCCCACCACCATGGTGTCCACGTTGACCACGCCGAGGGCGAGCATGCTGGCTCCGGCGAGGGGCAGTCCGAACCGGAGCAGGGCCCGGGCCTGTTCCCGGTCCCAGCCGAACTTCAGGGTTCCGGGGGCGGCGAGGCAGCAGCCGATGAGCGCGGCCACGTTGCCCACCACGGAGCCCCAG
Organism: Streptomyces sp. NPDC097617; assembly: GCF_044761485.1. Lineage (NCBI taxonomy): Bacteria > Bacillati > Actinomycetota > Actinomycetes > Kitasatosporales > Streptomycetaceae > Streptomyces > Streptomyces sp. NPDC097617. The sequence goes on from NZ_JBIWCL010000019.1 coordinate 127,734, forward strand.
GCGAAGCTCATCGCGCCCCAGCCCTGGACGGCGAGCAGCAGGGTCACCGCGGTGCTCAGAACGAAGTTGAGGCCGTCGACGGCCATCCGCCGACCCTGCGCGAACTCCCGGGTGAGGAAGCCGGCGGGCACCTGGGAGAGGCCGTCGAGGACCACGCACAGGCACATCACGCGCAGGACCCCGGAGGCCTCGGGCGAGCCGAGCACCCCGGCCACCGCGGGGGCGACCGCGAACAGTACGGCGTACAGCAGGCAGCTGGAGGCGGCGCTGAGGGTGAGGACGGTCGGGGCGAAGCGGCGCGGGTCGCCCTCCCAGCGCACGATCGCCAGCGAGACACCGAGTTCGTTGGCGGAGAGGAGGACCAGCAGGACGGTCTGGGCGATGCCGTACACGCCCCAGGCCTCGGGCCCGAGGAAGAAGCGGGCCAGGATGATGCCGGTCGCGAAGTTGCCGAGGCGCATGACCACGGTGTTGATCAGGCTCCACTTGGCGGCGGAGCCGACCTTGCGTCCCAGCGAGGGCGCCGCCGCGGTGGTGGCCTCGGTGTCCGCCGCGGGGCCGGTCACGGCGATCCCGCCGTACGGGAGCCGGCCGCGCCGGAACCGGCCGGATGGGCGACGGTCATGCGCAGGGTGGCGGTCGGGTCACCGGCGTCGGCGGCGACCGGTTCGCCGCCCTCCCCCGGGGCCGGCCGGTGCCGGCCGGACGACGCCGCCCGGCGCCCCCGGGCCTCCACGAAGAAGGTGGCCACCAGGCTGAGTACGAAGCCCAGCGCGCCCGCCATGAACAGGAACTGGAGCCTGGCCTTGGTCTGTGCCTCGGGCTTCTGGGGAGGCACGATCGTGGCCATCCGGATCATGGCGTCGGGGGTCACCGACTGCTGGTTCTGGAAGTCCAGCAGCCGCTTCTCCGCGTACTTGGTGAGGATCTCGTCCGACTTCAGCACCGCGTCCGGGTCGGTCCCGACCACGCTGAGCCACATGTAGGGGCCCAGCGCGTTGTCGGCGATCTTCGCCTCGTGCACTCCGGTGACGCCCAGGGACGTGAGGTCGGCCTTGGCGTCATCGGAGTTGAGGTTGCGGGCCAGGCCGTCGGCCATTCCGGTGAGCGAGGCCTGGGTGCTCAGGAAGGGGTTGCCGTCGAAGGCCACCGTGGCCTTCTTCGAGTTCAGCAGGGTCACCGTGCTCTGCGACCGGTACTCCACCGGGACCAGCAGGTACACGGCGGCGGTGAGCGCCGCCGTGATCAGCAGTCCCGGCAGCAGCACGTACCAGCGCCTGCGCATGACCCGCCAGATCTCCGCGAGATCCATGGTCTTCCCCTTCGAATTGCGTTTACAGCACGTGCTGTCGATCGGTGGCCGGCCCGCGCGACACGAGGTCGGTCGGGCGCGGCCGGGTGTGCGCGGGCGGCCCGTCGAGCAGGACCGCGGCGATGCGCTCGCTCGCCCGGCCGTCCCAGAGTTCGGGGCAGCGCGGCGCGGGCGGATCGTCGAGGACCCGGTGCACGGTGGTCGTGATGCGCTCCGGGTCCGTGCCCGCCAGCACGTTCGTGCCCTCCTCGACGGTGATGGGGCGCTCGGTGTTCTCCCGCAGGGTCACGCAGGGCACCCCCAGGGCGGTGGTCTCCTCCTGGATGCCCCCGGAGTCGGTGAGCACCACGCGGGCGGAGTCCTGCAGGGCGATGAAGTCGAGGTACCCGGCGGCCGGTACGAGCCGGATGCCGCCGGGCACGCCCAGCTCGGCCAGCCGCTCTGCGGCCCGCGGGTGCACGGGCAGCAGCAGCGGGCAGCGGTCGGCGATCTCGCCCAGGGCCTTCAGCAGGCCGCGCAGCGCCCCGGGGTCGTCCACATTGGCCGGCCGGTGCAGGGTGACCAGGCCGTATCCGCCGCGGGTCAGCCCGTACCGGTCCAGGATGTCCGACTGCCTGGCCCGGTCCAGGTTGGCGAGGAGGGTGTCGATCATGACGTTGCCGACGACGTGGATCTGGTCCTCCCGGTAGCCCTCCGCCCGCAGGTTCACGGCGGCGTCGGGCGAGGGCGCCAGGAGGTAGTCGCTCAGCCGGTCGGTGGCGACCCGGTTGACCTCCTCGGGCATGCTCCAGTCACGGCTGCGCAGACCGGCCTCCACGTGTGCCAGCAGCGGACCGGCCTTCGCGGTGACCAGGGCGCAGGCGAGCGTGGAGTTGATGTCGCCGACCACCACGACGGCGTCCGGGGCCAGTTCGTCGAGCAGCGGCTCGAAGGCGGCCATCACCCGCCCGGTCTGCTGGGCGTGGCTGCCGGATCCGGCGCCCAGGTAGCGGTCGGGCGGCCGGATGCCGAGGTCGCGGAAGAAGACGTCGTTCATGGAATCGTCGTAGTGCTGTCCGGTGTGGACGAGGACCACTTCGACGCCGCGGCGCTCCAGTGCGTCCATCACCGGTTTGATCTTCATGTAGTTGGGCCGGGCTCCGGCCACGCAGACGATTCTGGTCACGGGGTCAGAGCACCTCCACGGTGGGTCCGGAGACCCGGTTGCGGCAGTCGAGGACGAAGGAGGCGTGCTCGGTGACCATCTGGTAGTCGAAGGAGTCGTGGTCGGTGAGCAGGACCACCACGTCGGCGGCCGCCAGTTCCTTGCGGGTCGGCTCCACCCGCACGAGGCGGGCGTCGACCTTGACGCTCTCCACCACGTGGGGGTCGGCCGCGCGGACCTTGGCCCCCATGTCGAGGAGGAGCTGGGCGATGCGGACGGCGGGCGACTCGCGGGCGTCGCCGGTGTTCTTCTTGTAGGCGAGGCCCAGCAGCAGGATCTTGGAGCCGTTGACCGAGCGGCGCTTGGCATTGAGCGCGTCGATCACGCGGCGCGTCACGTACTCGGGCATGTGGTTGTTGATGTCGTTGGCGAGTTCGACGAAGCGGAAGTTCTGGCCGAGCTCGCGCTGCACCCGCCAGTTGAGGTACGAGGGGTCGATCGGCAGGCAGTGGCCGCCGACTCCCGGTCCGGGGGTGAACTTCATGAAGCCGAAGGGCTTGCTGGAGGCCGCCTCGATGGCCTGCCAGACGTCGATGTCCAGGTGCCGGGCGAACATGGCGATCTCGTTGACGAGGGCGATGTTCACGTGCCGGAAGGTGTTCTCCAGCAGCTTGGCCAGCTCGGCCTCCTTGGGGGAGCGGACCGGCACGGTGGTGTCGACGAGGTCCCCGTAGAAGGTCTCGACGGCCTTCAGGGACCGGGCGTCGACTCCGGACACCACCTTGGGGGTCTGCTGGAAGCCCCAGACGGTGTTGCCCGGGTCGATGCGCTCGGGGCTGTAGCCGAGGTGGAAGTCGGCGCCCGCGGTGAGGCCGGAGCCGTCCTCCAGGATCGGCGCGAACAGCTCCTCGGTGGTGCCCGGGTAGGTGGTGGACTCCAGGATGACGGTGGCACCCGGGCGCAGGAAGCGGGCCAGGGTGTGCGCCGACTCCTCGATGTAGCGCAGGTCGGGGGCTCCGTCCTGTAAGGGTGTCGGGACGGTGACGACGGCGACGTCGAAACCGCCGCAGTCCCGGGCCAGTTCGGTGGGGCGGTAGGTGCCGCGCGCCAGCGCGCGGGCCAGCCGTTCGCAGGAGACGTCCTCCACGTACGACTCACCGGCGGCGAGGCTCTTGACCCGCCGGGTGTCCACGTCGTAACCGATCACCTGGTGCCCGACCTCGGCGGCCCGGATGGCCAGCGGCAGTCCGACGTATCCCTGTCCCACGACGACGACGCGCATCAGTAACTCCTGTTCGCGGAAGGGGTGGACGGTGTGCGGTGGATGAGTTCCCGGACCGTCATGACGAGGAAGGCGGCATTGGTGGTGAGGTAGCGCTTGCCGAGACGGCGCGGCTCCTGGAGGGTGCGGTAGAACCACTCGAGTCCCATCCGCTGCCAGGCCAGGGGGGCCCGCTTGGTGATGCCGGCGAGGATGTCGAAGGAGCCGCCGACGCCGTGGACCACGTGGGCACCGGTGCGCTTGCCGTAGCCGGCGGTGAAGATCTCCTTCTTGGGCGAGGTCATGCCGAGGAACAGCAGCCGCGCCTCGCTGTCGGCGATCTCGTCGGCGACCGATTCCTGGTCGCCGTCGCCGAAGTAGCCGTTGCGGCTGCCGGCGACCCGCAGTTTCGGGAAGCGCTCGGAGATCTGCCCGAGCATCATCTCCAGGACCTCCTCCTGGGCGCCGAGCAGGTAGACGGGGATGTCCGCCACCTCCGCGGCGGCCAGCAGCCGCATGAACAGGTCGATGCCGGCGACCCGTTCGGGCAGTTTGACGCCCAGTACGCGGCCGGCCCAGACCACGGCCTGGCCGTCGGCCAGGACCAGGTCGCAGCCGGCGACCGCCTCGGCGAGGAGGGGGTCGCGCCGCATGTTGACCAGCTTGGCCGCATTCACCATGCCGATCTCGATCTGCTCGCCGCGCCGTACCGCGTCGAGGCAGCGCTGCACGGTCTCGTCCATGGTCAGCGGGTCGAGCGGGATCCCGAACAGGGACTGTCGTCGAGTCATCTGCGGGGGCCTCCGAGCCAGGCGAAGAGCATCCAGCCGAACTCGTACGGACGGCACTCGCGGTCCACCGCGTCCGGCCGGAAGATCCGGTCGAGCGGTGCGAGCCGGGCGTGCGGTGCCACCCGGGTGGTGAGCCCGCGGGCGGCCCGGACGGCCTTCTTCGGGTCGCCGCGGTAGACCTTGCGCCAGGTGACGCCGAAGTCCTCGCGGATCATCGGCTCGCGCCGGTTCCCGGTGGGATCGGCGAGCTCGGGCACGTCGGTCATCCAGCGCAGTCCGCGCCGGATCGCCGCGCCGAAGTCCGTCCCCCCGGCCTCGGCCAGGTCGAAGAGGGCGGTGGGCGCCATCGCGTGCTGGTGCACGCTGTAGACCGGGTAACCCTCCACCACGCCGCCCTCACGGGCGTCGTAGTGCCACCACCACTGTCCTCCGTCGCCCTGCAGCGCGCAGATGCGGGCGGCGCAGGCGTCGGCGGCCGCGAGGGCCTCCGGGTCGTCGCCGCTCGCGTGCGCCCGGGCCAGCGCCTGCAGCGGGTAGGTCTGGTCGGCGAAACAGGCCACGTGGGACCGGTAGCCGGGGACCAGTCCGGGTGCAGTGGCGTGCGGGAAGATCGGGCTGTCGCCGATCCGCGCCGCGAGCAGCCGCCCGCGGGCCGCCGCGAGGCGGTCCTCCACGTCCACCGCGGCGCGCGCGGCGGCGAGGGCGGAGAGCACCCAGGCCGCCTCGACCGTGTACTGCGGCCGGCCGGGCACGTCCAGCGCGGCCACCCGGTCCAGTGCGTCGGCCAGTTTGGGATGGCCGCTCTCCGCGGCGGCCCAGGCGATGAGCGCCGCGTCGCCGAGGTTGACCACCCCCGGCAGCCGCTCCACGAGCACGCCCGTGAACTCCGCGGCGGAGCGCCCGCCGAAGAGCGCGCGCTGGCGGTCCTCGGGCAGGAAGCGGGCGCCCAGTGCGGTGATGGCCGCGTACCGGGTGCTCGTTCCGCGCTGCTCCATGCCGCGTGCGCCGTCGGGCGAGATGACTCCCGCCCTGGTGAACACGAAGTTCTCGGCCTCCGGCAGGTACATCGCGGGAAGCCCCGCCTCGGCCAGCGCGAGCAGCCGCTCGGCGAGGGCGTGCAGCGACGGATCCTCGTGAGCAAGTGCTGCTAATCGTGTGGTGTTCATCGGGTCCCCACCCCGAATCCCCTGGTGCTCCCCGCACCCCGTATGTCCGAGCTGTACGGCTCCAACACACCTACCCCCTCTGATCGTTCTCCTCGGACGGACCTGGCGGTCGTCGCTCCGTGGAGGGGGACTGCGCATGACGGCGTCCGTGCCCGCGGCGATGTCACGCCGAAGGCACGAACCGTCCGAAGGCCGGCGTCTGGATCCCCCCAGCGATGCCTCGGACCGGGACACGCGTGATCGGCAGTGTCAGCGGACGTGGTGGACCCACGCCGGACACGGCACTGCCCTCGGTGCCCTCGTCGTACACAACCCCCCACTGAACATGGCCTGTTGCCTGCTCAGATCCCGTGTGCAGGGACACGTTATGCCCGCGGATGTTCGTTGATTGTGGTTTTGAGGAAATGCCGGTGCCCTAAATTGCCGACATTCCGTCAGGTTCGCTCGGTGAGCGTCCCGTCCTTCTCTTCGTGCAGCGCACCGGTGCGCGGACACTCCCAGGTGCCCGGCTCGCCCTCGCGCTCCACCAGCCGTACCCCGGCCCGGCCCACCCAGCCGATCCGCCGGGCCGGTACGCCCGCGACGAGCGCGAAGTCCGGCACGTCCCTGGACACCACGGCGCCGGCCGCGACCAGCGCCCAGCGCCCGATGCGCACCCCGGCCACGCAGACCGAACGGGCCCCCAGCGAAGCCCCCTCGGCGACCACGACCCCGGCGGCCTCCCAGTCGCCGTCGCGCTTGATCGTGCCGTCGGGATCGACGGCACGCGGGTAGAAGTCGTTGGTGAGGACCGCCGCGGGGCCGATGAACACCCCGTCGCCCAGTTCCGCGGGCTCGTAGACGAGCGCGTAGTTCTGCAGCTTCACGTGGTCGCCGATCCGCACCCCCGGCCCGACGTACGCCCCGCGCCCCACGATGCAGCCGCGGCCGAGCCGGGCCTCCTCGCGGATCTGCGCCAGATCCCAGATCGTGGTCCCCTCGCCGAGTTCGGCGCTCTCGTCGACCTGGGAGGAGGGTTGGATACGGACACTCACGGCGCGGTCCCCTATCGGCTGCGAGGCATACGGAAGCACAGGTGCGCGACGTACGGATGTACGCAGTGCGGCTGTACGAAGCGAGCATATGCGCCGATGGCCCACCTCATACGCAGATCAACCGACTGTTCACGCAACGCACTTGACCCCGCTGCGGGGCCGACCGCTCACAGCAGGCGTTCGGGAACGGAACCGAACGGGATGGTGTGCGTGCGGAGATGCCCGTCGGGGGCCAGGTATTCCACGTCGCCCATGGGGTCGGCGGTGACCTCGCCGACGACGGCGGCCCGACGGCCGTGCGGGTGGGCGCGCAGCGCCGCCAGCACCCGGTTGGTGTGCTCCGGCGGGACGAACAGGCACAGGCAGCCGGCGCAGGCCGCGTCCAGAGGGGACAGCCCCCGGGCGCCGAGGGCCACTCGGGCCTCGTACCGCACGGGCAGGGCCGCCTCGTCCACGCGCAGGGTCAGGCCGCGGTCCGCGGCGCACTGGCGCAGTACCTCGGCCAGGCCGCCCGCGACCACGGTCCGGGCATGGCGGATATCGGCGCTCACCGTCCGCATCAGACCCGCCAGGGGGGCGCAGTCGCTGGGCACGTGGTGCTCGTACCCGAGGCCGTCGCGCAGCGAGACGAGGTGGGCGGCGTGGCTGCCCAGCGGCCCGGTCACCACGATGCGGTCACCGGGCCGGACGGTGTGCGGTTCCAGGAGCGCGCCGCCGCCGAGCACCCCGAAGGCGGTCGCGGTGACGAAGACCCGGTCGGCCTCGCCCGTCCGGACCACCTGTGTGTCGACCGCGGCGATCGCGACCCCCGCCTCGGCGGCGGCGGTGCGCACGGAGGCGGTGAGCCTGCGGACCAGGTCCAGCGCGAGCCCGGCCTCCAGCACGATGCCGAGGGCGACGTGCCGGGGTTCGGCGCCGGTGACGGCCAGTTCGTTGACGGCGCCGCAGACGGCGACCCGCCCGATGTCGCCGTTGCCGAAGAAGGGCGGGTCGACCACGTAGGTCCCGGTCCGCACGACGACACCGCGGTCCGCTACGAGCTCCTGCTCGATCAGGGTCCGCACCCCCGGACCGAAGCCGACCTGGGCCGCGTCCCACCCCTGTGTGTACGTCACGCCATCCCCCGATGCCCGCGATTCATGATCGTCCCGTCCTCATCATCGCGGGGGGCGCGGCGCCGCGCATACCCGTGTCGCCCGGGCGGCGGCGGATGAGGGGTCAGTAGGGGCGGCGGCCGGGGCCCTTCCTACGGTCCGGGCGGTCGTAGCCGCGCAGCAGGACGACGGCGACCGCGGTGGCGAGGGCAGGGAGGAGGGCGAAGCCGGCGAGCATGCCGAGCCGGGCGGTCTCCGTCTGCTCCGCGGCGCGGCCCGTTCCGGAGGAGACGTAGCCGCAGAGCTGGAGCACGACCCCGTAGAGGAAGGGTCCGAGGGCGACGCCCAGGCCCTCCCCGGTGGTGAACAGGCCGGACAGGAGGCCCGCCCGGCGGTGGTCGCTGCGGGCGGTGTCGCGTGCGATGCAGTCCGGCAGCATCGCGTAAAGGAAGAGCAGTTGGCCCGCATGGCCGGTGCCCGCGAGCGCCATGACCAGCAGTACCGCCGCCTGGGGCAGCAGGGGCGCCGCGAGCAGGAGCAGGCAGCCGGTGGCGAACAGCGCGGACGCCGGAGCGTAGCCGCGGCGGCCGCGCAGCCGGGACCAGAGCGGGACCGTGAGGAGGTTGGGGGCGACGAAGGCGACCACCAGGGCGCCGACCCCGGCGGAGTCCCCGAGGACGTGGTCGGCGAAGTAGGGGGCGCCCGCGAGGAGCACACCGGTGGCGACGGACTGGACGACCACGCAGCGCAGCAGTGCCATGAAGGAGGCGTTGCCGCGGGCGGCCGCGAACTGGCGGCGCAGGCCGGGCTCGCTCTCCAGGACGCGGCCGGGGCGGGTGCCTCCGGCGGTTCCGGGGGGTTCGGCGGTGCCGGCGCTCCGGGGGGGCGGGGCGCCCCGGCGGGTCGGGGCGGTGCCGGCGAAGACCCAGAGCGCGCCGAGGGCGATCACCACCGCGCCGAACACCCCCACCCAGCGGTGCCCGGCGAGGCCGCCGCCCCCGGCGTCGACGAGGGCGGGCGCGGCGGCGCCGGTGACCAGGGCGGCTACGCCGATGACCGCGACCCGCCCGCCGACCAGGCGCATGCGGTCCTCGTCGCGGTCGGCGAGTTCCGCGGGCATGGCGACGTAGGGCACCTGGAAGAAGGCGAACGCGGTGGCGGTGAGCAGGTATCCGGCCGCCGTGAACCAGGCGCCGGCGGTGCCCGGCAGCGGGCCCGCGAAGGTCAGCGCGAAGGCCAGGGCCATCGCGAGGCCACCGAGCAGGACGTACGGGCGGCGGGCGCCCCAGCGGGTACGGGTGCGGTCGCTGGCGCGGCCGACCAGGGGGTTGAGCAGGGCGTCCCAGGCCTTGGGCACGAACACGATCGCGCCCGCCAGCGCGGCGCCCGTACCGAGCGTGTCGGTGAGGTACGGGAGCAGCAGCAGGCCGGGAAGGGTGGTGAAGGTACCGGTGACGAGCGACCCCGAGGCATAGCCGAACCGGAGCCGGGCCGACAGCCGGGGCGCGGCCGCCGCCGGCGCGGGGGCGGAGTCCCGCGTGCGCGCGGGCCCTGTGGTGGCCATCGGGGGCTGCCTTCCGGGATCGGGGAGAGCGGGCGCTTCGAACATCGGGGCGGGGATCGGGAGGTTCGAAGCCCCGCCCGCAGGGTGGGGGCGTCCCGTGGGGCGGGGCCTCGGCACCCACGCTCCGCCCCACCGCATGGACGCCACTAAAGCCCCCGAACCCTGCCGGACGTTCCCGAGGCATCCGGCACGGCCCCGCAGGGCGGAGCGACGCCCGGGCGCACGCCCTGCCGGTCGGGCAGGGCGGGGTGGGACGAGTTGTTGCCATGCACCTTGATGACAGCGGTACCGGATGGCTGGTCGGGGTCGGGCGGGCCACCATGGATCTCCGGTGCAGGAGGAGGAGTCGGCATCTCCTCCTGCCGAGCACGGCCGTCGTGCGTCGGCGGGCCACGCCCCGAGGCGAACCGCCAGTCCCTGCCCCGCGCCGCAGGGGGGTACCCCGCGAAGGAGTCCGATGACAGTCGACAACGGCACGACCTCGACCCCCACCATCCACGGACACGCGACCGCGGGCACCCAGCACCTGATCCACCGTCCGCCCACGCGGGCGTACTACGCCCTCGACGCCCCCAGCCTGGGGGAGGAGAACTTCACGCTCGTCGGCGCGACTCCCATCACCCACCCGCTCTTCAACGACGGCCCGGGCCACTTCCACGACCTGCAGATCGCCACCGAGACGGTCCGCGAGATCGGCGAGTTCGTCGGGCACCGCTACTTCGGCGTGCCCGACGACCGGCCCGGCCTCTTCTACCGGTTCGCCCTCGACTTCACCGACCTCAACGCCTGGCGCACCGACGCCGGCGGCTCCCGTCCCGTACCGCTGGCGACCCACATCAGGGCCCGCCCCGCGAACGTGGTCGCGGAGGTGCCGCGCGGGCTCGACTTCCACCTCCAGGTGACCATCGACGGCCGCCCGTGCGCGACGGGCGCGGCCGGTCTGGTCTTCCTGATGCCGAAGCTGTACCGCAAGCACGTCGAGCACTCCCGCAAGGCCCTGCAGGCCGCGCCCGAGATCGACGACGCGCCCGACGGTCCGCTGCGTCCGGCCGACTCCGCCGAGGCCGGCCGCTACGCCCCCGAGAACATCGTCATCAGCGAACCGACCGATGTCTCGCGCGGCCGGCTGAGCACCTGGCTGCTCCCCACCGGGGTCTCCCCCGTGTTCACGGGCGGGGACGGGCAGTTCTCCGGGCTGCACCTGCTGGAGGCGCTCCGCCAGACCTCGCTGCTCGCCTCAAGCCGCACGCACGGGCTCAACCCGGCGCGGAGCACGCTCGGGGCCTGCCAGGTGCACTTCCGCGGGCCGGCCGAGCGCGATCTTCCGCTGCGCTGCGTGGCGGTCGCCGGACCGCTGGGGCGGGACGACGAGGGGCGGCCGACCGTGCCGGTCACGCTCACCCTGACGCAGCGCCGCCGCGCGGTCGCCGAGGCCCGCACCTCCGTGGTCCAGGACTACTGACCGCCATGCGCTTCGGGATTCTGGGCCCGCTGGAGGTCACGGCCGCTACCGGCCCCACCGGCCACGCCGCGTCGTACGCCCCGCAGGCCGCGAAACTGCGGGTCGTGCTCGGAACGCTGCTGGTCCGCGCGAACGAGGTCGTGTCGGTGGAGAGCCTCATCGACGAGCTCTGGCCGGACGCTCCGCCGCGCACCGCGACGACAACGCTCCAGGTGTACGTCTCCCATCTGCGCAAGACCCTCCAGAGCGCCGATCCGCGCCGCGGCCGGGAGGCGCTGGTCACCCGGCGCCCGGGCTACCTGCTGCGGGTGGACGCGGACGGGCTCGACAGCGGCGTCTTCGCGGAGCTGTCCCGACGCGGCCACCAGGCCCTGCAGGAAGCGGACTTCGCCGCCGCGGCCGACCTCCAGCGGCGGGCGCTCGCGCTGTGGCGTGGGCCCGTGCTGTCGGACACCCCGCACGGTCCGGTGCTGGAGGGCGCCGCCGTTCGGCTGGCCGAAGCGCGTACCGGCGCGCTCGACGAGCGCATCCGGGCCGAGCTGCACCTCGGGTTGCACCGCGAGCTGGTCGCCGAACTCCAGGAGCTGGTCGCCGAGCACCGGATGCACGAGGAGTTCCACACCCATCTCATGGTGGCGCTGTACCGGTGCGGTCGGCAGGCCGAGGCCCTCCGGGTGTTCGCGCTGCTGCGGGAGACGCTCGTCGAGGAGCTCGGGATCGAGCCGGGGCCCGCGTCGAGCCGCCTCCAGCGGCGCATCCTGGAGGGCGATCCGGCCCTGTCGCGCACGGCTGCTCCGGCCGCGAGGTCCAGGAGCACCGCCGACGCGAGCCCGGACCCGGACCCGCGTCCGGTCCAGGCCGGTGGGACGGCCGCGCTCGTCGCCGCCGAGTCCTGGTCCCCCGCGGCCGGCGCGCTACCCGCCCCCGACCCGTGCTTCACGGGCCGCTCGGAGGAACTCACCGAACTGGAGCGGATGTTGCGCAGCGCCCGGGCGGGCGGCTGCGTGGCCGTGACCGGCCTGCCGGGCAGCGGCCGGACGGCGCTCGCGGTCGAGGCAGCGCACCGGGTCGCGGACGCCTTCCCCGACGGGAGGCTCTACGTCGACCTGCGGGGCGACGGCGCCGGCCCGCCGGCCACCGCGGCGCGGACCCTCGAGCTGCTGGCGCGCGCCTGCGGTGGTCCCCCCGGCTCCGCGGACGGCCCTGCGGCGGCCCCCCGGGTGCTGCTGGTCCTGGACGGGGTGAGCTCCGAGACCCAGGTGCGGCCGCTGCTGCCGGCCGTACGGGGCGCCGTGCTGCTGCTCGTCGCGCGCCGCGTACCCGCCGGGCTCCCCGGGCTGCGGTCGATGCTGCTCGGGCCGTGGCGCCTTGAGGAGTCGCGGCGGCTCGTCGGGCTGTTCGGCGGGCGCGCCGCAGCCCTCGGCGGGCCCCGGGGCGGGACTGCCGTCCTCGACCCCGGCGCCGGGACCGACCCCGACACGGTCGCCGACATCGTCGAACTGTGCGGCCGGCTGCCGCTCGCCGTGCGGGCCGCCGCGGCCCAGCTCGCGGCCCGGCCGCACTGGACGGCCGCCACGCTGGCGGAACGGCTGCGGGACGAGCCGACGCGCCTCGACGCACTGCGCACCGGCGACGTGGACGTCCGCGCGCGCCTCGTCGAGGCGTACGCGGCCTGCGCCGAGGACCGGCGGCGGGAGTTCCGGCTGCTGTCCGTGCTGCCGCCCGGCCGGTTCGGTGTCCGGCAGGCCGCGGCCTCGCTGGGCGTGTCCGAGCCGCGGGCGTCGGTGGCACTGGAGGCCCTGGCCGACGAGCGGCTGGTGACGGTGGCCCGGGACGGCTGGCACCTTCCGGAGCTGCTGCGGCTGCTGGCGGTGGAGCGGCTGGCCGCGGAGGAGCCGCCCGAGGCGGCGCGCGCGGCGACGGAACGCGTGTGCCGGGCGTACGCGGAGGCCGCGGCGGAGCCGGGTCATCTGTCGGACTCCGGGGCGCGGGGGCTCGTACGGCTGGCCGGGGCCGCGCACCGGGCCGGGCTGTGGGCGCTGACCGTACGGCTGACGGACGCCCTGGCCGGGTGGGTGCCGGACGACGGCGAGAGCGTGTACGCGCTGGCCCTGGACGCGGCCGAACGCTGCGGCGACCGGTCGGCCCGGGCGCGGATGCTGCGCTCGCTCGGCGAACTCGCTTGGCAGTACCGGCGGGTGGCCCGGGCGCACGAGCTGTTCTCGGACGCCCAGGCACTGGCCCGGGAGAGCGGCGACGAGGAGGAGGCGGCCCGCGCCCTGGTGGGGCTGGCCGAACTGCGGCTCGACGCCGGGGAGTCGGTGGAGGCCGCCGCCCTGCTGGAGCACGCCCTCGGCGTACTGTCGGCGCCCGGCCGCGCGCGCGGCCGGTTCGAGGCGAGCCGGGCGCGGGCGCTGCTGGCGCTGGCCCAGGAGGAGCCGGAGACCGCCCGGGTCTGGTTCGGCGCGTGCCTGGAGCTGGCGGGCGCCCTGCGCGACCAGCGGCTGGAGGTGTACGCGCTGCGCTCGCTGCGCGCGCTGGGCCCGCGGCCGGACGCCGGATCCGGCTCGGCCGCTGAATCCGGCTCGGCCGTCGGCTCGGGCCCCGGCTCCGGCTCCGTGTCGCGTGCCGTGGAGATCCGCCCGGGTCTCTGGCGGATCCAACCGGCCGGTGTGCCCACATGACCGAGAGACAGTCCCCGCGATCCCCCTACGGAGGGAACACCATGCCGCAGTCCCTCTCCCCGGCCGCCGAGCTCGTCGGCCGGGAGCTCGAAACCGCCCTGCTGCGTGAGCGGCTGCGGGACCCGCTGGTGCGCCTGGTGACGGTGACAGGGCGGGCCGGAGTGGGCAAGAGCCGGCTGGCCGCGGAGGCCGTACGGGAGATCGGCGGGGAGTTCGCCCGGGTGGCGGCGCTCGACGCGGCGGCGCCCGGCGACTGGCCCGTCCCCGGCGAGCCGGCCCCGGCGGCCGAGATGCCGGAGGCCTCCGGCCGGGTCCTGCTGCTGCTCGACGACTGTGACCACGAGGCGCGCCCGGCCGCGGCCGAGGCCCTTCAGTCGCTCACCACCGACCCGCGGATGGTCGTCCTGGCGACTTCCGTGGAGCCGCTCGGGGTGTACGGGGAGCTGCTGCTGCCCCTGGCCCCGCTGCCGGTGCCCGGGCCGCGGCGGGGCCCGGCCTCGGCCGCCGCCGATCCGCACGCGCTGCGGGAGGTGGCCTCGGTCGCGCTGTTCGTGCGCCGGGCCCGGGAGGCCGACCCCGCCTTCGCCCTCACCCTGGAGAACGCAGCCGCCGTCGCCGAGATCTGCCGACTCCTGGGCGGTCTGCCGCTGGCCCTCGAACTCGCCGCACGCCGGCTGCGGCTCTTCCCGCCGCACCTGCTGGCCGGCCGGCTGCGCGGCCGTACGACCATGTTGTCGGGCGGACCGGCGAACGCGCCCGCGCGCCACCGCTCGCTGGCCGCGCTCGCCGAGTGGAGCTGCCGCGGCCTGGACGACGCGGACCGCGCCCTGTTGGGGCGGCTCTCGGTGTACGAGCCCGGCTTCGGCCTGTGGGCGGCGGGCCTGTCGGCCGAGGCCGCCCTCGAAACGCTGCTGGACCGCGGGCTGCTGGCCGTGGTGGGTGAGGAGCAGGGTGAGCTGCGCCTCGCCGTGCCCGAGCCCGTACGGTCCTACGCGCGCGCGGAGCTGGCCGGCTCGGGCGCCGAGGCCGCGGCGCTGGACGCGCACGCGGAGCGCTACCGGTCGCTGGTGAGCGGCGCGCAGCCGGGCCTGCGGGGCACCGAACAGGCCCGTGTGCTGCGGGAGCTGGCGGCCGAGGGCGCGAACGTGATCGCCGCCCTGCGGCGGCTGCGCGAGCGGGGCGACGGTGAGGCGGCCGCTTCCGTGGTGCTGGGCTGCCGGCTGCCGTGGCTGACGCAGGGGCGGCTCCGGGAGGGCCTGGAGTGGTGCGACCACACCGCCGAGTCGGACGGTCCGGCGCTGCCGGAGGCCGTACGGGCCCGGCTCGCCGATCTGTCCGGTGTCTTCGCGCTGGCCCTGGGCGATCCGCTGGAGGCGGTACGCCGCCACCGCCGCGCGCTGGCCCTGGGCAAGAACGTCGGTGACCGGCGGCAGAACGCGCTGGCCTCCGCCCGGCTCGGGGCGGCCCTGCTGGAGTCCGGTGATCCGGCGGGTGCGCGGGCCGTCCTGGTGACCGCGCTCAGCGCGCTGGAGTCGATGGGCGTCACCGGGGGCGCGGCCTCGGCGGCGGCCTCCCTCGCCGCCGTGCTGCGCGCCGACGGCGACCGGCGCAAGGCGCAGGAGACGCTGGAGCGGGCCGTGGAGGCGTTCCGGCGGATCGGCGACGGCCGGGGCCTCGCGGGCGCCCTGCGGACGGTGGCGGCGCTCGCCCTGGAGGGGGACGAACCGGACCGGGCGGACCGGGCGCTGCGGGAGAGCCTGCGGCTGTACGGGGGCATCGGTGAGCGGGCCGAACTGCCCGGCCTGCTGGAGGAGTTCTCGCTGCTGCTGATGCGTACCGCGCCCGCGCAGCGGCCGCGCACCGTGCGGCTGCTGGCGGCGGCCGACACCCTGCGCGCCGAGACGGGCGCCCTGGTGCCGGACGAGTGGCGCTCGGCGGCCGAGCGGGCCCGTACGGAGCTCGGCGCCCGCTTGGACTGGACCGACTTCGCGGTGGCCTGGGCGGAGGGCGTACGGATGGCGGTGCCCGAGGCGGTGGCGGAGGCCCTCTCGGCGCCGGCTCCCTCACGCCGCCCGTCCAGCGCGCCGTCTCCCGAGGACCGGTCGCTCACTCCGCGGCAGGTCCAGGTGGCCCTGCTGGTTTCGGAAGGAATGACGAACCGTCAGATTGCGGCCAAGCTGGATATATCCGAGTGGACCGTGGTCAACCACGTGCGCCAGGTGATGCGCCGCCTCGGGTGCAGCTCGCGCGTGCAGGTCGCCGGGGCGGTCGGCCGATGGGCCTGACGGACGCCGCCCCGCGCGCAGCGGCGGGCCGCTCCGGCCGCACCCCGTACCGCCCTCTGGACCTGACGCCGCCGCCCGAGGTCGCGGACCGGTTCCGGGCCGCCGGCTGGTGGCGGCCGGAGACCTTCCTCGACGACCTGTACCGTACGGCCGCCCGCGCGCCCGAGCGCCCCGCCATCGTCGCGGAGCGGGCCCACCGGCCCGCCGGCCACCGCCGGATCACGGTCAGCTACGCCCAGCTCGCCACGTACGTCGACCGGTTCGCGGGCGCCCTGCAGTCGCTCGGGGTCGCGCCGGGCGATCCGGTCGCCTACCAGCTGCCGAACTGGTGGGAGACCGCGGCGCTCACCCTCGCGTGCCTGCGGGTCGGCGCGGTCGCGGTACCGGTGCTGCCGACCGTACGGTCCCACGGGCTGCACCGGATTCTGGAGGGCACCCGGGCCCGGATCTGCGTGGTGCCCGACGTCTGGGAGGGCTTCGCCCACGCCGAGGCCCTCGCGGAACTCGCCGGGCGGCTGCCGTGGCTGCGCCACCGGATCGTCCTCGGGGACGCCGGGGCGACCGGAGCGGTGGACTTCGCCGCCCACTTCCAGCACACCGCACACGAGCGCACGGAGGCGGGCCTGATCAGCAGGCCGCGCGGCGGGCGGGCCGACCGGCCCGCCCTGCTGATCAGCGTCATGGGGCTGCGGGACGCCTACACCTCGGTGCTGCACTCTCCCAACACGCTGTACGCCAATGTCTCCACCCAGCACGCGCCGGACGGCCCGGGGCGGCGGGAGGGCGAGGTCTTCCTCAGCACCCTGCCGCTCACCTCGCTGGCCTCGCTGATCTACACCGTGTGCTGGCCGCTGGCCGTCGGCGGCACCGGGGTGCACCAGGACGTGTGGGATCCGGGCCGGTGCCTGGACCTGATCGCCGAGACCGGGGTCGACCAGGTGTACGCGGAGCCCGCCTACCTCGCCGAGCTCGTCGCGGCGCAGCGCCGGCGCCCCCGGAACGCGGAGCGGCTGCGGCTGGTGCTGTCGGGGGGGCGTACCAGCACTCCCGCGCCGCTGGCCGCCGAGCTCCGGGAGGTGTTCGGCGTCCCCGTGCTCTGCGTCTGGGGGGCGCCCGAGGTGGGCATGGGCGCGCTCTCCGGGGACACCCCGCGGGGCGGTGACGGCGTCCGCCCGCTGCACGGGCTGGAGGTGTCGGCCGCGAACGCCACCTCGGCGCTCACGGTGCGCGGCCCGTCCGTCTGCCTGGCCACCTGGCAGCACGGCGCTCCGGCTCCGGTGGCCACCTGGGAGCACGGGGAGGGCTGGCTCGACACGGGTGATGTGGCGGCGGCCGACCTGCACGGCGGGATCCGGGTCCTGGCCAGGGCCGGGACCCGCACCGGCGCCATCTTCATGGTGCCCGTGGCCGAGGTGGAGGAGCAGCTGCTGAGCCACC
Organism: Streptomyces sp. NPDC097617; assembly: GCF_044761485.1. Lineage (NCBI taxonomy): Bacteria > Bacillati > Actinomycetota > Actinomycetes > Kitasatosporales > Streptomycetaceae > Streptomyces > Streptomyces sp. NPDC097617. Next base: position 144,968 of record NZ_JBIWCL010000019.1, read on the forward strand.
CCCGGGTGCGGGAGGCCGCGGTCGTCGCCTACACGGACCCCGAGCACGGGGAACTGCCCTGCGCCGTCGTGGTCCCGACCGCCCAGGACCGACCGCCGGGGCCGGCCGAGCTGCGCGAACACCTGAGCTCGCTCGGGATCGCGGAGGCCTTCCTGCCGACGCGGCTGGAGATCGTGGGAGCGCTGCCGCGCGACGACGGGGGCCGGGTCCGCCGCGACGCCCTGCGCGGCTGGCTGGCCCGCCTGCGCCCCGGGGCTCCGAGGCCCGCCCCGGAGTGAGCGGCGGCGCCGTTTGTCCGGGCTGACAGGACTTCGGAGCCCCCCGCGCGGGCCTAACCGGCGATCTCGCGGGCGAGCGCGCCGAGTTCGGTGCGCCAGCCGGGGGTGAGGGGAGCCGCCGCGACGGCCTCGTCGGCGCGGACCACGAGCTTCGCGATCGTCTCCTCGGCGCGCTCGCGCGCCTGCCCGTCGAAGAACACGTCGCGCAGGAACTGGGCGTCGCCGTCGAAGCCCGGGCCGCCGCTGAGGAAGCCGCGGACCCGCCAGGCGGCGTGCACGGCCCGGGCGTACTCCTCGTAGGCCTCGCCCAGGTCCTCGCGCCCCGCGAGCGCGGCGCCGATCAGCAGCGAGTGGCGCAGCCCGTACCAGCCCGCGCCGCAGCCGCTGCCGCACCCCTCCAGGCACTGCCCCGGCCAGGCGTCGTCGAGGTACTCGGTGGCGGCGGCGGCCTCCATGTGCGAGCCGATCGCCCGCTCCACGCGCAGGTCGTCCCACAACTGCCGGGCGATGTGCGGCAGTCGGACGGCCAGCCGGTCCCCGTACGCGAGGGCGAGATCTCCCGCGAGTACGGCGGTGCCCTCCCCGAACCGGCGCGGTTCGCCCCGCCAGCCGCCCCGCTCGTGCTCGGCGGCGTGGCTGATGTGGAGGGTCGGGATGCCCCGGCGCAGCGGCGCGTTGTCCCGTACGTCCGCGCGGATCACCAGGCAGGTGTCCAGGAGTTCGAGCGCGGCGGCCGCGGCCACGGCGTCCTCGTCGGCCGGGTCGCCGCCGGCGGCCAGGTACCCGGTGACGCAGATCGCCGGGCGGGCCCGTTCGCCGCCGGCCTGGACGAGCTCGGCCAGACCCATCACCAGGACGGCGCTGCGCGGGTCGGACGTACGCCGGTTGCGGTGCTCCTGCGCGAACAGCCCGGCGAGTCGTTCCTCGACCCGGTCGAGCATGGCGTCGCGAGCCTGTCCGGGCGTCGCGGTCCGCCACGGCTGGTCGTGTGTCGGTGTGGTCATGGTGCCCTCCCTGCGGGCTACATCCTCATGACCGACTTTCCCGGACGCGGCCCGCGGAAGCCACCCGGATGGCGTTCGGAGGCCGAATCCGGCGGAAAGCCGTGCCCCGGAGCACCAGATGTCTGCCAGCCGGACGCACGGCGGGCCCGGCTTGCCATGACCTTGCCATAGCCGCCGCGCCTCAGGCGGGCTCGGGCACCCCCGGGTGCAGGTCGACCGGGAGCGCCGAGCGGCCGGGGATGTTCAGCTTGCGGTAGACACGTGTCAGGTGCTGCTCCACCGTACTCACGGTGATGTAGAGCTTCTTGGCGATCTCACGGTTGGTGCGGCCGTGCACCGCGAGGAGCGCCACCCGCCGCTCCGACTCGCTCAGGCTCGCCACCAGCCCGGCGTCCGGCGCTTCGGCCGCGTCGACCGCCGTGCCCTCGCCGGTGCGGCCGGGCAGGATCCGCTCGCACAGCGCATGCGCCCCGCACTCCCGGCCCAGGTGCCAGGCCCGGCGCTCGACCATGGCCGCCCGTACGGGCTCGCCCACCTCGCGCAGCACCTGCCCGAAGTCGCCCATGGCGCGGGCCAGTTCATACCGGTCCCCCGAGCGCTGCAGTTCGTCCACGGCCCTGGCCAGCATCGCCTGCCGCTCCTTCGGCTCGCGCAGCGAGGCCCGCAGCCGCAGCGACATGCCCCGCACCCAGGGGTCGGCCGCGTCGTGCGTGGTGAGTTGATCCGCCAGGAAGCGCTCCGCCTGGTGCGTCTCGCCGAGCCGCACCAGCGCCTCGGCCGCGTCCGTGCGCCAGGGCAGGACCCGCGGTCGGTCCAGGCCCCAGCGCTTCATGTGGCGCCCGATGTCAAGGAAGTCGCCCAGGGCCGCGTGGAACCGGCTCGTCGCCAGCGCGTAGTGGCCCCGGGCCCGCAGGTGCCCCAGCCCGTGGACGCTGCCCGCCAGCCCCGCGGGGACGGGCCGGACCAGTTCGGCCGCCGCCTCCTCCAGCCGGCCCGCGGCCACCAGGGCACGGACCCGGATACCCGCGACCGCGCTCAGCAGGACGCTGCCGCCGCGCGCCGGCGCCGCCCGCAGCACCTCCTCGGCGGCCTCGGCCGCGCCGGTCAGGTCGCCGAGCCGCAGCCGCGCCTCGGCGAGCAGAGCGCCGAACACGGCCTGCCGTCCGGTGGTTGCGCCCTCCGCCGCCCGGTGGGCGAACTCCTGGCACCAGGGCAGCGCCCGGCCCGCGCCGTCCAGGTACATCAGGGTGCGCAGCGCCTGGGCCACCGGTTCCACCGTGCCCTCGGCGAGGGTGGCGCCCCGGAGGAACAGCTCGGCCGACCGGGCGGCCGTGCTCTCCTCCGGCTCCACCGGGAGGGTCCACAGCGCCGCCGGGTGGACGGCGGTCCTGGGCAGCCGGGCGGCCGGCGCCACGACGGCGTCCGCCGGGGCGCCGGAGCGGGCGGAGGCCGCCCACCGGGGGAACGCCGATAGACCGTCCAGCGGGTCCTGCCCGCGACCGCCGCCTCGAGCCCCGTCACCGGCCGCGAGCCGCTCCAGTACCTCGACCGACTCGTCGATACGGCCCTGCGCGGCCAGCATCCGGGCCAGCGGGCGCAGGGCCGCCGGGCCGAGCCGGCCGGCGCCCGCGGCGGCCAGCGGGGCCGCGAGGTACTGCTCGGCGGCGGCCGGGTCGGTGCGCGCCGCGACGGCGGCGAGCCGGATACCCACCTCGGCCCGCGGCGCGTCGTCCGGGCACGCCTCGTGGGCGAGCCGCAGGAGGGCCTCGGCCTGTTCCGGGGCGCCCTGGGCGAGGTGTTGCTCGGCGGCGGAGCGCAGGACGGGCAGGGCCCATTCCTCACCGGTGTGCCGTGCGGCGAGGAGCTGTCCGGCGACCGCGGTGTCGGGCGCCCCGGACGCGCGGGCCAGTAGGGCGGCCTCCTGGTGCAGGGCCGATCTCGCGGCCGGGTCGATCCGCTCGAGTACGGCGGCCCGCGCGGCCGGGTGGCGGTACCCGGGCCGGTCGGCGGGGTCGAGCAGCCCGGCGGCGGCCAGCGCGGCGAGGGCCCGGTCCGCGGCGGCTTCGGCGGCGCCGGTCAGCCGTACGAGGAGCTCGGGCGTCGCCAGGTCGTCCAGTACGGCGATCGCCGCGGCCAGTTCGGCCGTCGCGGGGCCGCAGCGGTGCAGGCAGGCGAGGACCGCCTGGGCGTAGGCCTCGCCGGGCCGGGCCCGCGGGTCCTGGAGCAGGGCCCGCAGCAGCAGCGGGTTCCCCCCGCTGACCTCGTACAGCCGCAGGGCCTCGGCCTCGCCCTCGGCCTCCGTCAAAGTGCCGGTCCCGATGCCGGAACCGGTACCGGTGCGGTCGGCAAGCATCGCGCGGATCGCCTCGGGGGCCAGCCGTGCCAGGCGCACCGGCACGAAGTGGGGCAGGCGCAGCAGTTCGGTGCGCAACAGCGGGTCCGCACCGCTTTCGTGCGGGGATCCGGCGAGGACCAGCAGGACCTTGGAGCGGCGGGTCGCGCGTGCGAGGTGCAGCAGGTAGCGGGCCGAGAGCTCGTCGGCGTGGTGCAGGTCGTCGACGCAGATCACCACCGGCGCGCAGGAACTCAGTTCCCCGACGGCCGCGGCGAAGGCCCCCATGGCCGCGACCCGTTCGGCTGCCTCCGGGGCGGGCGCGGCGGGCAGCGCGCCCGCCGGGGCATCGGCGGCGAGTTGGCCCAGGACGCCGAGCGGGTGACTGCGTTCGTCCGGGGTTCCGACCGCGCGCAGGACGAGGGCCCCCCGCGTCTCGGCCTCCCCGGCGACCGTTTCCAGGAATTCGCTCTTCCCGCATCCGACCGCGCCCTCGACGAGCACCAGCGCGGAATTCCCGTCCGCGCAGCAGCTGTCAAGCAGTGCGGTCGGCAGAGAATGTTCCTCGGCACGGCGGAACAACACCATAAGAGTCCCCCAGTGTCCCCGTTCCGAATTCCATGCATTCAGGAAGGGAATGCGGATAAGGAAAAGGGGTGTTCGAGCGGCGATCCAGCGAGAATTCCGGATCAGTCTAGGCGGGAAATTCTCGTGCAGGAGCGCCCCACGGTGGCCGGAAGCTGCCAGGCATGAATCACCGTTCAATCGCCACGACGGCCGGCGGGAAAGATCCGGCGCGGGATATCGCGCGGGTGGCCGGGGGTCTGCCACTCGCGGGGATAGCCCACGGAGACCTCCTCGAAGCGGACGCCGTCGTACCAGGTGGTGCGCGGGATGTGCAGGTGGCCGTAGACGACGGCGGCGGCCCGGAAGCGCAGGTGCCAGTCGGCGGTGAGTTCGGTGCCGCACCACTGGGCGAACTCGGGGTGGCGCAGGATGCCGGTGGGGTTGCGGACCAGCGGGAAGTGATTGACGAGCACCGTGCGCAGGTCGGGGTCGCAGGCGGCGAGCCGCTCCTCGGTGGCGGCGACCCGGGCCCGGCACCAGGCCTCGCGCGAGGCGTAGGGGTCGGGGTGCAGCATGAACTCGTCGCTGCACACGACCCCGGCCTCGTAGGCCTGCTCCAGCGCCTGCTCCTTGGTGGCGGCCGTCGGCGTGCGGAAGGTGTAGTCGTACAGCAGGAAGAGGGGAGCCACCACGAGGGGTCCCCCCGGCCCCGACCAGACGGGGTAGGGGTCTTCCGGGGTGTGCACGCCGAAGGAGCGGCAGATCTCGACGAGCCTTCGGTAGCGGGCCTCTCCGCGCAGTGGGTGCGGATCGTCACGCACGGTCCACAGTTCGTGGTTTCCCGGCGCCCACACCACCGTGGCGTAGCGCCGGGTGAGTAGGTCGAGCACCCACCGGAGATCGTCGAGCGACTCGCTCACGTCACCGGCCACGACGAGCCAGTCGGCGGGGCTGTCGGGATAGAGCTCCTGGACGATCCGGCGGTTCTCGGGGAATCCGACATGGAGGTCGCTGATACCCATGAGGTTTCCGTGCGGCATTCCGTGAGTGTGAACGGCCCGGCCACCGTTGAACACCCCTTCCCCACCCCTCAATTGCCGATTGCGACCCGAGTTCGGGTCGATGACAGGGCGATGACAGGGCGATGGGACGGCGATGGGATGGCAGGGGGATGGCAATGCCTGCGGGGCGGCCGCCGGGGCCCTGGCAGGGGCGGCGCCGGCGGGGCGGCGGATGGCAGCACCCTGGGAGGAATCGGGGTCCTTCGGGTGCCGGTCCGGCTGACCTGGGCCTTCGTTCCTGGTCCCGGCGGGGCGGTGGGGCGAGCGTGGGAGCTGTCGGACCGAACCAGCGACCCGAGGGAATGCCGTGCTCACAAAGCTCCTGCCCACGAACGTCGCGACCGCCGAGGCCACCACCGATCCCGCCGACGTCTTCCTCTACCCCGAGGAGGAGCTCCTGATCCGGAACGCCGTACCCAAGCGGCGCCTGGAGTTCGGCACGGTCCGGTGGTGCGCCCGTCGCGCCATGGGAACGCTGGGGCTGCCCCCGGCTCCCGTGGTGCCGGGCCGGCGGGGCGCCCCGCAGTGGGCGCCTTCGGTCGTGGGCTCGATGACCCACTGCGCGGGCTTCCGGGGCGTGGCTCTGGCGCACAGCGCCGAGTTCGCCTCGGTCGGCGTCGACGCGGAGCCCAACGCCCCGATGCCGGAGGGGGTGCTCGACTCGATAGCGCTGCCCCAGGAGCTCCGCCACGTGCGGGAGCTGGAGGAGGAGGCGCCCGATGTGGCGTGGGACCGGCTGCTGTTCAGCATCAAGGAGGCCGTCTACAAGACGTGGTTCCCGCTCACGGGCCAGGAGCTCGACTTCACCGACGCCCTGGTGAGCGTCGATCCGAACGAACGGACCTTCCGTGCCCGGCTGCTGCCGGATCCCGAAATGCTCTCCCCGGCCGGGCCGACCGTGTTCAGTGGCCGCTGGTCGGCGGAGAACGGCGTACTGCTGAGCGCGATCGCGGTGCCTGCCGCCCGGCCGGCCGCCGCGGGCGCTCCGGTACGACGAAGCGCTCCCCGCATCTGCCGTGCGGGGAGCGCTCTTTGAACCGGGCTCGTCAGCGGCGCCGGGTCACGTCCACTGGTCGTCCTCGGGGGTGGCGGCCGGAATCGGCTCCTCCCCCTCGTGGGCGGCGGCGGTCACGGACTGAACGGACACGTTGGCAGCCACCGGGCCCGACACAGTCTGAACCCCCATCGCCAATACCACACTCACCACGGCAGTCAAGTAAATCGAAGATACCTTAACGGAAATTATCCGCACGACTTCCCCCAGTCGAAGATCGAGAACCACTCACCGGTACCGTCCGATACTTCCCACTCGGCGGCTCCAGGTGATGCGAACAGAGTGCTTGATCTCGATCAATCACGCCAAGGGCGGTACGTTGGCGTAAAGTTACGTGGCAGCTAATACACCAACCAGCGGGGGCTGAGATGGTTACTGGGGAAAGCTCGGATTCCGGGTTCGCCGAGCTGGACGACGTCAGTGCAGCGGCGTACGGTCTCGCGGTCGAGTGCGGCCGTTTCTTACGCGAGCAGATCGCCGAGCAGCTGTCGCTGACCCCCCAGGAGATCGCCCGGGTCGAGCAGGTGCTGACCGGGGTCCGTCTGCTGCAGTCCATGCCGGGGGACCCGTGCGCGCTCACCCCCGTCACCCCCGACGTGGCCGCCGCGTCCCTGGTGGCGCCCGCCGAGCGGCACATACGTGACCTCCAGCAGGCGGTCACCGACGTCCGGGCGAAGCTGCTGTCCCTGACGCCGCTGTACTTCGAGGGCCGCCGGGTGCGCAATCGCCTGGAGGCCTTCGACGTCATCACCGACGTCTCGCGGATCCAGTCGATGCTGAACCACCTGACACAGAACTGCAAGACGGAGCTGCTGACCGTCCAGCCCGGTGGCGCGCGCCCGGCGTACGCGCTCGCGTCGGCCCGCGAGTCGGCGCTGACCACCCTCTCGCGGGGCGTCGCGATCCGGACCATCTACCAGCACACCGCGCGCAACGACCTGCCGACGCGCAGCTACGTCCGCGAGGTCACCGAACAGGGCGCGGAGATCCGTACCGCCGACGAGGTCATCGACCGTCTGATCATCTACGACCGGGAGGTGGCCTTCCTGCCTGAACGCTCCGCCGGTGAGCGCATCCCCGGGGCGGCGATCGTCCGCGAGCCCACGCTCGTGGCGTTCCTGTGCTCCGTCTTCGAGTACCTGTGGGACGGTGCCTCGCCGTACGTCGTCGAGTCCCAACGCTCCCCCGCCTCCTCCGACGAGCTCAAGTGGTCGATCATCCGGTTGATGACCAAGGGCTACAAGGACGAGATGGTCGCCCGCCGGCTCGGCATGTCCGTGCGCACCTGCCGGCGCCACATCGCCGAGATCACCGAGGAACTGGAGGCGACGAGCCGTTTCCAGGCGGGCTACAACGCCGCCCGGCAGGAAATGCTCTCCGGGGGTCCGACGGCCTCCATGTCGTGATCCCGGCGACGCGGCTCAGGATCCGGACGCCTCGTCGAGCGCCTCGGTGATGGCATCCACGCAGTCCTGGTCGAGCATCGTCGTGACATGGGCGTCCTGGAGCCGGCCGAAGCCCGCGTCGTACACCGCGGCACTGACGACGTAGCCGTCGGCGACCTGGAACGTGCGGAAGATCCACTCGTCCCCGGTCCCGGCGGTCCCGTCCGGCCGCTGGACCCGCACGGCCCGGCCGTCCGGGCCGAAGCCGAACTCCGTGAAGCGGAACTGCATGCCCTGGCCGATCGCCTTGCTGTAGGCCTCCTTGAGGGTCCACAGCCGCACGAGGGCGTCGTTGCGCTCGGCCTGCGGCATCCCGGACAGCAGCACGGACTCGTACGGGGTGCAGATGTGCCGGCCCAGTCCCTTGCCGTGCATCTCGCGGTCGGCGCGCTCGGCGTCCACCCCGATGAGGCCGCAGGTCGTCAGCCCCACGAGCAGCAGGTCCTCGGTGTGGCTGAGGCTGATGTCGATCTGATCGCAGCCGCGCAGGTACGGGCGGCCGGTCGGCCCGTAGGCGAGCTCCAGGTCCGCGGGATCGCTGTCGAGGACCGCGCTCGCCGCGTGCTTCAGGAGCATCCGGGAGGCGATGTAGCGGCCGCGTACGTCGGCGTGCGTCAGGTCGAGGTAGCGCGTCCAGTCACGGCCGAGCAGCTCGCGCAGCCCTTCGCCGGAGGGCACCCTCGGCTCCAGGTCCTTCAGCCAGGCGTAGACCAGCGCCGTCCCGTGGGTGGCGAGGTCCTCTCTGACCCGGTCCCACGAGTCGCCTCCCGGTACCACGGCGACGGGCTCACCCAGCGGCGGGCCGAGCGAGGGGCTGCCCGGGGCAGTCATGCGTACTCCTTCACGAGGGTGTGGATCTCCCGGAGGGTGCGTGCCTCCAGCAGACGGTGCACGGGGACCCGGTGGCCGGACTCCTCCAGGAGCGCCACCAGGCGGAGCAGGTTCAGCGAGTCCCAGCCGGGCAGGTCCACCAGTCGGGTGTCCGCGCCCCGGGGCGCGGGGGATGCGGTCGGCGCGGGGTCGAGCCCGAGGTCGAGGCCGAGGTCCTCGCGGACCGCCCGCAGGAACACATCGAGGCTATCGAGGTTCATCGGCCCTCCCTCCACCCGGGGTTTCGGTGATGCGCACGTGCGCGGGGACGTCCGGCAGCCGCGCCAGGTCGTGGTGGAACTCCACCGTCCCGTCAACGGATCCGGCGGACGGGTTGGTTCCGCCCGATCCGCCCGATCCGTCGGCTCCGTCGGCTCCGTCGGCTCCATGAGTCCCGTCGGCGGGGACTGCCCGCGTGAACCCGCAGGACGGGTAGACCTCGCGGGACCGGCGGTTGCGGGCGTTGGGGACGTAGGCGGCGGTCACCGCGGACAGCCCGAGTGCGCGCGCCCGGGCCAGCAGCACGGCGAGTGCGGCCTGTTCGACCCCGCGGGCGAGCACCCGGCAGCTGAGCCACATGTTGTCCAGGTGCAGCACCCCCTCGGCGACGGTCCCGAGCACCGCTCCGACCAGCCCGTTGTCACCGAACCGGTCCGCGCTGCGGGCGACGAGCAGCAGCCGCTGGGGGTCGGCCGCCAAGGCGGCCAGCTCCGACTCTGTATGGCCCCCTCCGGTCAGGTTGAACTGATGAGTACGCAGGGTCAATTGGGACACGCGGGCGAATTCGTGGCGCCGGGGCGGCCCCAGGCCGACCGTCACCTCCAGGGCCCGCAGGAACTGCTCTTGCGAGCCCGAACCCGCGTGCAGCGCCCGGCGCTCGCGCTGCCTGCGGTACTCGCCGCCTCTGGCCCGGTCCTCGCCGGTCAGGGCCAGGGTGTCGAACCAGCCGTCGGCCAGCAGCCGGGTGAGGTGCAGCGCGGGCTCCTCGTCGAGCGCCACGACCGCCACCTGCGGTGCCCCGAGGCGCACTTGGGCACGCTCGGCCGGCGAGTCGTCGGCGAACACCAGGGCGTCGGCGCCGAGGTCCAGCGTCCGCGCGATGGCGGTGAGATTGCCGTCCTTGGGCTCCCAGTTGGCGTGGACGGCCGCGAAGTCGGCTTCACGGAGGAGGAGATCGGGATGCGTGCTCAGTGCCTCCAGGACCGGACCCTCCTCGTTCTTGCTGCTCACCGCGAGGAGCACGCCCTGGGAGGCGAGCTGTTTGACGCACTTCTGGAAGGCGCCGAACGCCTCGCCGCGGAGCGTGCCGGCCGCGGCGATGCCGTCGGGTCCGTCGTCGCCGAGCACCCCGTCCCACAGGGTGTTGTCGAGGTCGAGCACCAGGCACTTGCGGACCCGGCCGCGCACCGCGCGGGCCAGGTGGCCGATCTCGCAGGCGTAGGCGGCGAGGAGTTCCGCGCCGAGCCGGACCTTCGCATGGCGGTCCAGGCGCGGGTCGGTGACCGGCCCGCCCTCGCCGGCCAGGGGTTCGAGGTCGATCACCACCAGCCGGGCGGCGGTCTCGGTGAGCCGCAGCAGCCGCGCGTTGAACTCCCGCCACACGGCCCCGAGAAGGGCCCTGGAGCGGTGGTCGACGAGCTGGTGGCTGTAGGTGCGCGGCAGCGGGACCGTGTTGAGCACCAGCGTGCCGGGGGCCCCGGCCACCAGCGCGGCGCACCTCTCGAGCGCCTCCTGCCCCGCGCGCTCCACGTCCTCGACCCGCCACACCGCCGGGACCTGGGAGAACACCGTCTCGGCGTCCAGCAGGCACAGGGTGAGCTCCGGTGCGGCCCGCCGCAGCTCGCTGCCCGGATCGCTCAGATCGCGCAGGTAGGTGCCGTGTTCCCCGAGCACGGCACGCAGCAGCATCCCGTGGCGGGCCAGTTCGCCCCGGAGCGGGTCGAGGACGTGGCCCACCGTGGACTGGCCGGTGACGGCCACCTTCACGACGGGGGTCCCCGGGTGGTGGTCCAGGACGGCGTCGGCATCGACCCCGGCGAGCAGCCGGCCCGCCCCGGCCACGGCCGCCCGGTCCACGTCCTCCTGCGCGAGCAGCGCCGGTACCCGGTCGTACGCCTTCTCCAGCAGTCCCTGGGCGCGCAGTTCGCGCAGCTGCTCCAGTCCCGTCGCCATGGCCGCCCTCACACCTTCTCCAGGGCGAATCCGGCCCTGATCCACCGGCTGGACTCCACGCACAGGGCCAGCGCGCGGTCGCCCGTGGCCAACTCGGGGAGTAGTCGTTCGAGTTGGAGGAAGGGCAGGGCGTTTCCGGTGTTGCCTGTCTCGGCCACGCAGGAGATCTCCCGGGCGGGCCCGGCCGGCAGCCGTTCGACGATCCGGGCGGTCATCCGCCCGGACAGCTGGGGCGGCAGCAGGAAGCCGATGTCGTCGAGGCTCCAGCCGAGCCCGTCGAGCAGTTCCCAGAAGATCTCCACGGAGATCGCGGGCACGTGCTCCTCGATCGCCTTGTAGTCCTCGGCCAGCATCGGCCGCTCCGAGTCCCGGTCGGTGGTCCCGTACCAGTCCAGGAGCTGGCCGGGCGGACGGCCCCGCCCGGTCCAGGAGTTCAGGACGGCCCGTACGGCGACCCGCTCGCCCTCGGGTTCGTCCGTGAGGACGGCGGCGCCGGCCCCGTCGCCGAACAGGACGTAGTTGACCAGTTCCTCGGTGGGCATCCGGGCGGTGTCCCGCCGGGGCGACAGGAAGCGGTGCGTGACGTCCCCGCCGAGGACCAGGCCGGCCCGGCGTCCGCCGAGGATCAGCGTGCGGCCGAGGTCCAGAGCCTGGACGGCGCCGGAACAGCCCGCTTGGAGCTGGTAGACGGGCAGGTGGTCCAGGCCCAGCCGGTCGGCGACCTCGCTCGCTGTGCTCGGCAGGAGCAGGTCGGGGGTCGCGGTCGCGAGCACCACGAACTCGATGTCGGCGGGGCCGAGTCCGGCGGCGCCCATGGCCCGCGCGCCCGCCTCGGCGCACAGGCCGGCGAGCGAGCCGCGGACCTCTCCGGTGACCGGGTCCCAGCCGAAGTGCCGGGTCCTGGTGCCGACGAAGAGGTCGATCCACTCCTCGCCGACGCCCAGCATCCGGCCGAGCGCGGCGTTGTCCACCGGCTCGCCGGGCAGGGCCGTACCGGTGGCGGCGACGTACACCGTGCCGCGGTCGGCGGGGTCCGCTCCGCGCGTCATGCCGACCTCGCCAGGAGCATGTCGTCGAGGAAGGCGGCCAGCGAGCCGACCGACCGCAGGGCGGGCAGCATCTGCTGCACGGACACCTCGCCGACGCGGGGCAGCCTGGCCTCCACCTGGTTCTTGAGCTGCATGATCATCACCGAGTCGAAGCCCAGGTCCTCGTAGAAGCGGGCCTCGCGCACCACGCGCTCCGGCGGATAACCGCCGACCTCGGTGACGGCCTGCACGACGGCCTCCAGCACCGGGTCGTCGGCGCGCGCGACGGGCGCCACCGGGTCCGGGCCCGGCTCGGGGGGAACGGGCGGGACGACGGGCGGCCGGGCGACCGGCCCGGCCGTGCTCACGAAGGCCTGCCGGTCCCAGTGACGCTGCTCCGCCGAGAAGACGTACGGGGCCAGCGGCTCGACGATCCGCTGCTCGGGGGCGTACAACTCCTCCCAGCGCGGTTCGAGCCCGCCGCGGTACAGGGCGGCGACGGTCTCCGCCAGCTCCTGACCGGTGGCCCCGGCGCCCGGGGCGGGGTGCAGGTGCTCCGCCCCCGGTACGCGGCCGCCCCGGGCGGCGATCCGGAGCAGCTGACCGCGCGGGCCTATCTCGATGAGATGGGTGGGGGCGACGTCCAGGGCGAGCGCCCCGAGCGCGGTGTCCATGAGCACGGGCTCCTCGATCTGGTCGGCCCAGTAGCCGGCGTCCATGGGTTCGTGGCGCAGGATCCGGCCGTGCCGGGTCGAGGCCACCGGGATGGCGGGCGGCGCGCACGGCACCGTCTCGGTGCGCAGGGCCGCCGCGGCCGGGGCCATCAAGGGCGAGTGGAAGGCGTACGGGGCCGGCAGCGGCCCGACCCGCACGCCGCGCCCGGTGAGCTCCCGCCCGATCCGCTCCAGCGCTTCGCGGGGTCCGGAGAGCAGGGTGTCCGCGGGGCCGTTGAGCGCGGCCACGACCGTGCCCGGTTCGCCGGCCAGCAGGTCGGCGAACTCCTCGGGGCCCGCAGCCACGGCGATCATCGCGCCGCCCGCGGGAAGTTCGGCCGTGAGCGCGCCGCGCCGGACGACCAGGCGGGCGGCCTCGGCCAGGTCGAGCGCGCCCGCGGTGACGGCCGCGGCGTACTCGCCGAGGCTGTGGCCGAGGACCGCGGCCGGGGTGATGCCGAGCGAGGTGAGGGTGCGGGCCAGGGCGTATCCGACGGCGAACAGGGCGGGCTGCGCGAACTCGGGCCGGTGCACCCGCTCGTCGCCGGAGAGGATCAGCTCGCTCACCGACTCGCCGAGGTGCGCCGCGATCGCCGCGTCGGCCTCCGCCAGATGGCGGCGGTAGGCCGGGGACTCCCGGTGCAGCCCCGCCGTCATACCGGGGAACTCGCTTCCCTGGCCCGTGAACAGGAAGGCCACCACGGGCCTGCCCCACGGGCGCCCGGCGCTCCCGGGCTCCTCCTGCGGGGTCGCCGCCCGGCGAAGTGCCGCCACGAGCTCGTCGGTGTCGCGCACCGGGGCCGCGAACCGGTACGGCAGGCCGGTCTTGACGCGGTTGCTGCTCCAGCACAGGGCGGCCGCGCCGCCGCGCGGCCGCCCCGCCACCGCCTCGGCCTGCGCGGCCAGGTTGCGGAGCAGCGCCTCGGGGGTGTCGCCGCTGACCGTGAACACGCCGACGGCGTCGCGCGCCGCGCCGCCGCGTGCTCCGGTGCTTGCCGCGGGTCGGGGGGTCGGTGGGGCGGAGCCGAGTACGGCGTGGGCGTTCGTACCGCCCATGCCGAAGCTGCTCACCCCGGCGAGGCTCTCTCCGCGCGGCAGCCGCATCGGCGACTTCAGCAGCCGCATGCCCCGTTCGCCGAGGCGCAGTTGCGGGTTCTCGCGCGCGGCGAACAGGCTGGCGGGGACGATCCGGTGGTGCAGGGCCAGGACGGTCTTGATGAAGCCGGCGATGCCCGCCGCGCCCTCGGTGTGGCCCAGGTTGCCCTTGACGGAGCCGATGGCGCACGGGGTGTCGCGCGGGACGCCGTGCACCGCGCCGAGCGCCGCGCACTCGATGGCGTCGCCCAGTACGGTCCCGGTGCCGTGCGCCTCCACGAAGGCGACCCGGTCCGGGGTGACCCCGGCGCGCCGGTACGCGGAGTTCAGCACCCGCTGCTGCGACCAGCGGTTGGGGGCGATCACCCCGTTGCTGCGGCCGTCCTGGTTGACGGCGCTGCCGCGCAGCACGGCGTAGATCCGCCGGCCGTCGGCGAGGGCGTCCTCCAGCCGGCGCAGCACCACCAGGCCCACGCCGTCGCTGCGGCCGATCCCGTCGGCGTCCGCGCTGAAGGGCTTGCAGCGGCCGTCGGCCGCGGCCAGGCCGAGCTGTCCGTAGACCATGCCCAGCGAGGGCGAGAGCACGATGTTGACCCCGCCGGCCAGCGCGGTGTCGCACTCCCCGGCCAGCAGGGAGTTGGCGGCGAGGTGGACCGCGACGAGCGAGGAGGAGCAGGCCGTGTCGACGGCCAGGCTCGGTCCGGTGAGGTTGAAGTGGTAGGAGATCCGGTTGGCGGCCATGCCGGCGCTGCTGCCGGCGCCGAGCAACGGGGTGACGCGCGCGAGGTCGCTCATGGTCAGGCGGCCCCACTCGCCGCCCATCACCCCGACGAACACCCCGGTCTCGGTGCCGGCGAGGTCGCCGGGCGCCCGGCCCGAGTCCTCCAGGGCCCGCCAGGCGCAGGGCAGCAGCAGCCGGTGGTGCGGGTCCATCGCGGCGGCCTCGCGCGGGGTGACGGAGAAGAAGTCGCTGTCGAAGACATCGGCGTCGTCGATGAACCCGCCGCTGCCGCTGACGGCGGGGAAGTCCCGGGCCTCCCAGCGCTGCCCGGGGACGGGGCCGGTCCCGGCCCCGCCGCGCATCAGCAGGTCCCAGTACGCCCGCACGCCCGCCGCCCCGGGGAACGTGCAGTCGATCCCGACGACGGCAATGTCCCCCATCAGGGCCGGCCCTGCGCGTCCGGCGATCCGACCGACAGCACCGACGACAGGTGTCCGACGAGGCTCGCCACGGTCGGGTGGTCCCAGAGCAGGGTCGGTTCCACCTCCAGGCCGAACTCGTCCTCCAGGTCGCCGCACAGGCTCAGCGCCGCGACCGAGTCCATGCCGTACTCGGCGAACGGCACGGTGGGGTCGATGGTCTCGGGCGCACGCCGCAGGTAGAGCGAGAGCCGGGCGTACAGCCACGCGTGCGGCAGTGCGCCGTCGGCGGCCGCGGTCGGCCGATCCGTGGGAACGGTCATCGTGGGACTCCTTCGATGCGTACGGCGCATCCGACGGCGGACCGGGGACACCGGTCAGCCGGGGATGGGACTGGAGTAGAGGTCGTAGCTGATCTGGGTGCTGAAGCGGAGCTGGACCTCGTGCCGGATCCGGGTCTCGCACTCCGCCGGCAGGTCGGCGACGCGCGTGCCCAGCCGCCGGGCGATGCGGTGCAGTGCGGCGGCCGCCCAGGACGGGTCGGCGAGGAAGGGGTCGGGGCCGTAGCGGGCCTGGTCCCACAGGCCCAGGACGGCGGCCGCGGCCAGCAGCAGCGCGTACCGGTCCATGAGGGCGAACCGGGCGGGCCGGGCGCTGGCCGCCGCGCCGGCCGCGTCCAGGGCGAGCACCCGGGCGCGTACGTCGCGGAACTCCTCGACGAGCTGTCCGGCGAGCCTGCGCAGGGCGTTCTCGACGGGGCCGGTGCCCTCGATGCTCGCGCCGACGGCGAGCATGGTCGCGCTGAGGGAGTCCCGTCCGCAGGCGAGGCTGAGCCGGTCGGTCCGCAGCGGCGGCAGGTCTGCGTGCAGCCGGAACAGCCCGGCGGGCGCCTCGTCCTCGACGAACCAGGAGCCGCGGGCCAGGTGCGGCATCTGCGGGATGACCGTGGCCTGGCAGGCGACGGTTCCGGCGTGGCCGAGGCTGAGCACCGGCACGTCCCGGACGTGCTTCTGGAAGATGCCGAGGGTGCCCTCGCGGGTGTAGAAGCCGGAACCCAGCACGATGGACAGGTCGTACATGGTCTCGGTGAGCACCCGGGGCAGCAGGTACTTGAGCGCCGCCGAGTAGACGCTGGTCTCGGCGGGCAGCAGGTGCAGCGCCCTGGTGGCGACCACGGCCAGGGCGTCGTACAGGAGCAGGTTGACGAAGGCGTTGGTGAGGGCCGCCCCGGTACGGCCGCCGTCCCGGCCGCCGCCCGCCTGCCAGCTGCCGGAACGCTCCCGGTCGAAGCGGACGGCGGTGCGCAGGCTGGTGTCGAGCGCGGCGACGGCCGTCGCCGCGATCACGGTCCGGCTGATCTGGAACGACCTCAGGGCCGTCTCGATACCGCTGCCCTCCGGGCCCAGCAGGGCGGAGGCGGGCACCGGGCAGTCGTCGAACTCCACTCCGGCGAACCGGCAGCCGCGCAGCCCGACCGGGGTCCGGCGCGCCGTCACCGCCGCGCGTGCGTCGGTCAGCTGCCCGGGCTCCAGCAGGAGCACCGAGTGGCTGCGGCTGCCGGGGTCGGGGTCGGTACGGCAGAACAGGACCAGTGCCCCGGCCCGTTCCAGGTTGTTGACCATCGGCTTGCCGCCGCTGATGAGATAGCCCTCGCCGCCGCGGCGGGCGGTGACCTGGCTGCGTACGTAGTCGTTGCTGTGGGCCGTCTCGTGCTGCGCGATGGCCGCCTTGCCGCCGCCCTGCAGCAGCCCGGCGAGCCAGTGCCGCTGCCGGGAGGTGCCGGCCGTCCACACGTCGGAGGCCGCCATGAAGGTGGTCATGCCGTGGCCCATGGCCAGGCCCACGTCCCGGCGGAAGACCGGGCGCATGATCCTGACCAGGGTGTCCATCCCGTCGAGCCGCCCGCCCAGGGCGCGCGGTATGTACTCGTCGGTGATTGCGAACTCGTCGAGCAGCGCCTCGCCGGCGGCGAAGGGCACGGCGGCCCGGTCGGCCTCCAGCAGGGCGGTGTAGCCGACCGGGTTGGCCGGGTCGCAGGGGTCGCCGAAGCGCGCCTCCAGCTCGGCCACGCGGGCCCGGACGGCGTGTTCGCGCTGCTGCGCCACCTGCTGCTCGCCGAGGAGCGAGGTCACCACCGTCTTCCTCCGTCGGCTCCTTCCGGCCTCAGCAGGTCGTCGCCGAACAGGGCGTCCTCGATCCGGACCAGCGCCCGTACGTCCGGGGTCAGCACCTCGTACTCGCCGCGCAGCACCCCGTCGAGGAAGAGCCCCCGCATCAGGGTGCGCTGGACCTTGCCGCTGCTGGTGCGGCGTACGGTGCCGGGGCGGACGAGCAGGACGTTGCCGGCCGGGATCTCGAACTCCTTGCCGATCAGCGCCTGTATCCGCTGCGCGACGGTCCTCAGCTCGGCGCCGCCCGCTCCGCGCACCTCCTGCACGAGGACGAGCTGCTCGCCGCCGGCGTCCACGGAGAAGGCCGCGCCCGCGCCGAAGGTCAGTGCGGGGCTGATCGTCCGGGCGGCCCATTCGATGTCCTGCGGGTACACGTTGCGGCCGTTGATGATGACGACTTCCTTGAGCCGTCCGGTGACGAACAGCTCGCCGTCCTCCAGCATGCCGAGGTCGCCCGTGCGCAGGAAGTTGCTCTCCTCGCCATTGAGGGCCGCGAGGAAGGTGTGGACGCTCTCGGCGGGCCGCCGCCAGTAGCCGCGGGCCACGCTGTGGCCGCGCAGCCAGATCTCGCCGACGGCGCCGGCCGGGAGTTCGTAGTGGGTCAGCGGGTCGACGATGCGCACGTCCACGTCGACCGGGGTGCCGCAGCCGACCAGGGTCCGGGCGCGCTCCCCGGATCCGGCCCGCAGCACCTGGTCGCGCTCCAGGGCGGCCTGGTCGAAGTCCTTGCGGCTGTGCGGGGCGCCGGGGACCCCGCCGGAGACGACCAGGGTCGCCTCGGCCAGTCCGTAGCAGGGGTAGAGGGCCTCGGCTCGGAAGCCGGCCGGGGCGAACCGCTCCGCGAACGCGTCGAGGCTCTCGGGGCGTACGGGTTCGGCGCCGTTGAGGGCGAGGCGCCAGCGGGACAGGTCGAGGGCGGCGATCTGCTCGTCCTTGACCCGGCGTACGCACAGGTCGTAGCTGAAGTTCGGGCCGCCGCCCACGGTGACGCCGTACTCGTCGATGGCCTGGAGCCAGCGCAGTGGGCGTTTGACGAAGGACAGCGGGGTGACCTGGACGCTGTGGCTGCCGAGCCAGACCGGGTGCAGCAGGTGGGCCACGAGTCCCATGTCGTGGAAGTGGGGCAGCCAGCTGCCGAAGCGGTCCTCGCGGGTGGTGCGCAGCACCTTCTGCAGGGCGGCCTGGTTCGCCAGGAGGTTGTGGTGCGAGACGGTGACGCCGCGCGGTTCGGATACGGAGCCCGAGGTGTACTGGAGGAAGACGAGGTCGTCCGCGCGGGCGGTGACGGGCCTCCAGGCGTCGGCGTCGCCGATGCCGGGCGTGTCGGTGACCAGGCAGGCCGTGTCCGGACGGGAGTTGCGGGCGAGCCAGAGGGCGACCTCGGGCGCGGCGGCCGTCTCGGTGAGGACCAGCTTCGCGCCGGTGTCCTTCAGTACGGCGGCGGTCCGGCCCAGCCGCTGGTCGCGGCCTGCCTCCCCCGGCATCGGTACGGGGACCGCGACGGCTCCCGCGTAGAGGCAGCCGGCGAAGGCCTTGAGGAATTCGGCGGTGGAGGAGAACAGGAGCAGCACCGGCTCGCCGGTCACCGCGTACTCCTGGAGGCAGGAGGCGATGCGTCTGGCCTCGCGGTCCAGCTCCCCGTAGGTCAGGTGCTCGGCCTCCACGCCGCCGGCCGCCTCGCGCAGGAAGATGTGCACGTCCTCGTCGGCGAGTTCGGCCGCCCGAACCCGGAGGAGTTCGGTGAAGGTGGCGAAGCGTGACTCTGACATCCGCGGCATCCCCTCGGGTCTGCGGGCCCGTGGAGTGGCGGACCTCGATTCCCGGATCATGCGCGCGCCTCCTTAAGGGGCGCTTGGGTGCGCGTGCGCCCGCCCGTCCCCGGGGCGGGCGGGGCCGCGGCGGGGCCCGCACCCCTATCCCGGTCAGGGGGTGGTCGCTGTTCTCCGCGCGCTCCCCGGACGTTTTCAATGGCAGGTACTGCCCAGGGCGGTCGCCATCGGCGCGCCCCGACGGCCGAAGAGACGGGTGGAGCATGACAGTTGCCGATGTCGGTGTCCGAGTGGCCGAACTAGGAGCGATCAAGGAGTCCGCCGGGCTGGGCCCGTCGCCGAGCGCCTCCGAGGCGCAGCACGCCCGCGGCAAGCTGACGGTGCGCGAACGCCTCGACCTGCTCTTCGATCCGGGCACCTTCCGTGAGATCGAGCAGTTGCGCCGGCACCGGGCCACCGGCTTCGGCCTGGAGGACCGCAGACCGTACACCGACGGTGTGGTGACCGGCTGGGGCAAGGTCGGCGGCCGCCGGGTGTTCGTGTACGCCCACGACTTCCGGATCTTCGGCGGCTCGCTCGGCGAGGCGCACGCGCAGAAGATCCACAAGGTGATGGACCTGGCGCTGGCCGCGGGCGCCCCGCTGGTGTCGCTGAGCGACGGCGCGGGGGCCCGGATCCAGGAGGGGGTCACCGCGCTCGCCGGATACGGCGGCATCTTCCGCCGCAACGTGGCCGCCTCCGGGGTGATCCCGCAGATCAGCGTGATGCTGGGGCCGTGCGCGGGCGGCGCCGCCTACTCCCCCGCGCTGACCGACTACGTGTTCATGGTGCGCGACATCGCGCAGATGTACGTCACCGGCCCCGACGTGGTGCAGGCCGTGACCGGCGAGCGGATCAGCCACAACGACCTCGGGGGCGCGCAGGTCCACTCCACGGTCTCCGGCGCCAGCGCCTTCCTGTACGACACCGAGGAGGAGTGCCTGGAGGAGGTACGGCACCTGCTGTCGCTGCTGCCCTCCAACAACCGGGAGATGCCGCCCGCCACGGTCACCGCGGACCCGGCCCACCGGCGCAACGGCGCGCTGTCCCACCTGGTGCCGGCCGATCCGGCCCACTCGTACGACATGCGCGCCGTGATCGAGGAGATCGTCGACGACGGCGACCTGTTCGAGGTCCACGCCCACTGGGCGACCAACATCATCTGCGCTCTGGCCCGGCTGGACGGCCATGTGGTGGGGGTCGTCGCCAACCAGCCGGCGTCCCTCGCCGGGGTGCTGGACATCAACGCCGCCGAGAAGGCCGCCCGGTTCGTACAGACCTGCGACGCCTTCAGCATTCCGCTGGTGACGCTCGTGGACGTCCCGGGCTTCCTGCCCGGCAGCGATCAGGAGCACGGCGGGGTCATCCGGCACGGCGCGAAACTGCTGTACGCGTACTGCGCGGCCACCGTGCCCCGGGTGCAGGTGATCCTGCGCAAGGCCTACGGCGGGGCCTACATCGTCATGGACTCCCGCTCGATCGGCGCGGACCTGTCGTTCGCCTGGCCCACCAACGAGATCGCCGTCATGGGCGCCGAGGGCGCGGCCAATGTCGTCTTCCGCCGGGAGATCGCCGCATCCGACGACCCGGAGGCGGCCCGCGCCCAGCGCGTCAAGCAGTACCGGCAGGAGCTCATGCACCCCTACTACGCGGCCGAGCGCGGCCTCGTCGACGATGTCATCGACCCCGCCGCGACCCGGCAGGTACTGGCGGACGCCCTGGAGGTACTGCGCGCGAAGCACGTACCGCTGCCCGAGCGCAAGCACGGCAACCCGCCGTTCTGATGGGCGAGTCGGCCGAACCACCCGTGAAGATCGTGCGCGGCGCACCCGACGGCACGGAGCTGGCCGCGGCCCTCCTCGCGCTGCTCTCCGCCGCCCGGCGCCCGCACGAGGCCGAGGAGAAGAACGCACCGCCGCCCCCGCCACCGCCCCGGGCCCACTGGGGTCCCGCGCGCGGCTGGCGTCCGCCGGGCGCCTGGACCTCCCCGTGAGCCCGTGGACCGGGCCGGGCCCCCACCGAAAGGACACCACCGACGATGACCCCTACGACGACCATGACCTCCGCACCGACGGCCTCTGCCGCCGCGCCGACGACCGGCGACTGGCTGCGCCGCTTCCACCCCGCCGAGGACGCCCCCCTGCGGCTGTTCTGCTTCCCGCACGCGGGCGGCGCGGCCAGCTACTACTTCCCGATGTCCCGGGCCCTGTCCCCCTGCGCCGACGTCCTGGCCGTGCAGTACCCGGGCCGCCAGGACCGGCGCCACGAACGCTGCGTCGAGGATCTGCGGGAGCTCGCCGATCTGGTCGTCGCGCAGCTGCGGCCCTGGTGCGACCGGCCGGTGGCGCTGTTCGGGCACAGCCTGGGCGCCTCCCTGGCCTTCGAGGTGGCGCTGCGGCTCCAGGAGGCCGGCGACCCCGCCCCGGTGGCGCTGTTCGCCTCGGGCCGGCGGGCCCCCTCGCACCACCGCGAGAACCAGCTGGTCCACCTCGCACCCGACGATCAGCTGCTGGCCGAGATCAGGGCGTTGAGCGGAACGGACCCGGCGGTCCTGGCCGACGACGAGCTGCTGCGGTCGGTCCTCCCGGCGATCCGCGGCGACTACAAGGCCGCGGAGACCTACCGCTACCGCCCCGGCCCCGCCCTGACCTGCCCGATCACCGTACTCACCGGGGACATAGACCCCGCGGTGACGGCCGAGGAGGCCGCCGGCTGGGCCGACCACACCGATGGCCCGTTCGCCCTGCACCGCTTCGCCGGGGGCCACTTCTACCTCAACCGGCACAGCGCCGAGGTGATCGACCTGATCCGTCAGCAGCTCGCCTGAACCGCACCACCGGGTCCGGCCACCGCCGCGCGGTGGCCGGACCCGGCCGGTTCTCTGCGCAGTACGGCGCATTCACGGCGGAAAGTGGTGAAACCTGATCGGCAGTGCGGCGTTAGAAGGGTGGGCCGCCGTTTCGCCCGCGGCTCAGACGCGAGCACGAGGAGCACGATGACACACCCGAAGCCGGCCGGACGTGGTCGGATGAAGCTGGCAGCCCGATGCCGGGTGGCCACGGAGGCCCCCGCCTTCGGGATGGTCGTCTTCTGCGCGATCCTCTTCAACGCCGCACTGATGGGGGTGGAGACGTACAGCGGGCTCGCCGCGGAGCACCGGCTCGTCCTGCAGGGCGCGGAGAACTGCTGCCTGGTCCTGTTCACCGTGGAGATGCTGCTGCGCGTGGGCGCCTGCGCCGACCGGCCGAAAGCATTCTTCCGCGACCCGTGGAACCTCTTCGACCTCGCGGTGGTGGCCTCCGCCTTCGTCCCGCTCGTCCGCGAGAACACCACCCTGCTGCGGCTGCTGCGGCTCGCCCGCGTGCTGCGCACCGCCCGCTTCCTGCCGCACCTGCGCATCCTGCTGATCGCCGTCGGCCGCAGCCTGCCGGGCACCGCCAGCTTCCTGTTCGTGGGCGCGCTGGTGCTGTACGTGTACGCCATGGTCGGCTGGGTCTGCTTCGCGCAGTCCGATCCCGGGCACTACGGCTCGGTGGGCCGCGCCATGCTGACGCTCTTCCTGCTGACCACGCTCGACGGGCTGACCGACGCGGTCCGCGCGGGACTGCAGATCTCCCGGCTGAGCATCGTCTACTACGCCTCGTACGCGCTGCTCGCCTCCTTCGTCCTGGTGAACGTGCTGATCGGGGTCGTCCTCAACTCCCTCGACGAGGCACGCGAGATGGAGGACGAGGCGAACCGCGCCCCGGCGGACGCCGACCCCGACGTCCGGGCCCGGATCGCGACGGCCCGCCGGGCCCTGGACGAGATCGAGGCGAGCCTGCCTCCCGCGGGCGAGCGGCCGGAACAGTCGGAGCGCAGACTGGAGGCCTCGCACACCGGGGCCTGAGCTCGGCCCGGGCGGCAGGTCATCCCGGCTCGGCGGTCATCGTCCGGATGTTCCAGGTGCCGTCCGCGCATTCCTCGACGTTCCAGCGGCCCGGCCTGCCGAGCGCGAAGGCGGGGACCGTTTCGAAGCGCACGCCGTCGAAACGGACCCTGCCGCGGAAGGCGGCCCCTGCGAAGTCCAGCGCCCCCTCGAACGCGGCGCTGTTGCAGATCAGTCCGCGCTCCCACGTCGTGGACGCGAAGGAGACGGGCCCGGCGAAGCCGGCCGCGCTGATCCCGGCCAGGCCGCCGAAGGCGGTGCGGGTGAAGTCCGCGGCCCCGGCCACCTGCACCCCGTACAGGTCCGCGGAGGCCTCCAGTACCGCCCGGCCGAAGGAGACGTCCTCCATGAAGAGCGCCTCCTTGAAACCGGCCGATCCGCGAAAGCGCGTCCGGCGGAACGTGGCCGCGCGGTGGAAGCGGCTCAGTTCGAAGTCGCCGGCGTGCTGGAACACCGCGCCGTCGAAGCGGACCGGCCCGCCGAAGACGGCTCCGGCGAAGCCGGCCCGGCCTGCGAAGACGGCCCGGACGAAGGAGGCGCGGCCGGCGAACTCGATGTCCGCCCGGTTCCAGTCGTCCACGAAGTAGGCCCGGTCGAAGGCCGCCGGTCCCACCCTGACCCGTCCCTGACCGTGCGGCTCCAGCGCCGTGAGCAGCCGCCGGAGCAGGCCGTGGTCGAAGGTCGTGCCCCGGAAGTCCACCGGAGCGCCCGGCTCCAGAGCGGCCAGGCAGTCCCGCTGCTCCTCCTCCCCCAGGTGCGCCAGGCACCGCTCGTACCCGGGCAGCCGGATCCCGACGCAGACCCACGGCTCGGCCTCCGAGGCCTCGAGTCCGCAGGTCTCCCAGTCGACGGCCGTGTTCAGGAGCGCGTCGGCGTCCACCAGTGCCTCTCCGAGGACGTCGGCGGGAGCATGATCGGCGGTGCACACCCAGCCCTCCTCCTCGGCGCCCACCCTCTGGAGGGAGATGCGGGCCGGGAAGCCGAACAGGTCCCCCAGGTCCTCGTGCAGCCGGTGGGAGACGGCGAGGACGAGAGACCCCGAGGAGGCCGTCCCCCGCAGCAGGTCCGCGATCGCCGGATGCCGCACCAGCCCGCCCGCCTCCGCCGTCCCGGCACCGACGGCCACGGCGAGGGAGGGGTGCATCCCTTCCATCCGCCGGTGGCCGTACGCGTTCATGGCCCCGGGCAGCCCGGACAACAGCCTGCCCGCCCTGGCGTGGGCGCCGGGCGCGTCCAGCGCGAGCAGGAGCGGCGCGCGCCCCTCGCCCCCGGTCAGCCGCCCGCCGACGCCGGTGCGCGTCATGAGCTCGACCAGCATGTCCCTGGTCTCCGTGAGCGGGGAACTCCCGATCGGGACCATGCCGTCGTCGCCGGGCCGTACCGCCAGGCACACTCCGGTGCCCGTGTCCCGGGCCCGCCCGGAACCCTCCAGCGCCGCGCGGAATCCGGGTTGTTCCAGCAGGGCGTCGGCCAGCAGGAACACCATGCGGTTGCGCCAGACCGTGTGGACGACGCCGACCAGCGCGCCGTCCACGGAGACCGGGCCGCCGCGGAAGTGCGTCCAGCCCTCCGGCTCCCCGGAGAGCCGGACGAGTTCGCCGTTGCGGCCGCCGTCGTGCGGGGCCGCCTCGCCCGTCAGCGCGAGCGGGTCCCCCTGGTCGGTGCGGCCGTCGATCAGCAGGTGGTCCACGTGGTGGTGGTCCGCCGTCGTCAGCCAGGGCAGCGGCTGCGCGCAGACCGCCGGATCCACCAGGTCCTCGTCGGCCTCGAGCAGCATCATCCGGGGTGCCACGTCGTCCGACCACACCCTGCGGCAGGGGATCTCCCGGTCGCCGGGCCGCACCCAGGCCACCGCCCCGGGGGGCAGCTGCGCGTCCCCGACCGTGAGCACCAGCCGCGGCGTCAGCAGGGTGCCGACCTCCTGCGGCTCGGGCAGCCCGTCGTAGCGGACCCGGACGACCCGGTCGGCCAGGCCCGGATCGCGCGCGGCCCGCGCGGCGAACGGCAGGGCGTCCTCGGCGACCCGGCGGCCGCCGTCGCGGCCCGTGGTGACGCGGGTCGCGGAGAACTCGGGGCCGGTGCGCCGGCCGCGGGACATGAACTCCCAGACGCGGCCCCGGACCAGCTCCCGTACGGCGGCCACGTCCCCGCGCAGCTGCGAGCCGAGCAGGGCCTCCCGTACGCCGGGCAGGAACTGGAACTCCAGCTCCTCGGCGTGCTGTTCGGCCGCCCGGTGCGACCAGTCCTCGAAGAGCCCGCCGAGGGCGACCTCGGCGAGGTGGCCGTGCTCCGAGTCGCGCAGCAGGGAGCGCCGGACCAGGGTCATCACCGGCAGGGTGAGCGGTACGGCGGCCAGGTGGGCGGCGAGCTGCTGGGCGGTCGGGGAGGCGCTCGCCCGGAAGTTCTCCACCACCTCCAGAGCGCTGCGGCCGCCGGGGGCGGGGTCCCGCGGGGTGCTCACCCGGCCTGCCACCGCGTCCAGGCGCAGGCAGGCCAGGCGCCGCCGGCGGCCGTCCCCGGAGACGACCCGGACCAGCCGGTCCAGGCTCCCGGAGGCGACGCCGACCACCGGGACGACGGCCGCGGCGGCGCGGCCCCGGCCGGCGCGGCCGCTGCGGGCGACCGGGGTCCGCTCCCAGGAGCGGGTGGCGGCGGCCGGCCGCTCCGCGCGGACGGCGAAGGGGACGGGCCGGACGGCGCCGCGGGTCCAGAGGCGTTCGGGCAGGACGTTGAGGACGGCCACGGCGTTGTGTGCGCACCAGTGCCGGAGCATGCCCTGCACGGAGGCCTCCCGCCAGCCGCCCGCCACGGTGTCGGACAGGACGAGGATCAGTCGGCGGCCCGCGGGGTCGGCCAGTTCCAGGGGGTTGCGGGGCGGGCCGCCGCGGCCCCGGGTGACCATCGGGACGGCGCCGGGGCCGGTACCGGTCAGTTGCCAGGTGCGGACGTCGCGGAAGACCCCGCTGCGGGTCAGGGCCCGGCGGACCTCGTCGACGTGGTCCGACCAGAGCAGCATGGAGTGGTGGGTGTCGACGACCAGGGCCAGGTCCAGCCAGCGGCTCTCGGCGGGCCGCAGGACCGGGGTGGTCACCATCCGCTCGATGGTGCGTTCCACGGTGAGCTGCTCGTCCAGTTCCTCGCCCGGCCCGCCGATGGAGCGTCGGCCCACGGGCCGCAGGGCGCGCATCAGGGCGAGCGGGTCGTCGAGGGAGGCGGCCCGGGGCAGTCGCAGGGGTGAGCCCCGGCGCCCGGCGGCGTCCTCGGCCGGTTTCACGTCGGGGGCGCGCCGGGCGGCCGGGAAGAGCTGGACGGGCTCACGTCCGGCCGGAGTGCCCGGCCCGGGTGCGGGAGCGGCGGCCTCGTCAAAAGGGGGCTCGGGACGTGGTGGCGGCTCGTCCGGCGGGTCCGCGCCGGGGGCCGCGGGCGGGCGGGCCCCGCGGCCCGCGTCGATCCGGGCCGCCAGCCACAGGATGTCGGCGATCTCCTCCGCCCCGAGGCCGGTGTACGGGAGGCTGCTGTCGGCGCCGTCGGCGAGGGCCGTGAGCAGCTTCTCGATCACGCCGTGGGCCCGGTCAGGTGCTGCATGACGGTGTCGAGGAAGCGTTCGCGGTCGGCGGGCGCGGACCAGGCACCGGCGAGGCGGAGCTGGATGGCGTTGAGGAGCTGGTCGGTGGCCAGGTCCCCGTCCTCGCCGCGTTCGAGGAAGGCCTGGACGAGGTCCCCGTACTCCTCGCCGGAGGCGATGTCGACGCCGAGCCGGCGGCGCACGATCCGCGCGAGCTTGTCCCGTCCGGGCGGCTCCAGGTGGAGGCGGACGCAGCGGCGCAGGAAGGCGGGCGGGAAGTCGCGTTCGCCGTTGCTGGTGAGGACCACGACGGGGAAGTAGCGGCACTGCACGCGGCCCTGGGTGATCCGTACGGCCGCTTCGGGGTCGTCGTCGGTGCCGATGGCGACGGTGGGGTCCTCCTGGGCGAGGCGGGCGAGTTCGGGGATCAGGAATCCGCCGTCCTCGAAGACGGTGAGGAGGTCGCCGGGGAGGTCGATGTCGCTCTTGTCGATCTCGTCGACGAGCAGCACGCGGGGACGGTCCTGCGGCAGCAGGGCGGTGCCGAGCGGTCCGAGGCGCAGGTAGCGGGAGATCGAGGGCGCGGAGGGGGTACCTACGACGGGCGCCCCGGCGGCGCTCGCGGTCCCGGCGGCCCCAGTGGCGCCGGCGGCGCTCGCGGTCGCCGCCGAGGGCGGCGGCGCGCCCGGCGTGCGCAGTTGCTCCAGCCCGGCCTCCTGGAGGCGCCCGATGGCGTCGTACAGGTACAGCCCGTCGCGCAGCACGGTCCGGCTGGTGATCGGCCAGTGCAGTACGGGCCCCAGGTTCAGGTCGGAGGCGATGCTGTGGGCGAGCGTGGACTTGCCGACGCCCGGTTTCCCGGTGACCAGGAGCGGCCTGCGCAGGTGCAGGGCCGTGTTGACGACGTCCTTCTCCGCCTCGTCGGGGACATATCCCTCGCCGCGCCGCACGGTGCGCTCCCAGGCCGCTCCCGCGCATCCGGGGGGCGCGTACCCGGGGTCGGGTGCGCCGCTGAAGTCCCGCCAGGGTGGCGGGGATCCGGCCTCCAGGCGGGCGCGTCGATCCGCGCCCTCACCGTTCCCTTGGTACAGCCACCAGTCCTTCGCCACTGCCTCTGCCTCCCTCTTCGATTTCGCCGTCCGTCGGTGGTCGGTGGTCGGGTTCAGGCCAGGGACCGGAGGCCCGGTATGTCGTCGGGATCGTCCCACAGGAGGACCAACTGGTCGCCCCCCGAAGATGGTTGGTGGGCGCGCACGGCTCCCGGGGCGGCGCCGGCGGCCGCCCGGCGCACCTCCCGCACGCGGGCGGGCAGGGCGAGTACGTCCAGTGCGCCGGGGTCGGGCCGGCCGTCCGGCCCGGCGGGAGCGAGCAGGTCGAGGAGTGCGGTGGCCGGTGCGCCGCCCCCGCGCCACCACACGGCCACCGGGAGCCCGCCTTCGAGCACGGCCTCCAGCAGCCCGGCGTGCGGGGCGGCCGTGGTGTGCGCGAGTACGCAGGCGGGCTCGGGTCCCGCGGCCAGTTCCATCCCGAGCAGGTCCGTGACCTCCTCGTCCGCCACGACCCGTACGGCCTCGGGATGCCGGCCGCCCTGGGCGTGCAGCCAGCCCCAGGTCTCGTACCACTGGGCGCCGGTGCCGGCCCGCTCGTCCGGGCAGCGCACCACCACCTGGTGGAGCAGGCCGAGCGCGCGGGTCCGGCCGGCCGGGCCGCGGGGCACCGGCCACTGGTCGAAGTCGGCGTCCAGCAGCTCGTACGGCACGTGGAACTCGACGCGGTCCACGGCCGCGTCGGCCGGCGCGCCGCCGATCACGAGGAGTTGCCGTACGAGCTGCTCCCGGACCCCGTCCAGCGGGACCGGCCGCCCCTGCGACTCCCATATGTGCTCGGTTCGTTCGCCCCGCAGCCACATCCGGGCCAGGAAGCCCGCTCCGCCGTCCGGCGGTGTCTCCAGCCGGACGTGCAGGACCTTCGGGCGGGCCGGCTGCGGGGGCGGCGGCAGCACCGGCAGGGCGAGGCGTTCGCGGGTGGCGCGGACCCAGTCCAGCAGCCGGCCCGCCCAGCTCGCGTCGCCCGCCGTGGCGGCCCGGTCCGCGAGGAACCGTACGAAGGGCACCGCCGGCGGCATCCCGCCGTGCCCGCCCTGGCGTTCGTCGAGGTCCTGGACGACTCCCAGGAGCCCGCCCGGGGGCAGGGCGCCGTGCGCCGGGGTGGCGCAGCCGGCCGCCTTGAAGGCCCAGGTGTAGGCCTCGTGGGCGCAGCGCGGCATCTCGCGGCCCTCGAAGAGCTCGCCGAGCCCGTCCCACGCCTCTTGGTCGAGGCGGGCCGCACCGGCCGGCCCGACGCCGGACAGCCCGTCGTCGAGGAAGGAGCAGTCGTCCCAGTTGCGGTCCACGATGAACTGCGGCAGCTGCGATCCCTGGCCGCGCTCGCGCTGCTCCTGGAAGCTCCGGTGGATGCTGCGGGCGGCGCCGGGCAGCCCGCTGACGCTCTCCCGCAGGGACCGGCCGCCGAGTTCGCCGAGCAGTGCGTCGGTGAACCGGCCGGCTCCGAGCTCGGGATCGTTGCGGGCGATCTCGCCCTCTCTGGTGGCGTAGAGCTGGAACTGCCGGCGGCCCGGGACGGAACTTCCGCCGCCGTAGTCGTTGGTGCCGAAGTTCCAGTGGGTGTCGCGGGGTGCGTCGACCCGGCAGGAGTCGACGAGGGCGGCCTGGAGCGGGAAGTTGCGCCGGCGGACCAGGTCGGTGCGCCACCAGCGCAGCGCGGAGTCGAGGTTGAGGTGCCGGATCAGGCCGGGGCTGGCATCGGCGCAGGAGAGCATCAGCTCCCCGCGCGGTCCGAGGTGGCCGTGGCCGGACCAGTAGATCCACAGCAGATCGCCGTCGCACTTGGGAAGTTCGTCGAGCAGCGCAGCGATCACGTGCTCCTCGGTCGCCTCCCGGCAGGCGCCGCGCAGGGCGGCCATGGCCGGGGAGTCCGACCAGTCGAGGGCATCGCGTCCGTCGAGCGGGGACAGCAGCAGCCGGACATTGCCGGGCGGTACCTCGGCCGGACCGGTCAGCCACTGGGCGAAGCGCAGGGCGTCGCGGGCCGGCCCGCGCAGGTTCCAGCGGGGGCTGATCGCGTACCGCTCCACGCCGACGACGAGCGCGAAGGTGCGCTGCGGGCCGAGGGCCGGGGGCAGGAAGCCGGCGGGGCTCACCCGATCTCCGCTTCGGCCACCGCCTGTTCGATGCGCTCGTAGAGGGCGTCCTGTTTCCAGTAGGCGCTGTGGCAGGCCGGGAAGGGCTGCCGGCTGCGGATCTCGTGGTCGCTGACGCGGGTGTCGCCGGGGAAGACGGGCCCGGCGAGGTAGGCGAGCACGTCGTGGCGGTCGTAGACGTTGAGCCAGCGCGGGAAGCCGTACGGGAGCTTCGCGCCGGGTTCGAGCGCGGTGAGCGCGCCGAGCTCGTAGAGGAAGGGGGCCTGCGAGCCGACGGTGACCAGCAGCTCCGCCCCCGGGACGGCCTCGCCGCGGGCGGCGGCGAGGGTGAGGAGGTCCACCAGGGCGATCCCGCCGAGGCTGTGGCCGATGAGTACGGTCGGCCCCGGGGCGGCGGTGATCCGGTCGTGCAGGAACTCCCGCAGCTCGCGTCCGCGGGACTGGTAGCGCAGGATGTCGCCGAGCACGGGGGTGGCTCCGACCGTGAGCGAGCCGCGCCGGGCGTTGAGCAGGGGCTGGGTGGTGACCCGCAGGGCGAGCCGGCCGAGGACGGCGGCCGCGCGGGCGCCGGGCACGCGGGCGTCGCCGCCGAGCCGGTTGGTGAGCAGTTCGACGAGTCGGTCGCGTTCGGCTCCGGTGCAGTCGGCCTCGTCGCCGACGGCGGCCAGGGCGGCGGCGGTCACGGCCCGGGCGAGGGCGGTGGCCAGCTCGCGGGCCTGCGGTTCGGTGGTGGCGCGTGCCGCGGCCCGGACCGCTTCGGCGGAGCCGGTGGTGGTGTCCAGGGCGGCGGCGAACTCGCGGGCGAGGCCGGTGCCGTGCAGCAGGGCGCCGAGCTCGTCCCCAGTGCGCGGCGGCTCGGGCGCGAGGCCTTCCAGCAGCGCGAGCACCTGGTCCCCGGCGCACCGCGCGCCGGGCATCGCGAAGGGGTCGTCCCCATGGTCGGCGTCGTCCCCGTGGCGGGCGCCGTCCGCGCCCGCCCAGCCCGCCTCGGCCAGGACCCGCAGCTCGCACAGCGGGTCGGCGAGCAGCAGCGCCCACTCGGCGGTCTCCGCGTCCGCGGGGTCGGGCGCGTCGGGCGGGCCGGGGCGCAGGCCCGGTACGGAGCGGCCGCCCGCGCCGAGGGTGGCGCCGAACCGGTCGCCCCAGTAGCAGGATTCGACGGCCGCGCCGGGGAATCTGACCGTGAGCCGTTCCCGGATCTGCGCGAACAGCCGGTCGTGCCGCTCGCGCCGTACCCCCGTACCGTGAACAAAGAGAAAACGCATCGCAGCCCGGCCCCTTCGCACAGTCGTCCCCCGCCCGGCACCATAGCCCCGCGGAAGCAACAGCGAACACGGAACGTCGAGTTCGGCCTAGCCGCGCGGCACCACCGTCCCCAGGACCTGCGGCAGCGGGTACCAGTCGGCGGAGACCACCGAGGCGTGGTGTCCGGCTGCGAGGGACAGTGCGAGGGCCAGGGCCGCCACTGCGGCGGTCACCGCGCCCGCCGTCCGGTTCCGCAGGGCCATCGTTCAGGCTCCCGTCAGTCATGTACAGCTCAAGTCGCAAGGAGCGTAGGAGAGTTGGATGACGCCCGGAAGGCCGGAGAGTGACATGCACACGGCGGCGCGGCCGGCTGTGAGAACGGACACGCCCCCTCCGTGGAACCAGGACCGCCGCTCCCCCATCGAAGGAAGCGGCAAAGAGTGTCCGGGGGCGGGAGCACCACATGGTCGGCAGGGTTGACGGGCGGAACCGGGAGCGCAGACGGAGCCGGGTTCCGGCGCGGGGCCCCGCGGTCGTCGGCGTCCTGTGCACCGTGCTCCTCGCGGGCGTCGGGTACCTCGCCTGGGAGCTGCGCGGCATCGCCGCCAACCGCGCGGACGGCGATCCGGCCCAGGGGGTCTACCAGCAGGACCCCGAGCGCGCCGACAGGACGGCGGCCGCCGTACTGGACGGGATCGCCGTGGAGGTTGCGGAGCCGCCGACGGACGGCAAGGCCTTCACCGAAGGCGGCGGCGCCGTGGACTGGCGGTACGCCGGGTGGCAGCCCTCCGACCCCCTGGAGGCCCGGCCCGCCCCGGCCGAGCCCGCCGTCGGCGCGCTCTTCTCCCCCGGAAGGGACGGCGACCCCGACCACCACTGCTCGGCCGTCGTGGTCCACTCCCCCGGCGGCGACCTGATCGCCACCGCCGCGCACTGCGTGTACGGCGGCGGTTTCCGCACCAACCTCGCCTTCGCCCCCGGCTACCGGGACGGCGTGGCTCCGTACGGCATCTGGGTGCCCACCCGCATCGACGTGGACCCGCACTGGGCGCAGGACCAGGACCCCGACCACGACGTCGCGTTCCTCCGGCTGCGCCGGCCCGGCTACCCGGGCCAGCGGCTGGAGGACGTCACGGGGGCCATGACCATGGGCCTCGGGGTGGAACTGCCCGCGCCCGCACGGCTCCTGGGCTACCCGAACTACGCCGAGCAGCCCCTGGAGTGCCGGAACACCGCCGTCCCGGCCGGGCCGACACAGGTGCGCCTCGACTGCGCGGACGTACCCAACGGCACCAGCGGCGGCCCGGTGACGACCGGCCGCAGCACCCTGATCGGGGTGATCGGCGGCCGTGACGGGGGCGGCGACGACGAGACCTCGTACTGCGTCCGCTTCGGCGACGGCGTGCGCGCCCTGTACGAGCGCTCCACCGCCTCGTCCTGAGCCACCGCCCGGTCCCGACCCACCGGTTGGCCGCACGGGGGATCTCCGAAAAGGTCCTCCGGTTTCGCCCGGTTGCTAGGCTCGTCGGCACAGTTTTCGGGCGCAGCAGGACGCAGACCGACGGGACCGCACCATGTCTCCAAAGCAACAGCGTGGCGAGGCCACCGTCGACCTCCTCCTGACCACCGCCCTGCGGGTGTTCGCCGAGTCCGGACAGCAGGGCTTCACCGTGAACGCGGTCGTCTCGGCCAGCGGGGTCAGCCTCGGCAGCCTCTACCACCACTTCGGCAGCTTCGACGGCCTGGCCGCCGCCCTCTACATCCGGTGCACGGACGAGCTGTGCGACGAGATGGTCGCCGCCCTCACCCGGTGCCGTACGGCCCGTACCGGAGTGCGTGCTTGGGTCACGTCCTATCTGGCGTTCACCCAGGAGCACCGGGACGTCGCGCTGTTCCTGCACGCGTCCGCCTACTCCGGCTACCTCGCGGCCCACGCGAAGGAGATCGGCGCGGCCAAGGCGGACAAGTTCGCGGCCATCGTGCGGTGGCTGGCGGTGCGCATGGAGCGCGGCGAGATCGCCCTGCTCCCGGCTCCCGTCATCGAGGTGCTGGTCATGGGCCCGCTGGCCGAGGCGGCCCGGCGCTGGCTGTCCAGCACCTACGAGATCGACCTCACCGAGGCCGCCCGCTACCTCCCCGACCACATCTGGCGTTCCCTGCGCCCCGATCCCGCCTGACCCGATCTGGGTGGTTGTCCGGCTCGTCGTCGTCCATGCCGCCGAGTCTGCTGCGGCGGGGACTTCGGGGGCAGGCCCGAGCCGGGGCGCCCGGAGGCAACCCGGGGGCGGACGGACTCATGTCGGGGCGCTCCCGGGACGACCCCCTCGGCTCCGGCCACCCCCGCGGTTCCGCGGCCCCGCGACCCCTGCGGCCCGATCAGCGCGGCAGGGCCGCGTACGAGACCCCGGTCAGCTTCTCCGAGGCGGCCCACAGCAGCTCGCCACAGCGGTCGTCGAGGGTCCACCCGGCCCGCCAGGACGCCGCGGGCGCCCCGCGCCAGCCGAACCGCGGACCGATGAACGCGTCCTGCCGGACCCCGGGGGCGGTGGCCGCGTAGAGGGTGGGCAGCGCGCCCGAGGAGGTGGGCTGGGCGAGCACCGTGTTGCCGAAGGCCGCCACCCGCGAGTTGAAGGTGGGGCCCTCCAGCTTCGACGCCCCGGAGTGGAGGTTGCTGGAGGCGTAGCCGGGGTGGGCCGCGGCGGCGGTGATCGGGGAGCCGGCGGCCGTGAAGCGCCGGGCCAGCTCGTGGGTGAAGAGCAGGTTGGCGGTCTTGGAGCGGCCGTAGGCGATCCAGCGCCGGTAGCCGTGCTCGGCGCCGAGCGCGTCGATGCCGCCACCCTCGACGTCGATCCGCCCCAGCGCGTGGAAGCCGCTGGATACGGTGACGATCCGGGCCCCGGGGGCTGCGGCGCGCAGGCGCGGCAGCAGCAGCCCGGTCAGGGCGAAGTGCCCGAGGTGGTTGACCCCGAACTGCGTCTCGAAGCCGTCGGCGGTCCGCCCGTACGGGAGCGCCATCACACCGGCGTTGTTGATCAGCAGGTCCAGGGCGGTGTGCCGCTGTGCGTAGGCCGCGGCGAACTCCCGTACGGAAGCCAGGTCGGCGAGGTCCAGCTCCATGAACTCCACCTCGGCGCCCGGCACCTCCGCGCGCAGCCGGACCACGGCGGCCCGGCCGCGGGCCGCGCTGCGGCAGGCCAGCACGACCGAGGCGCCGCGCCGGGCCAGCTCGCGGGCGGTGATGTGGCCGATACCGCTGTTGGATCCGGTCACCACGGCCGTCCGGCCGCTCTGAAGCTTCTATAGATCGTCAAGCTGTGGGAGACAGCCGGGGTGCTCCGCTGAATGCGCTGGTGAGGTGGTGGTAGACCTCGCGTGCGACA
>NZ_JBIWCL010000020.1:0-174494 GCF_044761485.1 Streptomyces sp. NPDC097617
TTTGGCACGCTGTTGAGTTCTCAAGGAACGGACGCTTCCTTTGTACTCACCCTCTCGGGCTTTCCTCCGGGCTTTCGTTCTGTTCTTGCGTTTCCGACTCTATCAGACTCTTTCGCGTCCGACTTCCTCGGCGCTTTCCAGGTTTTCGCTTTCGCGCTTTCCTTTCCAGCGATTCCAACCTTACCAGACCATTTCCGTGCCGATTCCGACTCGGATTTGAATTGATGGCCGTTGGAGAGGCCTTTCCCTTTCGGGCTGATCAGACTTTATCAGGTCTCCCTGGGTCTGGATTCCCACCCGCTCGCATGACCCATCCGGGCACACGTGTGTGCCGGGGTGCCGTGCGAGGTGGAGACGTAAACGTACTGGAGCGGGGCCCCCGGATGCAAATCCGGTTGCCCCGCTCCCGTGCGGTCGCTACGGCGAGGGTCAGACCTCGACGACGACCGGGAGGATCATCGGGCGGCGGCGGTAGCCGTCCGAGACCCACTTGCCCATCGTGCGGCGGATGAGCTGCTGGATCTGGTGCGGCTCCGCGACGCCGTCGGCCGCTGCGCGGGCGATGGCTTCCTCGATCTTCGGGATGACCGAGGAGAACGCCGAGTCCTCGATGCCGGAACCGCGGGCCTGGATGTTCGGGCCGCTGACCACCTTGCCGGTGGTGCTGTCCACGACGACGTAGACCGAGACGATGCCCTCGTCGCCGAGGATCCGGCGGTCCTTGAGCGAGGCCTCCGTGACGTCGCCGACCGAGAGGCCGTCCACGTACACGTAGCCGGCCTGGACCTTGCCGGAGATCCGGGCCTTGCCGTCGATCAGGTCGACGACCACGCCGTCCTCGGCGATGACGATGCGGTCCTTCGGAACACCCGTCATGGCACCGAGCTCGGCGTTGGCGCGCAGGTGGCGCCATTCGCCGTGGACCGGCATGAGGTTGCGCGGCTTGCAGATGTTGTAGAAGTACAGCAGCTCGCCGGCCGAGGCGTGCCCCGAGACGTGCACCTTGGCGTTGCCCTTGTGCACGACGTTGGCGCCCCAGCGGGTCAGGCCGTTGATCACGCGGTAGACCGCGTTCTCGTTGCCCGGGATCAGGGACGACGCCAGGATCACGGTGTCGCCGGGGACGATCCGGATCTGGTGGTCGCGGTTCGCCATGCGGGACAGGGCCGCCATCGGCTCGCCCTGGGAGCCCGTGCAGACCAGCACGACCTCGTCGTCCGGCAGGTCGTCGAGGGTCTTGACGTCGACGACGAGCCCGGCCGGGACCTTCAGATAGCCCAGGTCACGGGCGATGCCCATGTTCCGGACCATCGAGCGGCCGACGAAGGCGACCCTGCGGTCGAATTCGTGGGCGGCGTCGAGGATCTGCTGGATGCGGTGCACGTGGCTGGCGAAAGACGCCACGATGATCCGCTTCTGAGCACTCGCGAAGACCCCGCGGATGGCGTTGGAGATATCGCGCTCGGGCGGGACGAAGCCCGGGACCTCGGCGTTCGTCGAGTCGGAGAGAAGGAGGTCGATGCCCTCCTCGCTCAGACGCGCGAAGGCGTGCAGGTCGGTCAGGCGGTTGTCCAGCGGGAGCTGGTCCATCTTGAAGTCGCCCGTGCACACGACCATGCCGGCGCCGGTGCGGATGGCCACGGCCAGGGCGTCCGGGATGGAGTGGTTGACGGCGATGAACTCGCAGTCGAACGGGCCGAGGGCCTCGCGCTCGCCCTCCTTCACCTCAAGGGTGTAGGGGCGGATGCGGTGCTCCTGGAGCTTCGCCTCGATGAGGGCCAGCGTCAGCTTGGAGCCGATCAGCGGGATGTCCGCCTTCTCCCGGAGGAGGTAGGGGACGGCGCCGATGTGGTCCTCGTGGCCGTGCGTGAGGACGATGCCGTCGATGTCGTCGAGGCGGTCCCGGATGGACGAGAAGTCCGGCAGGATCAGGTCGATGCCCGGCTGCTCCTCCTCGGGGAAGAGGACGCCGCAGTCGACGATCAGCAGACGGCCGTCGTACTCGAAGACGGTCATGTTGCGGCCGATCTCGCCGAGACCACCCAGGGGTGTGACTCTGAGGCCGCCCTTGGGCAGCTTCGGCGGCGGACCGAGTTCCGGATGCGGATGGCTCAAAAGTGTCTCCTCACCACACACGCCACGTACCCCGGAAGGCACGTGGCGCGCATGTCATTCGTGCACTTGCTGTTGTCTGTTCTCTATGCGTTTGTTCGTGCTTATTGAGTTGTGAAGTCTGTTGTCAGAGCTGTACCCCACCGGCGGCCAGGTCCATCGTGAGCCGGGCCGTCTCTTCGGCGGACAGCTCGACCAGCGGGAGCCGCAGCGGGCCCGCGGGCAGGCCCTGCAGGTTCAGCGCGCCCTTGGTGGTCATCACGCCTTGGGTGCGGAACATACCGGTGAAGACCGGGAGCAGCTTCTGGTGGATCTCGGTCGCCTTCTGGACGTCTCCGCCCAGGTGGGCCTCCAGCATGGCGCGCAGCTCGGGGGTGACCACGTGGCCGACCACCGAGACGAAGCCGACCGCGCCGACCGACAGGAGCGGCAGGTTCAGCATGTCGTCGCCCGAGTACCAGGCCAGGCCGCTCTGTGCGATGGCCCAGCTGGCGCGGCCGAGGTCTCCCTTGGCGTCCTTGTTGGCAACGATACGGGGGTGCTCGGCCAGCCGGACCAGGGTTTCGGTGTCGATCGGGACACCACTGCGGCCGGGGATGTCGTAGAGCATGACCGGCAGCCCGGTGGCGTCGGCGATCGCCGTGAAGTGCCGGAAGAGGCCTTCCTGCGAGGGCTTGCTGTAGTACGGCGTGACGGCGAGCAGGCCGTGGGCGCCGGTGCGCTCGGCCTGGCGGGCCAGCTCGAGCGTGTGTCGGGTGTCGTTGGTACCGATGCCGGCGACCACGTGGGCGCGGTCTCCGACGGCTTCGAGTACGGCTCGTACGAGGTCGTTTTTCTCCGCGTCGGTGGTGGTCGGCGACTCACCGGTGGTGCCGTTGATGATCAGGCCGTCGTTGCCTGCGTCCACCAGGTGGACGGCGAGCTGCTGCGCGCCGTCGAGGTCGAGTGCGCCATCCGCCGTAAACGGCGTGATCATGGCGGTGAGGACCCGCCCGAAGGGGGTCTGCGGAGTCGAGATCGGAGCCATGGGTAACACGCTACTCGCTGCCATGCTCGCGGTGTCCCCTCGGGGGACGTCAACGGGGTGTTGGACGCCGGCACTGCCTGCTCGGGGGTTCAAGCAGTGCCGGGTCCGTTTGATCAGCCTAGATGAAGTTTACGAAACGTCGCAATACGGACACTTAGGACTTGACGCCGTACATCTGTACGCCGCGGGTGTACCGGCCCTTACGGGGCAACGCGACCGTTGCCGTTGTAGGCCGCGTACGTCAGCGGCATGAGCTTCGCCCAGTGCTGCTCCATCTTCTCGCCGACCATCTCGATCTCCCGCTGCGGGAAGGACGGGACGGCCGCGAGCTCGTGCTGCGTACGCAGACCGAGGAAGTGCATCAGCGAGCGCGCGTTGCAGGTGGCGTACATCGAGGAGAAAAGACCGACCGGCAGGACCGAACGGGCAACCTCCCGGGCCACGCCCGCCGCGAGCATCTCCTGGTAGGCCTCGTAGGCCCGCACGTAGGAGTCTTCCATGACGCGCCCGGTCAGCTCCTGCTGCGCCCGGGTGCCCTCGACGAAGACGTACTTGCCCGGGCGGCCCTCCTGGACCAGCTTGCGCTCGGCGTCCGGGACGTAGAAGACCGGCTCCAGCTCCCTGTAGCGGCCCGACTCCTCGTTGTACGACCAGCCCACGCGGTGACGCATGAACTCACGGAAGACGAAGATCGGGGCACTGATGAAAAAAGTCATCGAGTTGTGCTCGAAGGGGCTGCCGTGGCGGTCACGCATCAGATAGTTGATGAGGCCCTTGGAACGCTCCGGGTCCTTCTGCAGCTCCTCCAGCGACTGCTCGCCGGCCGTGGAGACACGAGCGGCCCACAGTACGTCGGAGTCGGCGGCGGAGTGCTTCACCAGCTCCACCGTCACGTCACTGCGGAAGCTGGGTTTCAGATCTGAAGCGGCGGTTTCGCTCACCGGGGGTCCTTCCAAACGTGCGTCCTGGGGCGCGCCCACTCTACGGCGCCCCTCGCATCGCCCATGCCGACGCACGCGGCGCACGGGGTTCGCGCAGGCCGTCGCCCAGTTGACGCACAGCCATGAATTTTTCCTAATGTCCTGAAATCCGGCACCGATTGAGGGGCTCGTTCGTCCTACCTGGAGAACCCACACCCATCCACCCCGAGGAGATTCGCTCTGATGTTCCTCCGGCGCGAACCCGTCCCGTTCGCCTTCGTCTCCGAGGCCGACCGCTTCCGAAGCAATGTCACTCCGCCGCCGCGCGAGCGCCTGGGCCGGACCCAGTTGGCCGCCCGTACCCTGGTCGGACTGACCGTGGTTGCCGGGCTCGCCGGTTCACTGCTCTTCGGTATGCCCGCGCTGCAGCCGACCAAGGCGCCAGAGAAGTCGCAGCAGTCGGAGGCGTCCCAGGGGCGGTAGCCTCACGGGCACAGCCCAACCGAACGTGCATGTGAGTGAGGTCCAGCCGTGCCCCTGCCCTTTTTGACGGCCGACGGCGTATCCGATGTGGATGACGACGGCGACGGCGACGAGATCCTGGCCCAT
This sequence comes from Streptomyces sp. NPDC097617, assembly GCF_044761485.1. Classification (NCBI taxonomy): domain Bacteria; kingdom Bacillati; phylum Actinomycetota; class Actinomycetes; order Kitasatosporales; family Streptomycetaceae; genus Streptomyces; species Streptomyces sp. NPDC097617. The sequence continues at coordinate 4,669 of NZ_JBIWCL010000020.1, forward strand.
GCCGACCAGGACCGGTGGCGCCGGCCCTACCGGCCCGGCCCGTGGCGCGTGGGGATCGGCGCACTGCTGCTCCTGCTGTCGGCCTTCATGCTGCTGGCCACGATGATCGTCACCTTCGCGGGCGGCTGGGGCGGAGGCCTGGTCTGCCTGGTCGCCGCGCTCGCCGTCGTCGGCTCGGCGGTGCAGACCCTGCGCGTCGGCGTCTGGGTGAGCCCCGCGGGGCTGCGCCGGGTCGGATTCTTCGTGACCCGCACCCTCCCGTGGAGCGAGGTCGGCGAGCTGCGTACGGTGCAGCAGCCGGTCCGCTGGCTCGGACTGCCGAGGACCGTACAGGGGCAGGCGCTGACGATGTCCGCGCGGGGCGAGGCGGAGGCACCGGTGCTGCTGACCGACCACAACGCCGATTTCCTGTCGCGGACCGAGGCCTTCGACCGGGCCGCGGACACGGTGGGGGCCTGGGCCGACGAGAACCGGCCCGTGGCGCTCTGAGCCGCGCGGAGCGCCCGTGGAAGCCCGTACGGGGATCAGACCTGTACGGGCTTCTTCTCGTGGAGGGCGATCGCCCGCTGCATGGCCTTGCGCGCCCGCGGGGTGTCACGGGCGTCGTGGTAGGCGACGGCGAGCCGGAACCAGCTGCGCCAGTCCCCGGGCGCGTCCTCGGTCTCGGCCTTGCGGCGCGCGAAGACCTCGTCGGCGGAGTCCCGCAGGATCCGCCCGTACGTGTCCCGCTCCAGCTCGTCGACGGGCAGCCCGCCCTCGGCCTCCAGCTCGGACGCGAGGTGGTTGGCCCGCGTGACGAACCGGGTGTTCTGCCAGAGGAACCAGACACCGATGACCGGCAGGATCAGCACGGCCACCCCGAAGGTGACGGTGAGCCAGGTGCCGTGCCGGATCAGCATCAGCCCCCGGCTGCCGGCCAGGACGAAGTAGACCACCAGGACGGCGGCCGTGAGGAAGTACGTGATCTTCGCGCGCATCGTGAAATCAGCCCAGTCAGCCCAGGTCGAGGAAGTGTTCCAGGCCGAAGGTCAGGCCCGGGGTCTGCGCCACTCGGCGTGCGCCGAGCAGGATGCCCGGCATAAAGCTGCTGTGGTGCAGGGAATCGTGACGGATGGTCAGGGTCTCGCCCTCACCGCCGAGGAGCACCTCCTGGTGGGCCAGCAGGCCCCGCAGGCGGATGGCGTGCACCGGGACGCCGTCGACGTCGGCGCCGCGCGCACCGTCGAGGGCGGTGGCGGTGGCGTCCGGCTGGGCGCCGAGGCCGGCCTCGGCGCGGGCGGCCGCGATGAGCTGCGCCGTACGGGTCGCCGTACCGGAGGGGGCGTCGACCTTGTTGGGGTGGTGCAGCTCGACGACCTCGACGGACTCGAAGTAGCGGGCGGCCTGCGCGGCGAACTTCATGGTGAGGACGGCACCGATGGAGAAGTTCGGGGCGATGAGCACACCGGTCTCCGGCGATCCGGCGAGCCATGTGTTCAGCTGGGCGAGGCGGTCCTCGGTCCAGCCGGTGGTACCGACCACTCCGTGGATGCCGTGGCGGATGAGGAAGTCCAGGTTCCCCATCACCGATGCCGGGGTGGTCAGCTCGACCGCGACCTGGGCGCCGGCGTCGGCCAGCGTTTCCAGCTTGTCGCCGCGGCCGAGTGCCGCGACCAGTTCCATGTCCTCGGCGGCCTCGATCGCCTTGACCGCCTCGGCACCGATCCGGCCGTTGGCTCCGAGGACCGCCACGCGCAGCTTGCTCATGTTTTGTCCTTAAATAAACAGACTTGCTTGCCGTACCGAACTACGTGACCGCTTCGTCGAGACGGGCGGCCTGCTTCTCCTTCAGCGGGCCGATCACCGCGAGCGAGGGCCGCTGTGCCAGTACATCCTGCGCGACCGAGCGGACGTCGTCCGGGGTCACGGCGGCGATTCGGGCCAGCATGTCGTCGACCGACATCTGGTCGCCCCAGCACAGCTCGCTCTTGCCGATGCGGTTCATGATCGCGCCGGTGTCCTCGAGGCCGAGGACGGTGGATCCGGAGAGCTGGCCGATGGCCCGCCTGATCTCCTCGTCGGCCAGTCCCTCGGTCGCGACCTTGTCGAGCTCGTCGCGGCAGATCCGGAGCACGTCGTGGACCTGGTTGGGCCGGCAGCCCGCGTACACGCCGAAGAGGCCGGTGTCGGCGAAGCCCGAGGTGTAGGAGTACACGCTGTAGGCGAGGCCGCGCTTCTCCCGGACCTCCTGGAAGAGGCGCGAGGACATGCCGCCGCCGAGGGCGGTGTTCAGTACGCCCAGGGCCCAGCGGCGCTCGTCGGTGCGGGCGAGGCCGGGCATGCCGAGGACCACGTGGGCCTGCTCGGTCTTGCGGTTGACCAGTTCGACGCGGCCGGCGGTGCGGATGCGCTTGGCGCCGGTGCGCGGGCCGATCGGCTCGGCATCGGTGCGGGTCAGCGAGCCGGCCTTGTCGAAGGCGGCACGGACCTGGCGGACGACCTTGTTGTGGTCGACGTTGCCGGCGGCGGCCACGACAAGGTGGGTCGGGTCGTAGTGCTTCTTGTAGAAGCGGCGGATCCGGTCGGCGCCGAGCGCGTTGATCGTGTCGACCGTGCCGAGGACCGGGCGTCCCAGGGGGGTGTCCCCGTACATGGTCTGCGCGAACAGGTCGTGCACCATGTCGCCCGGGTCGTCCTCGGTCATCGCGATCTCTTCGAGGATGACTCCGCGCTCGGCGTCGACGTCCTCCTCGCGGATCAGCGAGCCGGTGAGCATGTCGCAGACCACGTCGATGGCCAGCGGCAGGTCCGTGTCGAGCACCCGGGCGTAGTAGCAGGTGTACTCCTTCGCCGTGAAGGCGTTCATCTCTCCGCCGACCGCGTCGATCGCGGAGGAGATGTCGAGGGCGCTGCGTGCCTGCGTGCCCTTGAAGAGGAGGTGCTCCAGGTAGTGCGTGGCGCCGTTGAGCGTGGGCGTCTCGTCACGGGAGCCGACGTGCGCCCAGATGCCGAAGGTGGCGGAGCGGACGGAGGGCAGCGTCTCGGTGACGATGCGCAGTCCGCCGGGCAGGACCGTGCGCCGGACGGTGCCGATGCCGTTGCTGCCCTTGAGGAGGGTTTGGGTACGGGCGACGGCCCGCCCCTCCGAAGAGGGGCGGGCCGTCACACGGGAACTACGCGACATCACTTGTCGGAGTCGTCCTTGTCAGCGTCGTCACCGGCGGTCTCGCCGTCGATCACGGGGACCAGCGAGAGCTTGCCGCGCTGGTCGATCTCGGCGATCTCGACCTGGACCTTGGTACCGACCGCGAGCACGTCCTCGACGTTCTCCACGCGCTTGCCACCGGCGAGCTTGCGGATCTGCGAGATGTGCAGCAGGCCGTCCTTGCCGGGCATGAGGGAGACGAAGGCACCGAAGGTGGTGGTCTTGACGACCGTACCCAGGTAGCGCTCGCCGACCTCCGGCATGGTCGGGTTGGCGATCGAGTTGATCGTGGCACGGGCGGCCTCGGCGGCCGGACCGTCGGAGGCACCGATGTAGATGGTGCCGTCGTCCTCGATCGTGATCTCGGCGCCGGTGTCCTCCTGGATCTGGTTGATCATCTTGCCCTTGGGCCCGATGACCTCACCGATCTTGTCCACCGGGATCTTGACGGTGATGATCCGCGGGGCGAACGGGGACATGGCGTCCGGCGTGTCGATCGCTTCCATCATCACGTCGAGGATGTGGAGGCGGGCGTCGCGGGCCTGCTTGAGGGCCGCGGCCAGGACGGAGGCCGGGATGCCGTCCAGCTTGGTGTCCAGCTGGAGCGCGGTGACGAACTCCTTGGTGCCGGCGACCTTGAAGTCCATGTCGCCGAAGGCGTCCTCCGCACCGAGGATGTCGGTGAGGGCGACGTAGTGCGTCTTGCCGTCGATCTCCTGGGAGATCAGGCCCATGGCGATACCGGCGACGGGGGCCTTGAGGGGCACACCGGCGTTCAGCAGCGACATGGTGGAGGCGCAGACCGAGCCCATGGACGTCGAACCGTTGGAGCCGAGGGCCTCGGACACCTGACGGATCGCGTAGGGGAACTCCTCGCGGGTCGGGAGGACCGGCACGATCGCGCGCTCGGCGAGCGCGCCGTGGCCGATCTCGCGGCGCTTCGGCGAACCGACGCGGCCGGTCTCGCCGACGGAGTACGGCGGGAAGTTGTAGTTGTGCATGTAGCGCTTGCGGGTCACCGGGGAGAGGGTGTCCAGCTGCTGCTCCATGCGGAGCATGTTGAGGGTGGTGACGCCCAGGATCTGGGTCTCGCCACGCTCGAACAGCGCCGAGCCGTGCACGCGCGGGATGGCCTCGACCTCGGCGGCGAGGGTACGGATGTCCGTGATCCCGCGGCCGTCGATGCGGACCTTGTCCTTGATGACGCGCTCGCGCACCAGGGCCTTGGTCAGGCTGCGGTAGGCGGCGGAGATCTCCTTCTCGCGGCCCTCGAAGGCCGGGAGGAGCTTCTCGGCGGCGATCTCCTTGACGCGGTCCAGCTCGGCCTCGCGGTCCTGCTTGCCCGCGATGGTCAGCGCCTGGGAGAGGTCACCCTTGACGGCGGCCGCGAGGGCCTCGTACACGTCGTCCTGGTAGTCCAGGAAGACCGGGAACTCGCCCTCGGGCTTGGCGGCCTTGGCGGCCAAGTCGGCCTGAGCCTTGCAGAGGGCCTTGATGAAGGGCTTCGAGGCGTCGAGGCCGGCGGCCACGACCTCCTCGGTCGGCGCCTCGGCGCCGCCCTTGACCAGGGCGATGGTCTTCTCGGTGGCCTCGGCCTCGACCATCATGATCGCGACGTCGCCGTCTTCGAGGACGCGACCCGCGACGACCATGTCGAAGACGGCGTCCTCGAGCTCGGTGTGCGTCGGGAACGCGACCCACTGGCCGCGGATCAGCGCGACGCGGACGCCGCCGATCGGGCCGGAGAAGGGCAGGCCGGCCAGCTGCGTGGACGCGGAGGCGGCGTTGATCGCCACGACGTCGTACAGGTGGTCGGGGTTGAGCGCCATGATCGTCGCGACGACCTGGATCTCGTTGCGCAGGCCCTTCTTGAAGGACGGGCGCAGCGGGCGGTCGATCAGGCGGCAGGTGAGGATCGCGTCCTCGGAGGGCCGGCCCTCACGACGGAAGAAGGAGCCGGGGATCTTGCCGGCCGCGTACTGCCGCTCCTCGACGTCCACCGTCAGGGGGAAGAAGTCGAGCTGGTCCTTGGGCTTCTTCGACGCGGTGGTGGCGGACAGCACCATCGTGTCGTCGTCCAGGTAGGCAACGGCGGAGCCGGCGGCCTGGCGGGCCAGACGGCCCGTCTCGAAGCGGATGGTGCGGGTGCCGAAGGAACCGTTGTCAATGACGGCCTCGGCGTAGTGGGTCTCGTTCTCCACTAGCGTTTTCTCCATTTTCGTCGTCTCCGTCCGCCGCCCGTGTGGCGGTGGACGGTTAGGAGAAGCGCTCCTGGCGTGCGGGCCGGTCTTCGATCGAAGCACCCGGTTCGTTGCCCTTCGGGGCATTCCGGGTGCCACTACCGAGGACCGGCGGCGTGGGAGGGCGCTCCTCCTCTTCAGTTGTGCACGTCTGCGAGGACGTACACGTGCGTCCGTTCCAGACTACAAAGGGTCCGGTCCGTCCCGCACGTACAGCAAAGGGAGCGGCCCCCGGATGTGGGAACCGCCCCCTTCACGGCGTCTTTACTTGGCGCCGGCCGCACCGCGGCGGATGCCGAGGCGCTCGACCAGCGTACGGAAGCGCTGGATGTCCTTCTTGGCCAGGTACTGCAGCAGGCGGCGACGCTGGCCGACCAGGATCAGCAGACCACGACGGGAGTGGTGGTCGTGCTTGTGCGTCTTGAGGTGCTCGGTCAGGTCCGAGATGCGGCGGGAGAGCATCGCAACCTGGACCTCGGGGGAGCCGGTGTCGCCCTCCTTGGCACCGAACTCGGTGATGATCTGCTTCTTCGTAGCGGCGTCGAGCGGCACGCGTACTCCTCGTTTTAGGTCTTCGTTGCCACCGAGTGCCCCAGGTCTGAGTCTCTGGGGAGCTTCCGTTACTCGGGAGGCGGGGTCCGCCGAGCGCAGTCCACCGACCCTCTTGCCGAGGAGTCCGGGGGACGCGTACACAAACGGCCGTCACACAGCGTACCAGGCTGCCGCTCCGCCACGTCTCAGCTGGTGAGAGCCCTGGCGCGGGAGTAGACGTCCAGCACAGCCAGGGTAAGGGGCACAAGGCTGAGCAGGACCGCCGCCTCGGTGAGGTCGAGGAGCCGCCCCCAGAAGGGTGACAGACCCTTGCGGGGAATGACCAGCGCAATTCCGGCGAGGAGGGCCGCGCCGGCCGCGACGGCGGCGGTCAGCCAGATCGTACGGAGGTCCAGACCGCTGCTGTCGTGCTCCAGGAGGAGGGCTTCGAGCAGGTCGGTCGGCGGGTGCAGGGCCATGCCCATGATCAGCAGGGCGATGGCGGTGAGGCCCGCGGCCAGGGCGCAGACCACCTGGGAGGTGTAGCGGAAGAGGCGGGCGCGCAGCAGCATGGCGAGGCCGGTGGCCAGGGCCAGCAGGCGGCCCCAGGTGTTGTCGGAGAAGCCGAGGACGGCGGAGGCTCCGACGGCGACCGCGGCGCAGCCGCCGACCAGGCCGAGGAGCATCTCGTGGCCGCGGCGGGCCTGGGCGGCGATGGCCTCGGCGTCGAGCGGGGTCCCCGCCTCGTGCTGGTCGGAGCCGGACTGCTCGCCGTACGGCTCGGTCTCGTAGCGGTCCGGGGTCTCGTAATCCTCGGTGGCGCTCTGCGGGGCGGCGTAGCCGATGGGCAGGCGGGCAAAGCGGGCGGAGAGGCCGGGGAGGAAGGCGACGAGGCCGATGGCCACGGGGGCGCAGACGGCGGCGGTGTAGGTGGCGGAGGCCTCGGTGGCGATGGCCACGAAGGTGGCGAGGGTTCCGGTGGCGGCGACGAAGGTGGCCGCGACGAACGGCGCGTCGCCGCTGGGGGTGAGCGCGACCAGGGCCACGGAGGCGATCAGGGCGCAGACGCAGCCGAGCAGGAACTGGAGGCGGCCGGGACCCTGGCCGACGGCCGGGGCGATGATCCCGGAGCCGGCGATCATCAGGTGCGGGAGCGCGCCGAGGCCGAGCGCGACGGCGGAGAGGCGGTCGCGGTAGACGCGGGCGCGCACTCCGGCGACGGCGGTGAGCAGGACGCCGACGGCGCCCGCGATGATCCCGGGCAGGCCGTGCATGTCGTGGCGCAGCGGGTCGGCGTACCAGAGGACGAAGCCCAGCATGACGATCAGCACGGCGGCGCCGGCCAGGCCCGCGCCGCGCAGCATGTCGTCGCTCCAGCGGTGCCGGTCGCGGACGACGGCGGAGGCGACCGCGTCGGACACGTCGTCGAACACGGCGGGCGGCAGGGACTCGGCGAAGGGGCGCAGGCTCAGCACCTCGCCGTCCAGGACCTGCTGGGCGGCGAGCGTGCGCGCGCCGTCGAGGACGGTGCCGGAACGCCGTACGAGGTGGAAGCCGGTGGGAGCGCCGACGGGCTGGGTCTGGCCGGTGAGGCGCAGCAGCTCGGGGTAGACGTCGGCGACGGCGATGTCCTCGGGGAGGGCGACGTCGATGCGGCTGTCGGGGGCCACGACGGTGACCCTGCAGAAACCCGTCGTCCCGGCCGTACTCACCTGTGTGACCCCCCTGATCGGTACCCGCACCGGCGGACGATTCGCGGATGCGCATGCTGCGCGCGCCACCCTACCGGGCTTATGACCGACTGTCGGCAAGTAGGATCACCGTCGCGTGGGGGAGACCCCCTTCGCGCCCGGGACTTGGGGGCGCCGGTTGCGACGTCCCGTCCGTTTTCGAGGGATTGATGCTCCGGTGAGCCAGATCGTCGTCAAACGCCCGCCGCGGTCCCTGCCGCCCGAGGTTCCCGCGGAGGAGCTGCGGCTGGAGGCTCCGCCCGAACTCCCGCGCGGGCAGCAGGAGGGCATGCTGATGCAGCTCCTGCCGATGCTCGGCATGGGCTCTTCCGTCGTGTTCTTCTTCATGCCGGGCGCGGCTCCGTTCATGCGCATCATGGGTGTGCTGATGCTGGTGTCGACGGTGGCCATGGTCGTCGCGCAGCTGGTGCGCCACCGGCGCGGTGCGCAGGGGCAAATGGCCGATGTGCGCCGGGACTACCTCAAATATCTTGCGCAGACGCGCCGTCAGGTACGGCGGACCGCGCGGGCGCAGCGTGACGCGCAGCTGTATCTGCACCCGGCTCCCGAGCAATTGTGGTCGGTGGTGGCGGAGGGTTCGCGGCTGTGGGAGCGGCGGGTCGGCGACCAGGACTTCGGACAGGCCCGGCTCGGGCTGGGCGCGCAGCGCCTGTCGACGCCGCTGGTGGCGCCGGAGACCGCGCCGGTGGACGAGCTGGAGCCGCTGACCGCGGGCGCGATGCAGCGGTTCCTGAAGGTGCACTCCTCGCTGGACGGGCTGCCGATGGCGCTGTCGATCCGCGCCTTCTACCACGTGACGGTGTCCGGGGAGCCGGAGTCCGCGCGCAGTACGGCGCGGGCGATGGTGGCGCAGCTGGCGACGCTGCACTCCCCCGAGGACCTGATGGTGGCCGTGGTGGCCGCGCGGGGTGCGGTGCCCTCGTGGGACTGGACGAAGTGGCTGCCACACACGCAGGTGCCGGGTCAGGTCGACGGGGCGGGATCGAAGAGGCTGTTCGGGGACGACCTCGCCGAGCTGGAGGGGTTGCTGGCGTCCCGGCTGGAGGGGCGGCCGCGGTTCAGCCGGGACGTCTCCCCGGTGCTGGACCAGCCGCACCTGGTGGTCGTGCTCGACGGTGGGATGGTGCCGCCGGACTCGGTGTTCGCGGCGGCCGAGGGCCTGCAGGGCGTCACCATCGTCGAGGTGGTCGCGGGTGAGCTGGACGAGCCTCGCGGTGGGCTCTCCGTCGTGGTGCGGCCGGGCCGGCTGCGGCTGGAGTCGGGCGCGGGGGTCGCGTACGAGGGCGTGCCGGACACGCTGTCGCTGCCCGCGGCGGAGGCCCTCGCCCGGCAGCTGGCGCCGATGCGCACGGGTGGCGGGGACGACGACGAGCCGTTGCTCGCCAACCTGGACTTCACCGACCTGCTGAACCTGGGCGACGCGGCCGCGGTCGATGTCGCGCGGACCTGGCGGCCGCGGTCGGCCGGTGAGCGGCTGCGCGTGCCGATCGGTGTCGGCGAGGACGGCGCCCCGGTCATGCTGGACCTGAAGGAGGCCGCGCAGGAGGGCATGGGTCCGCACGGCCTGTGCGTGGGTGCGACCGGTTCCGGCAAGTCGGAGCTGCTGCGCACGCTGGTGCTGGGCCTGGCGGTCACGCACACCTCGGAGACCCTGAACTTCGTGCTCGCCGACTTCAAGGGCGGTGCGACCTTCACGGGCATGGGGCAGATGCCGCACGTCGCGGCGGTCATCACCAACCTGGCGGACGACCTCACGCTCGTGGACCGCATGGGCGACTCGATCCGCGGTGAGTTGCAGCGCCGCCAGGAGCTGCTGCGTTCGGCGGGCAACTACGCGAACATCCACGACTACGAGAAGGCCCGGGCGGCCGGGGCCCCGCTCGAGCCGCTGGCCTCCCTCGTGCTGGTCATCGACGAGTTCAGCGAGCTGCTGACGGCGAAGCCGGACTTCATCGACATGTTCATCCAGATCGGCCGCATCGGCCGCTCGCTGGGTGTGCACCTGCTGCTGGCCTCGCAGCGTCTGGAGGAGGGCAAGCTGCGCGGTCTGGACACGTACCTGTCGTACCGGATCGGTCTGCGGACCTTCTCCGCGGCGGAGTCGCGGACCGCGATCGGTGTGCCGGACGCCTACCACCTGCCGTCGGTGCCCGGTTCGGGCTACCTGAAGTTCGGTACGGACGAGATGACCCGCTTCAAGGCGGCGTACGTCTCGGGCACCTACCGTTCGGGCGGGCCGGACCTGTCCGTGGGGCAGTTCCCGGTGGAGCGGCGGCCCGCGCTGTTCACGGCGGCCCCGGTGCCGGTGGTGTACGCGGCTCCGGACCCGGCGTACCTGGCGGCGCAGTCGGTGCGCACGGACGACGCGCTCGCGGACACCGTGCTGGACGTGATCGTGAGCCGGTTGGAGGGGCAGGGGGTGCCGGCGCACCAGGTGTGGCTGCCGCCGCTCGACCAGGCTCCGCCGCTGGACCAGTTGCTGCCGGCGCTGGCGCCGAGCGCGGAGCGCGGTCTGCACGCGGACGGGTACACGCGGCCCGGCGGGCTCGTCGTGCCGCTCGGCCTCATCGACAAGCCCTTCGAGCAGCGGCGCGAGGTGCTGTACCGCGACTTCTCCGGTGCGGCGGGCCACATGATGGTGGTCGGCGGCCCGCAGTCGGGCAAGTCGACGCTGATGAGGACGCTGATCTCCTCGTTCGCGCTCACGCACACCCCGCGCGAGGTGCAGTTCTACGGGCTGGACTTCGGCGGTGGCAGCCTGTCGTCGATCTCCGAGCTGCCGCACGTCGGCGGAATCGCCTCGCGCCTGGACCCGGAGCGGGTCCGGCGTACGGTCGCGGAGGTGGGGGGCATCCTCAACCGCCGCGAGGAGTTCTTCCGTGCCAACAACATCGACTCGATCGGCACCTACCGGCGCCGGCGGGCGGCCGGTGACCTGCCCCACGAACCGTGGGGCGATGTGTTCCTGGTCGTCGACGGCTGGGGCAACTTCCGGGGCGAGTACGAGGGCCTGGAGCAGATCGTCACGGACATCGCCTCCCGCGGTCTGGGTTACGGCATCCACGTGGTGATCACCGCGGCCCGGTACATGGAGGTCCGGGCCGCGCTCAAGGACCAGATGCTCAGCCGCCTGGAGCTGCGGCTCGGCGACACCATGGACTCCGAGTTCGACCGGAAGGTCGCGGCGAACGTCCCCACGGGGATGCCCGGCCGCGGTCAGGTCGCGGAGAAGCTGCACTTCCTGGGGGCGCTGCCGCGGGTCGACGGTTCGCACGACGCGGCTGACCTGTCGGAGGCCACGGCCTCCTTCGTGGACGCGGTGAAGCAGAACTGGTCGGGGCAGGCCGCTCCGGGTGTACGGCTGCTGCCGCGGCTGCTCCACTCCGACCAGCTGCCCAAGGGCGGGGAGTACCCCGGCCGCGGGATCGCGGTCGGTATCGACGAGACCGACCTGGAGCCGGTGTTCATCGACTTCGAGTCCGACCCCTTCCTCCTCGTGTTCGGCGAGAGCGAGTCGGGCAAGACGAACCTGCTGCGGCTCATCGCCAAGCAGATCTCGGAGCGCTACACGCCGGACCAGGCACGTCTGGTCGTCGGCGACTACCGGCGGAGTCTGCTGGGGGCGCTGCCGGAGGAGCACCTGCTGGAGTACGCGCCGATGGCGAGCTCCCTGCAGATGCACATGGAGGCGCTGGGCGGGGTGTTCTCCCGGCGGCAGCCGCCGACCGACGTCACTCCGCAGCAGCTGCGGGACCGCAGCTGGTGGACGGGCCCGGACGTGTTCATCATCATCGACGACTTCGACCTGGTCTCCACGAGCCAGGGCAACCCGCTGGCCCAGCTGGTGGAGTTCCTGCCCTTCGCCCGGGACACGGGTGTGCGGTTCATCATCGCGCGCAACTCGGCGGGCGCCTCGCGTTCGCTGTACGAGCCGTTCATGCAGCGGATCAAGGAGCTGGGCGCGCAGGGCCTCGTCCTGTCCGGCGACCCGTCCGAGGGTGACCTGGTCGGCTCGGTGCGGCCGCGTCCGATGCCGCCGGGCCGGGCCCACTTCGCCTCGCGCCGGCGGGGCACCTCGCTGGTCCAGCTCGGGCGGATGCCGGGCGGGATGTGAGCCCCGCCCCCGGTGACCGGCGGCGACGCCGGTCACCGGGGGCGGGGGATCGCGGGAAACCTGTCCCGGCCGGTGGCGCAGCCCCGATAATCGGCGGTGAAGACGCGCCACCGAGGGAAAGGCCGCCCATGGGCACCCAGCAGGAGAAGGACGAGCTGTACGCGCTCGACATCAGCGGTGTGGAGTGGGAGGGCCCGCCCGGGACCAGTCCGGACGAGGAGCGGGTGGAGATCGCCCGGCTCCCCGAGGGTGCGGTGGCCATGCGGTCCTCGCTGGACCGGGAGACGGTGCTGCGCTACACGGCCGCCGAGTGGGAGGCCTTCGTACTGGGGGCCAGGGACGGCGAGTTCGACCTCGACCGGCACCACCCCTGAGCAGGGGCGGAGCACACGCCGAAGGGGCGCGCCCGGTGCGGGCGCGCCCCTTCGGCACGTGCGGACTGACGTGGGTCCGGGCTCAGTAGGCCTCGGTGAACAGGCGCGAGGCCTTCACGTCGGTGGCACGGTAGTCGCCCTTGCCCTGCTCGATGAGGCGGGCGACCTGCTCCAGCGTCTTCTGCATGTGGTCGGCCTTGCCCTTGTACTTCGCCTGGAGCTGGATGTACTGGCCGTGCGCCTCGCCGTCCCAGGTGTCGGTGACGACCTTGAGGGCCGCCGCCATCTCGTCCAGGTCCTTGACGATGTTCCCGGAGACGACCCGGATGCGGTCCGCCATCTGCTGGACCGACTCATACCTGACCTTGGTGTGCCCGTCAGCACCCGACATGTTCTTCTCCTTCTCGCTGCGCTGCGGTGACTGGTGAAAGACGCGTACGTCAGATGCCGTTGAGGCCGGAGCCGTTGCCTCCGCCGCCGGCGCTCGACTGGACGGCCTTGAACGCGGCGCGCACGTCGTCGTCCTGCGCGTTGCTGAGGTTCTTCGTCTGCGCCACGGCGTTGTGCAGGACGCCCAGCAGGCGGCGGATCTCGTCGTGGTCCTCATTGACCGTGCTCTGCGCGGACATGAACCCCGAGGCACCCACACCGGTCCAGCCGGCGCTCACGGTGGCGAGGATGTCGGCGAGCTCGCGGGCCTGCCTGGTGACGGCGTTGGCCGTCTCCTCGATCTTGTTCTTCGCCTGGACGACCGGATCGTCCGCAAGTCCGAAGGTGTTCGTGCTCATCGAAGCTCCTCACTTCTCAATTCGCCGGCAGAACCGGCGGATTGCGCAGCGGAGTGGATGGACGTGCCTGGCGCGGTGGTGAGCCACGCGCCCCGGTTGTCCCCCTCCGCTTCACGCGATCCCCCGATCACACTCGTGAAGCCTGGTGCCACTCTAGCCAGTTCATCTCCCAGCCCCAACACCGGTCGGGCGCTTCCGTTGATGAACTGTGACCGTTCACTGCAAACGACGCCGACGGCTGCGGGCGTCCCGGACGACGGTCGCGGTGCCCGCGATGACGGCGATCAGGACGGCGCCGATGCCGAGAGCGTACGTGCCGAACCTCTCCTCGCGCTCCTGGGCCGTCTCGGTGAGCCGCAGCGCCGCCGCCTCGGGGGCGGTCGCCGGGGGCGGGCCGGGGTCCGGGACCGGGGCCTTCGGGGCCTGCTGGTCGTGGGCCAGCGCACGCACCGGGTCGACGACCCCCCAACCGACGTAGTCGTCGCGCCCGTTGACCGCGCGCTCGGCGGTGTTCTGGATCTGCCAGACGATCTGCTGCCCGGACCAGTCCCCGTGCTTGGCGCGCAGCAGGGCGGCGACGCCGGCGACGTACGGCGCGGAGAAGCTGGTCCCGTTGTCGATGCACTGGCCGAAGCCGGGGACGGTGGAGACCATGTCGACGCCGGGCGCCGCGACCCCGATGAAGTCACCGGGCTGGGAGAACACGGCCCGCTCGTTGTTGCGGTCCGAGGCCGCCACGGCGAGCACTCCGGGGAAGGCCGCCGGGTAGGTCTTGCGCTTCTCGCCGCTCGTGCCGTCGTTGCCCGCCGAGGCCACCACCACGACGTTGGCGGCGACGGCCTTCTGGACGGACTTGCCGAGCTCTGAGTCGGCGGACAGCTGCGCGTCGGTGTCCTGGGAGATGTTGATCACTTGGGCGCCCTTGGCCACCGCGTGGTCGATGGCCTGGGCCAGGGACAGGGCGTTGCCCTTGCCCTGCCCGTCGTTCTGCCGGATCGGGATGATCGTGGCATCCGGGGCCAGGCCGACGAAGCCGGTGCCCTCCTGGGGGCGCGCGGCGATCAGCCCGGCGACCTTGGTGCCGTGGCCGATGGTGTCGGTCGTGCCGTCGCCGCCCTTGGGGTCGACGAAGTCCTTGCCGGCGCCGGTGTCGAGCGCGGCGCTGAGCTGCGGGTTCGCCCGGTCCACGCCGGTGTCGATGACCGCGACGCGCACGCCGGCGCCGTTCTTGTCCTTGCCCTTGGTCTGCGCCCAGAGCTCGTCGAGCAGGAGCCGCTGGAGGGCCCAGGGACGGTCGGCGATCTGCTGCTTCATCGGGAAGGTGCACTCCCCCGCGCCGTCGAGGCGCAGCGCGTACGGGGACTGCGCGTACGAGGACTGCGCGTACGAGGACTGCGGCGCGGGCGCCTCGGCGGCCGAGGCCGCTCCCGCGCCGCCGCCGGCCGGCGTGAGGAGGAAGGCGGCGGCCAGGAGCGCCCGCCGGGGCGCGTGGGTCTGGGTCATCGGCGGCTTCCTCACGAACCCTGGGGCTGGCGGGCTGAGTTGGTGTCCAGGCGCGGCCCCTTGGAGAGGAACTCCGACCACGCGATGGGCACCATGGCCGGGCTGACGCTGCCGTACCCGAGCCGGACCTGCGCCTGGCTGGCCTCGGGGCGGACGTCCGTACCGGCCTTCGACTGGTCGGGGGCACCGATCTTGGACTTCTCGGCGTCGCTGTCTCCGTTGGCCTGGACGGCGTAGCGCAGGCCGGTGTCGGTGACCAGGAAGAGCGAGCCGCCGGCCGTCGTCTGCTTGCCCTGGACCTGGGTGTAGAGCAGGCCCGAGCCGGGGGTGACGTACGCGCTGGTGCCGCTGGCGGTGATGTCGACGGGGAAGCCGGTACCGGCCCAGGTGCTCAGGGTCTGGTTGCCCTGGCCGTCGACCGAGCGCAGGACGCCGCAGACGGTGTCGCGGTTGTTGCCCCCGCCGCTCTGGGTGCCGGCGGGCGGCGTCGTCTGATTGATCCGGTCGGTCTTCTTCTGCGGCCACTTGACCTCGCCCGCGAACGGGGTGGCGTCCGGGTTGATCGACTGGAGGTCGACCTCGCGGGGCTTGCCGTGCATGTTGAGGCCGTCCGTCGCGGGCGCCGAGATCAGCAGCCAGGCGACGAAGTCGGAGACCGGCGCGACCTTCCCGGGCAGCACCACGTAGTGCTGCGCGCCTGAGCCGGTCTGCGCCTCGAGCACCATGCCGACCTTGTTGTCGGCCGTGCCCAGGCCCTTGACCCCGGCATCGGAGCCGGCCCGGCCGGGGAGCGGCGGGAAGGACAGGTCCTCACCGGAGTTGAGGGTGCCCAGCCATTCCGGGGTGACCTGCTGCGCAGTGGCGCCGGTGCCGACCAGCGCGTTGGTCATCGTCCCGGCGGCCGGGGTGCCCTCCGGGAACTTGTACTTCGTCCCCGCCGCGTCGATCAGGTAGCGCTCCTGGCCCGCACCGGTGCTCTGCACGTACAGCGACTGGGTGTCGGTGAGCCTGCGGGCGTCGTCCGTCTTCGCCGCCTCGCGGTCGGCGAGAACGAAGGTCGCGGTCTGCACGCCGCGGCCGTTGCCGCCCGGCTGCTGGCAGACGGCCCAGCGCTTGGCCTTGCCCGCGTCGTCCTTGGAGGGGAGCCGGTCGGGGGCGTAGGGGATGCCGATGATGGGGCCGCGCGGGGGTTTGCCCGCGTCCAGGACCTTGTCCTCGACCTGGATCACCTTGAACTTCGACGGATCCAGGAGGAGTCGGGCGGAGGCGAGGTTCAGCACCGGGTGCAGCCGGGTCTGGTCCTTGCCGTTCACCTTCGTCGTCAGGACCACGTACCGGGTCGTCGAGTCCTTGCCGACGATGACCCGGGTGCCCGGTTCCGACCAGCCCTTGGGGGCCGTCGGCTTGAACATCCCCCAGGCCCCGAATCCGGCGAGCACCAGCGCGCCGACGATCAGCCCCGGCAGGACCGCGCGCAGCGGGCGCGGCGCGCCCTCCTCGGTGCCCGTGGCGGATGGCTGGAGGAACGCGGCCACCGTGCGCCGCTTCGCAAAGGTGTACGCGTTGAGCTCATCACGTCGTGATGCCATGACCGCCTGCTTCTCCCCGCACGGCCCGGCCGGTGAGTACGGTCCCCGGGCCTCGATTGTCGGACCGGGCACCTACTATGCCTCTTGACGGACGGTATGCAGGGGCCGGGTAGGGTGAGGCTGCCGCTCAGCCCCTTCCGCACCGGGTTAATCAGGGCTTGTTGGGGTGGATTGGGGAGATTCCGGGACCGTGCGGCAATCGTCGCGCAGCGCCGGAACTCATGGGGTCCGGCCCCGGAGAGGGGAAGTGCGCGAGTGATGGCCACCGCGACGGAGCAGCAGAGCGGCGCGCCCGCACCGGCCCGCGGCGGGGTGACGCCGCATCCGAAGTCGAGCCCCGGCCGCTTCGGTCCGTTCCGACTGCAACAGCTCGTACTGCTTCAAGTCGCGGCAGCGGCGCTGCTGGTGGCCTGGGTGGTCGAACCACTGCTGCTGGTTCCCACCGGCGTGCTGGCGCTCGTCCTGGTGGTGCTCGCGGTCGTACGCCGCCACCAGCGCTCCCTGCCCGAATGGATCGGCGGCGCGCTCGCGCTGCGTTCGCGCCGGCGCCGGGCCGCGGCCTTCACCGTGCCCGCGGGCACCGAACCGGGGCTCGCCCCGCTGGTCGAGGCCGATCCGGCGCTGCGCACCCTCACCTTCAGCGACCGAGACCGGCGTCCGGTCGGCATGATCGGTGACGGGACCTTCCTGACCGCGGTCGTCCAGGTGGACACGGACGCCACCGCGCTGCGGCCCGACCGTGCGGCGCGGCCGCTGCCGCTCACCGTCGTACGGGACATCCTCGAAGTGGACGGCATCCGGCTGGAGTCCGCGCAGCTCGTGCAGCACACCCAGCCGGCGCCGGCCCCGCACCTGCCCGAGCGGTCGATGGCGACGCGCAACTACGCGCCGCTGCAGGCCCGGACGGGCACCCCGGCGGTCCGCCTGACGTGGATCGCGCTCAAGCTCGACCCGGAGCTGTGCCCCGAGGCCGTCACCGCGCGCGGCGGCGGCCTGGCCGGCGCCCAGCGGTGCCTGGTGCGCGCCGCGGACCAGTTGGCGAGCCGGCTGGCCGGATCCGGGTTCACCGCCACCGTGCTGACCGAGCAGGAACTGACGGCGGCGCTCGCCACGTCCTCGTGCGCCAACCCGATGGCGATCACCCAGGCCGGGCGGTCGGCCAGCACCGGGCGGCGGACCGAGGAGACCTCGCGGACCTGGCGCTGCGACGACCGGCGGCACACGACGTACTGGATAGGCCGCTGGCCGCAGCTGGGCGGCGCCGGTTCGGCCGCGCTGCCGCAGTTCGTGGCGCTGCTGACCTCGCTGCCCACCCTCGCCACGAACTTCAGCCTGACAATGGCCCCGGCGGAGCGACAGGGCGTCACGCTGACCGGACACGTACGGGTGACAGGCCGCAGCGACGAGGAACTCGTCACGGCACGCCGGGAGTTGGAGAGGACGGCGCGCGGCGTGAAGACCGGGCTGGTACGGCTCGACCGTGAACAGGTGCCGGGGCTGCTGGCTTCGCTGCCGCTGGGAGGGGCTCGATGAAGGGCGGTTTCGGGCTGGTCGGCCCGCGACGCGAGCGGCATGTGGTGCCCGCCGCGGACCTGGACCTGCTGGCGCTGCCCGTCGGGGACGACGGGGTTGTCATCGGCGTGGACGCCGAGGGCCGGTCGGCGGTGCTCGGCATCAACCGGCCGACGCCGTACGAGGTGACGCTGATCGGCGGGCTGTGGACGGCGCAGGTGCTCGCGCTGCGCGCGGCCGCCACGGGCGCGCGCGTGACGGTGGAGACCGGACGCGGCCAGGTGTGGTCCGGGCTGGCCCAGGCGGCGGGCGGCGGACAGCAGTGCGTGACCCTGCACGAAGTGGGCAGGATCCCGCCGCAGGGCGCGTCGGCGGGCAGCCCGGTGCTGGTCATCCGCGACTGCGGCATGCGGCCGCCGCGCGGGCGTGTGGTGGCCGGTCCGTGGCAGTCGGTGCTGACCCTGCTGCCGTACCTGAGCCCGACGGCGCCGCGGTTGTTGCAGCAGTCGTCCCTGGTGGGCGTGCAGCGGGTGTCCCCCGACGAGGCGGAGCAGATCGGCCGCCTGATGCGGCTCCCGCGGCAGGCGGTGGAATCGCTGCCGACGCTGGGCGACGGAGTCACCCTGTGGTGCACGCCGCGGGACCGGCAGTTCGTGATGACGCAGGGGACGGAAGCGGAGACGGGCCTGCTCGGAGGGGCCCGGCGCATCGACTGAACCGGCTCCCCGAGGGGGGCGGACAGTGATGTCGGGGCGCGATTAGGCTGGGTCCGGGCGCGGCGAGGTGGGCGCCGGACCAGTGTTCGACAGACCAGGAGGACCAGTGAGCGGCGATCGGAACGAGAGGCGCGGCGGGACGTGGGACGTCCCGACGGACGATCAGTCCGACGCGGAGCCCGAAGTGACGGGCGAGTTCACCATCGACTACACCCCGCCGGCCTGGTACATGCAGGGCGGGACCCCGGCCGCGCAGGTACCGGGACTCCCCGAGGGCAGCGGCTTCGAGCCCCACCGCCCGTCGGACCTGGATTCGCCCTCGACGATGCGGATCGCACCGCCCGCCCCGCGGACACCGTCCGACGGCGCGGGCCTGCCGTCCCCATTCCCGTCCTCATCACCGTCCCCGTTCCCGCCCGCCCCCGCGGACCCGGTCGCCATGGCCCCGGGGTACCCGGCGCCCGCACCGGCTCCGATCGCCCCTGTGGCGCCGGCGTACGAGGCTCCGGTTGCGCCTGCGCTGCCGGCTCCGGTGTACGAGGCTCCGGCACCGGTCGAGTCGGCGCTGCCGTACGAGGTGCCGGCGTCGCCTCCGGTCGAAGCCCCGGCCCCGCTTCCCGCCCCCATCGACGAGGCGCCGGCACTGGCTCCCGCGCCGGTCGAGGACGCGCCGCCCGCGCTCGAAGCCCCGCTCCCGGTCGCGCCGGACCCGGCTCCGGTCGACGAGGTCACCCCGGAGCCCGCTCCGGCTCCCGCCCCTGCCCCTGCCCCTGCCCCTGCCCCTGAACTCGTCGACGCCGCGCCCGTGACGCAGTTCCCGCCCCTGCCCCCCGTCGACGAGGTGACGCCGTACCCGGCACTGCCGTCGCTGCCGGTCGCCGCGCCCGTGACCGAGGCTCCGCCCGCGCCGTGGGCCGGACCGCAGGACGCTCCCGCCGAGGGCGCGCCCGTACTGCCGCCCGCCGAGCAGGCAGCGCCGCCGGCTCCGGCTCCGGCTCCGGCTCCCGCTCCGGTCACCCCCGCGGACGCACCGCCGGCGCCCGTCGCGGAGACCCCGTACGGGGGACCCGTCGGCGAACCGCCGTCGCCGCCGGTCGCGTTCGGGACGCCGGACGCGTATGCGTTCCCGCCGCCGGCTCCCGTACCTCCCCAGCCGCAGCCCCCCGCCCCGCCGCAGCACTACGACCCCCGCGCCGCCGCCGGGCAGTGGTCCGCCGGGCCCGGTCAGCAGCCCTCGCAGCACCAGCCGCAACCGCAGCAACCGCAGCCGCACGACCCGCGCTACTCCGCCGGCCAGACCGGCGGCGGGGCGCCGCTGGGCTACACCGCCGCCGTCGAGCTGTCCTCCGACCGCCTGCTGCGCAACAAGCAGAAGCCGAAGAACAACAACAACGGCGTCGGCGGCCTGTTCCGCTTCGGCGGCAAGGCGGCCGAAGCGGAGCGCCAGCGCAAGCTGGACCTGATCCGCACCCCGGTCATGTCCTGCTACCGCATCGCCGTCATCAGCCTCAAGGGCGGCGTGGGCAAGACCACGACCACCACCGCCCTCGGTGCCACCCTCGCCACCGAGCGCCAGGACAAGATCCTGGCCATCGACGCGAACCCCGACGCCGGTACCCTCGGCCGCCGCGTCCGCCGCGAGACCGGTGCCACGATCCGGGACCTGGTCCAGGCGATCCCGTACCTGCACTCGTACATGGACATCCGCCGGTTCACCTCGCAGGCGCCCTCCGGTCTGGAGATCATCGCCAACGACGTGGACCCGGCCGTCTCCACGACCTTCAACGACGAGGACTACCGCCGCGTCATCGAGACGCTGGGCCGCCAGTACCCGATCATCCTCACCGACTCGGGCACCGGGCTCCTCTATTCCGCGATGCGCGGCGTCCTGGACCTGGCCGATCAGCTGATCATCATCTCGACCCCGTCCGTCGACGGTGCCAGCAGCGCCAGCACCACCCTCGACTGGCTCTCCGCGCACGGGTACGCCGACCTCGTCTCGCGCTCCCTCACCGTCATCTCCGGGGTCCGCGAGACCAGCAAGATGATCAAGATCGAGGACATCGTGCAGCACTTCGAGACCCGCTGCCGCGGTGTCGTCGTCGTGCCCTTCGACGAACACCTCGCGGCCGGCGCCGAGGTCGATCTCGACATGATGCGGCCCAAGACCCGCGAGGCGTACTTCAACCTCTCCGCGCTGGTCGCCGAGGACTTCCTGCGGGCCCAGCAGCAGGCCCCGCAGGGCCACTGGGGTGCGCCGCAGCAGCAGCCCCAGCCTCCGCAGCCGGCCTACCAGCAGCCCCCCGCGCAGCCGCAGCCGCAGCCGCAGCCGTACGGTCAGCCCCAGGACCGGCCCCCGTACCAGCAGCCGCCGCAGCCCTACGGTCAGCCGTACCCGCAGCCCGGCCAGCCCTGGCAGCAGCCTCCGGCCCCGCAGCAGCAGCCGCCGCACCCCCAGCAGCCCCCGCGCGACCCGCGCCTCGGCTGACGACGGACAGCAGGAAGGGCCCGTACCACCCCGAAGGTGGTACGGGCCCTTCCGCGTCGTCTGTCAGCGCTTCGCGTCGTACGCGTCCGTCAGCACCCGCGCCCGCTTCACATCGTCCGCGATCGCTTCAAGCAACCCGTCCAGGGACTCGAACCTCGCCATCCCCCGCACGTAGGCGAGGAAGTCGACGGCCACGTGCATCCCGTACAGGTCCAGCCCCACACGGTCGATCGCGTAGGCCTCCACGGTCCGCTCGGTGGCGTCGAACTGCACGTTCGTCCCGACCGAGATCGCCGCGGGCATCCGCTCGCCGTCCGCCGTCAGCCAGCCCGCGTAGACCCCGTCGGCCGGGATCGCGGTGTGCGGCCGGGTCTCGACGTTCGCCGTCGGGTAGCCGAGTTCACGCCCGCGCTGCGCACCGCGCACCACCACGCCCTCGACCCGGTGCGGACGCCCCAGGATCTCGGCCGCGCCGTCCATGTCGCCCTCCGAGACGAGCCTGCGGGCCAGCGTCGAGGAGAAGGGCACCCCGCCGCCCGCCTCACCGCGCTCGACCAGGTCCACGACGTCGACCTGGTAGTCGTACGTGGAGCCCAGCTCGCGCAGGAAGTCGACGTTTCCGGCGGCCCGGTGGCCGAAGCGGAAGTTCGGGCCCTCGATGACGGACCGCGCGTGCAGCTTGTCGACGAGGACCTTCACGATGAAGTCGGCCGGGGACAGCTGGGAGAACTCCGCCGTGAACGGCAGGATCAGCAGCGCGTCCACGCCCAGCCCGGCCATCAGCTCGGCACGCCGGTCGTACGGGGCCAGGATCGGCGGGTGGCTGCCGGGGCGGACCACCTCGCTCGGGTGCGGGTCGAAGGTGACCACCACGGACGGGACGCCGAGCTCACGTGCCGTGGCCACCGCCCGTCCGATGATCAGCTGATGTCCCCGGTGCACGCCGTCGTAGGAGCCGATGGTGACGACGCTGCGTCCCCAGTCCTGGGGGATGTCCTCCAAGCCACGCCAGCGCTGCACTGTGACCGCTCCTCGCCCGAACCCGGTTGGTCCTTGAACTGATTGCCGATTGCAGGTCTAAGACTGCCATGCCCGTGGCCGGTGCCCCGCATCGGCATCTGACTGGATCGGCCACCGTGTCTGTCGTCACGTCACATCCTCCGCCGCCCGGCTGAGGGTCTCCACCGTCCGGCGGGCGCTCGGCCCCAGCAGGGCCGCCGCCTCCACCTCCGCCGTCGCCAGCCAGCGGGCCACCAGCGCCCCGAAGGCCGGTTCGGCCCGGGCCAGCTCGACCGTCCGCCGCTCGAAGACCGCCGGCCCGCCCGGGGCCCGCAGCAGCTGCCGCCCGGTGCGCCGCAGCAGCTCCCGCGTACGGTCCTCGGTGCGCCCGGAGGTCCCGGCCGCGAGAGCCCCGAGGAACACGTCGAGCACCTGCGGATCGGCCTCCTCGCGCAGCAGGGTGTCGGCGAGCTCCCCGCGCAGCGGGTACGAGGCCTCCCCGCCCGGCGCCGCCAGTACGACGGCCAGCTCGGCACGCACCGCGGCCGGGGCGCCGAGGAGCAGGTCCAGGACCAGCGGCCGCACCACCGAGGCGGCGGCCGGACCCTGGTCGAGCCGCCGGTCCACGAACCAGGCGGCGTGCGGCGCGTCCCCGGGACACCGCGAGAGGTGCTCCCGTACGAGGTCGCCCGCGCGCCGGGCCAGCCCCGGCGTGGTCAGCGCGGCCAGGGCCCGCACCACCTCCCCGTCGGCCCGGGCCCGCAGGGCGGCGAACACCT
The DNA here is from genome assembly GCF_044761485.1 of Streptomyces sp. NPDC097617. Lineage (NCBI taxonomy): Bacteria > Bacillati > Actinomycetota > Actinomycetes > Kitasatosporales > Streptomycetaceae > Streptomyces > Streptomyces sp. NPDC097617. Next base: position 27,237 of record NZ_JBIWCL010000020.1, read on the forward strand.
CGTCCGGATCGGGCAGTACGGGCAGGGCCGCGACCAGCGCCTCCGCGGGCAGCCGGGAGCCGAGCTCGGGATCCCGGAAGCAGGCCAGGGCGTCGGGGAGGTAGCGCCCGCGCACCTGGGGGTCGCGGAGCAGGATCGCGAGCGCGCTGCCGTGCAGGGTGGCGTCGGCGGGGCGGGCGAGCAGGGCCTGGGCGGCGAGGCGCAGCAGCTCGCGGTCGGCGGGGGTGCGTACGTGCGGGGCGGTGGCGAGCCCGTAGGCGGCGGCCGCGACCCGAAGCCCGGGCCGTTCGTCGTTGGCCCAGCGGCCGACGGCCCGGCACAGGGCGGAGGGTTCCTCCTCGGCCAGTACGGCGAGCAGCTCGTCGGCGCGGGGGTGCGCGGCGGTGACGAGCGCCTCGGTGAGGTCGTCCACGGCGAGGCCCCGGTGGGTGTGCAGCAGGGCCTGGGCGGCGGTGGCGACGGTGGCCCCGGGCCGGCCGCGCAGCCGGCGGCCGTCGGTGAACCAGGCGCAGAGCAGCGGCTGTGCGCCCTGCGGGTCCCGGGCGAGGCGGCGGGCCGCGGCGTCGAGGTAGCGGTCGCCGGGGACCGCCTCGGCGGGGTCGGCGGGCAGCAGGCGGCGCAGCAGGTCGAGGCGGTCGGGCTCGGGCAGCCGGAGCCGGTTCCAGAACCAGCCGCCGAACTCCCCCGGGCCGGCGCGGGCCACGTGCTCGGCGAGAGCGTGCAGGACGGGCAGGTGGGGGCGGGCATCGGCGGTCCTGAGCAGGGTCTCGCGCAGCAGCCGGGCGGCCCACCAGGCGCTGTCCGGGGTGGCCCGCTCCGGTTCCTCGGCGAAGTGGTTGAGGCGGTCGACCAGCCCGGTGAGCTCCCGGCGCAGCGGGTCGGGGGCGAGCCGGCGCAGGGCCTCCAGGACGGGCCCGATCCGGTGCCGGGGTACGGGCAGTCCGGGTCCGGCGGGGCCGTGGACGAGGAGGCCGAGGGCGGTGGGAACGTCCAGGTGGCCGGCCTGGATCCAGTCGGACAGCTCCTCGTGGGCGAAGCGGTAGCCGGGTCCGGCGGGCACGAGCAGGCCCTCGGTCAGTACGGCGGAGGCCCAGCCGGTGCGCCACGGGAACAGTTCCTCGAAGGCGGCCCGGTCCAGCTGCCCCTGCCCGGGCCCCAGCGCGCGCCGGGCGGCCTCGTGCACCCGGCCGGCCACGCGCGTCGCGAGCCGCCGCACCCCGGGGCCGTGCACCCGGGCGCCCCCGGCGTCGGCGCAGGCCGCGGCGATGCGGACGGCGGCGCGCAGGCACAGCAGGTCCAGGTGTGCGGCGAAGACCTCACCGCGGCCGGGGCGGCCCGCGGTGACCTCGGCGGCGCGGATCCCGGCGAGCAGGTGCAGGGTGAGCGGGTGGCGGGCGTCGGCCTCCCGGACGGCGTCGGCGGGGATGCCGAGACGGGCCCGGGCGGTCTCGGCCTCGGCGGCGGTGAGGTCCGCGAGCGGGAGGGCGGGCGGCAGCCGCCGGGCCGGGCGGGCCGGGGTGTGCAGTGCCTCGGGCGGGTACAGGGCGCCGGCCCGTTCCCAGTACTCGGGCCGGGCGGCGACGACCAGCCGGGCCCCCGTGCCGCGCAGCCACTCGGCGGTGGCGGCGGTCCAGGGGGCGAGGCGGTGGGCGAGCTCCGGCGGCATCTCCTCCGGGGCGTCGAGCACGACGAGCAGGGGCCGGCCGGCGCGGGCGACCACGTGCGCGAGGTGCTCCGCGACGCGGTGGGCTCCCGCCGGGGCACCGGTCTCCTCGGCGCAGCCGGCCCCGCCGCCGGCCACGGTCCGGCTGCGCCACTCGACGAATACGGCTCCGCCCGCGCCCGGGCCCGCCCCTGCCCGGCCGCACCACTCCTGCGGCACGACCGCATCGGGGCTCGGCGCCCCTTGGCCGCGCCGCTGCTCGGGCACGACTGCGCCGGCCCCGGACGCGCGCCGGGACGTCTCCTCGGACGCCGAACGTGACGAGGTGTCGGAAGGCTCGGCGGCGAAGCGGTCAGCGCCCCGCGAGCGGCGCCCCGCCGCGCTTTCGACCCCGTCGGCACCCGCGCGCGGGCCGGCCTCCGACGCCGAGCATGACGCGGGGGCGCAAAGCCCGGCGGCGAGGCGGTCGGCGGCCCGTGGGGGCGACGGGGCTTCGACGATGCGGGCCGCCGCCGTCAGGGCCCGGGTCACCGCGTCGGCCAGGGAGGTGTCGGCGGCACGCAGGTCCGCGCCGCGCAGCCACAGCGTCGGCGCCGGGCAGGCGCCCCGCGCCCGGCGCACGGCCAGGGCGGCCAGTTCCGTGGTGCGGCCCGTGCCCGGGTCCCCGACCAGGCCGAGGACCGGGTGGTCCCCGGTGGTGAAGGCGGCGAGTTCGGCGGCGATGCCCGGGCGCTCCACGGATTCCGGGCCGTCCGGGCCGTCCGCCGAGAGGGGGGCGCCGAGCGTGGTCGCGGTCAGCTCCAGCGCACCGGCGAGGTTCAGGTCGGTGCCGTGGCCGGGGACGGTCGCGGCATTGCGCTCCAGGAGGGCGGCAAGCGGGCCGTCGGGGTCGGCTCCGGCCGCCGCCCGCAGGGCCACCGCGAAGCCCCCGGAGCGGTGCTCCGCCCGCAGAGCGGTGCCCAGTACCGCGAGCACCGCTCCGGTACCGGCGTCGAGCACCGGGCCCCCGCAGGCCTCTCCGCCCAGCCGCAGCGCGTCCCGGCCGTCCGTGCCGATCGCCAGTTCCACGGCCACGCCCGCGGGCACGGCGTGCGTCCCCTCCGCCGCCGGGTAGCTGGCCTGCGCGCCCCCGAGCACCCGCGCCTGCCGCCATCCCCGCGCCGGCAGCCGTACGTACGTCCCGGGGTCGATCACCTCGCGCAGTGCCACCGGCAGCGGCCGTACCCCGAGCCCGTCGGTCCGTACGAGCGCCAGCGCGAGCTCCGGCAGGACGGTGACGTCCGCCGCCTCGGCCAGCCAGGTCCGCCCGGCGGGTCCCGGCCCGTGCAGCACCACCCGGGTCAGGCCGTCGACGGCCTCGTGACTGGTGACCACCGTCCCGCGGTCATCCGCGACGAATCCGCTGCCGCGCGCCCGCCCGCCGGGATCACAGATCTTGACGAGCTCCGCCATGGCCGCACCACTCCCCGTACCGCTCCCCCGCAACGCCCCGTGCTCCGACGGTAGGCAGGTGAAGATCAGCACGAAAAGCACGCGAGGCGAAAGCGCCCCCTTACGCTCCCTCCATTCACTCCGAGCGCCTGCTCGGACGGGTGAATCCAGGGGTCCGGGTGGATAGAGACCTACCCGAGGGGGGTCGTGGAGCGGTGAGCGGCAGTCCATGTGCGCTCACCGCTCCACGTCAACACCCGGTGACCGGGTGGACGATCGGGATCAGACGAAGACCGCGAGGGACTTCGCCTTTCCGTTCTTGCTCTCGACGAGCCCGAGCAGCTGCCCCTCGGGGCCGAAGACCGCGACCGTGCGTCCGGCCTCGTACTCCTGCGGCATGTCGATCCGCACGCCGTTCGCGAGCAGCGACGCCCGCCGGGCGTCCAGGTCCCAGCGCGGGAAGGCGGCGGCGGCCGCCTCGCCGATGGGCATGACGGTCAGCTCCTCCTGGTGCTGGTCCAGGGTGCGCGCCATGTCGAGCTTGTACGGACCCACCCGCGTGCGGCGCAGCGCGGTCAGGTGCCCGCCGACGCCGAGGTCGGCGCCCAGGTCCCGGGCGAGCGCGCGGATGTACGTACCGCTGGAGCAGACGACGGAGACGACGAGGTCGACGACCTTCGTGCCGTCCTCGGCCTCGGCCTCCCGCATGTCGTACACCTGGAACGACGAGATGGTCACCGGCCGGGCCGGGATCTCGAAGTCCTCGCCGTCGCGGGCGCGCTTGTAGGAGCGCACGCCCTTGATCTTGATGGCGCTGACCTTGGACGGGACCTGCATGATCTCGCCGGACAGCTTGGCGATACCCGCGTCCACGGCCTCCCGGGTGACCCCGGTGGCGTCCGTGGAGGAGGTGTTCTCGCCCTCCGCGTCGTCCGTCAGGGTGTTCTGGCCCAGGCGGATCGTGCCGAGGTACTCCTTCTCCGTGAGCGCGAGGTGGCCGAGGAGCTTGGTGGCCTTCTCCACGCCCAGGACCAGCACACCGGTCGCCATCGGGTCGAGCGTGCCGGCGTGGCCGACGCGACGGGTCTTGGCGATCCCGCGCATCTTGGCGACCACGTCGTGCGAAGTGAAGCCGGACGGCTTGTCGACAATGACAAGGCCTCCCCCAGGCTCCGCCCGGGAGGTGCCCCCGGGCGTCTTCCCTGCGTTGCTGCTCATTCCGCGGCTGCGTCCTCGTCGTCCTCGCCCGGCTTCTTGTACGGGTCGGCGTCGCCGGCGTACTGCGCGCCGGAGGAGACCTCCCGCACCTGGGCGTCGGAGGAGCGCGCCTTGTCGAGGAGGCTCTCGATGGTCTTGGCGTTCTCCGGGAGGGCGTCCGCGACGAAGGTCAGGGTGGGCGTGAACTTGGTGCCCGCCGCCCGGCCGACCGCGGAGCGCAGAACGCCCTTGGCGCTCTCCAGGCCCGCTGCCGCGCTGGCCCGGTCCTCGTCGTCGCCGTAGACCGTGTAGAAGACCGTGGCCTCCCGCAGGTCGCCGGTGACGCGGGTGTCCGTGATGGTCACGTGCGTACCGAGGCGGGGGTCCTTGACTCCGCGCAGGAGCTTCTCGGCCACCACTTCCCGGATGAGGTCCGCCAGCTTCTTCGCCCGCGCATTGTCGGCCACTGGTCCGTCTCCTTCTTCTGTCTTGCAGACAAGCTATAAGTCAGTCTTCATCACCGTGGAGGCGCCGTCGTACGGACAGCAGCTCCACTTCCGGACGCGCCGCGACCAGCCGCTCGCAGCGGTCCAGTACGTCCGAGAGGAACCCCGCGTCCCCGCTGACCAGGGCGACTCCCAACCGCGCCCGGCGGTGGAGGTCCTGGTCGCCCACCTCGGCCGCGCTCACGGAGAACTTCCTCTGGAGCTCGGCGACGATGGGTCGGACGACGGAGCGTTTCTCCTTCAGCGAGTGGACGTCGCCGAGGAGCAGGTCGAAGGACAGAGTCCCCACGTACATGCAGTTCCGGATATCCCGCCGGTGCGGGTTCGGTGGCCTGCCGGGCCGTCGCCCGGCAGGATCACCCGGCGCTCGCGCGGCCGGGTCACCAGAACCGTACACGCAACGGCCGGGGCCGATCGACGGATTTTCCGCCGACCGGCCCCGGTGTTACGAGCTACGACACGTGCGATGTGCTTCGCGCTTACGCGCGGGGCTTCTCGCGCATCTCGTACGTCGCGATGACGTCGTCGATCTTGATGTCGTTGAAGGAACCGAGGTTGATACCACCCTCGAAGCCTTCGCGGATCTCGGTGACGTCGTCCTTGAAGCGGCGCAGACCGGAGATGGTGAGGTTCTCGGCGACGACCTTGCCGTCGCGCAGGAGCCGCGCCTTGGTGTTGCGCTTGACCTCGCCGGACCGGATGAGGACACCGGCGATGTTGCCCAGCTTGGACGAGCGGAAGATCTCGCGGACCTCCGCCGTACCGAGCTCGACCTCTTCGTACTCCGGCTTGAGGAGACCCTTCAGGGCCGCCTCGATCTCCTCGATGGCCTGGTAGATCACCGAGTAGTAGCGAACGTCGACGCCCTCGCGGTCCGCCATCTGCGCGGCACGGCCGGCCGCACGGACGTTGTAACCGATGACGATGGCGTCGGAGCCCATCGCCAGCGAGATGTCGGACTCGGTGACCGCACCCACACCGCGGTGCAGGACCCGGATGTCGACCTCTTCACCGACGTCGAGCTGGAGCAGCGAGGACTCGAGAGCCTCGACCGCACCGGACGCGTCGCCCTTGATGATGAGGTTGAGTTCCTGGACCAGACCGGCCTTGAGCACGGAGTCGAGGTCCTCGAGGGACACACGACGGACGCGCTTGGCGAAGTTGGCGTTGCGCTCACGCGCAGCACGCTTCTCGGCGATCTGACGGGCCGTACGGTCCTCGTCGACGACGAGGAAGTTGTCGCCGGCGCCGGGGACGTTGGTGAGACCCAGGACCAGGACGGGGGTCGACGGACCCGCTTCCTCGACGTTGTTGCCCTTGTCGTCGAGCATGGCGCGCACACGGCCGTAGGCGTCGCCCACGACCATCGTGTCGCCGACGCGGAGGGTACCGCGCTGGACGAGGACGGTGGCAACGGCACCGCGGCCGCGGTCGAGGTGGGACTCGATCGCAATACCCTGAGCGTCCTGCTCCGGGTTGGCGCGCAGGTCGAGCGAGGCGTCGGCGGTGAGGACGACGGCCTCGAGCAGGGAGTCGATGTGCAGACCCTGCTTGGCGGAGATGTCGACGAACATCGTGTCGCCGCCGTACTCCTCGGCGACCAGACCGAACTCGGTGAGCTGACCGCGCACCTTGACCGGGTCGGCACCCTCGACGTCGATCTTGTTGACCGCGACGACGATCGGGACGCCGGCGGCCTTGGCGTGGTTGAGCGCCTCGATCGTCTGCGGCATGACGCCGTCGTTGGCCGCGACCACGAGGATCGCGATGTCGGTCGACTTCGCACCACGAGCACGCATGGCGGTGAACGCCTCGTGACCCGGGGTGTCGATGAAGGTGATGCGACGCTCTTCGGCGTTGACCTCGGTGGAGACCTGGTACGCACCGATGTGCTGCGTGATGCCACCGGCCTCGCCCGCAACGACGTTCGTCTTGCGGATGGCGTCGAGCAGTCGGGTCTTACCGTGGTCGACGTGACCCATGACGGTCACGACCGGCGGACGCGGCATGAGGTATTCCTCGCCGCCCTCGTCCTCGCCGAACTCGATGTCGAAGCCCTCGAGGAGCTCGCGGTCCTCTTCCTCCGGGCTGACGATCTGGACGACGTAGTTCATCTCGCCGGCCAGCATCTCGAGCGTCTCGTCGGAGACGGACTGCGTGGCAGTGACCATCTCGCCGAGGTTCATCATCACGGCGACGAGCGACGCCGGGTTGGCGTTGATCTTCTCCGCGAAGTCGGTGAGGGAGGCACCGCGCGACAGGCGCACGGTCTCGCCGCCACCGCGCGGCAGCATCACGCCGCCGACGGACGGGGCCTGCATGGCCTCGTACTCCTGGCGCCTCTGACGCTTGGACTTGCGACCACGACGAGCCGGACCACCGGGACGACCGAAGGCGCCCTGCGTGCCACCACGGGCACCGGGACCACCGGGACGACCACCGAAGCCGGGACGACCGCCGCCACCGGCACCGGCCGGACCGCCGCCGAAGCCGCCGCCACCGGGACGCGGGCCGCCGAAGCCGCCACCGCCGCCGGGACGCGAGCCCGGACCGGCCGGACGACCGGCGAAGCCGCCGCCCGCGGGACGACCGGCACCGCCGGGACGACCTGCGCCGCCCGTACCGGGACCACGGCCACCGGGGCCGCCACCGGGACGGGGACCGGGACCACCGGCAGCGGGACGCTGCGGCATCATGCCCGGGTTGGGACGGTTACCACCGGGAGCACCACCAGGGCCGCCACCGGGACGTGCGCCGCCCTGCGGACGGGGCATGCCGCCCGGGGTCGGACGACCCGCACCGGCACCCTGCGGGCGCGGAGCGCCACCAGGACCACCCTGCGGGCGCGGAGCACCCTGGCCGCCACCGGCGCCGGGGGCACCGGGACGGGGCGCGCCGGCCGGACGGGGCGCCTGCGGGCGCGCCATGCCGGTGGAGCCGCCGGAGGTGAAGGGGTTGTTGCCCGGACGGGGACCGGCCGGACGGGCGCCCTGGGGACGCGGGGCCGAGGAACCGGGTGCACCGGCGGGCCGCTGGCCCTGGCCACCGGGGGCGGAGCCGGCCGGGCGCGGGGCGCCGGGACGGGCACCGGCCTGGCCACCCTGACCCTGGGCCGGACGCTGCTGCGCCGGACGGGGGCCGGGAGCGGCGGCGGGACGCTCGGTGCGCGCCGGGGCGGCCGGAGCCGCCGGAGGCGCGGAGAACTCGGTCGCCACGGGCGCCGCCGGAGCGGGCTTCGGGGCGGCCGGGGCCTTCGGGCCGGGACGCGGGCCGGAGGCGGCCGGAGTCACCGGGGCGGGCGCTGCGGCGGCCGGAGCCTCCGCGACGACCGGCTTGGGGGCCGGTGCGCCGGGCTTCGGCGCGCCGGGACGTACAGCGGCACCCGGGGTCGGAACCCCGGGCTTGGCGGGGGCGGCCTTGCGGGGCGCACCCGGCTTCGCGGCGGACTTGCCGGCGTTACCGCCGGGGCCCTGCAGCGCGTCGGTCAACTTGCGTACAACCGGCGCCTCGATCGTCGAGGACGCCGAACGGACGAACTCACCGAGTTCCTGGAGCTTGGCCATGACGACCTTGCTCTCAACTCCGAACTCCTTAGCGAGTTCGTATACCCGGACCTTAGCCACTTCGCTCCTTTTAGGTCCGGGTTACGCCGGACCGTCGCTACTTCATGGGCGTACTCATCGCGTACTCATCGAGTGCTCATCGCAATCTCGACCTACTTCCAACTCGCGAGGTACCTGACCGCACGGTTATCCGTGCCGTACTACTTCATTACGGTGTGCCCGGCCTCACCGGCCACGGCTTTGCGCAGGTTCTCCGTGTCGAGCGCTCCGGCGGACCGAAGGGCCCGGGGGAACGCACGGCGGCGGATCGCCTGGTCGAGGCAGACCACGGCGGGGTGCACATAAGCACCCCGGCCCGGCCTCGTGCCGCGTGGATCGGGGACGCATGCGTCTCCGTCCGCCACGACGCGCAGCAGATCGTTCTTGGCCGCTCGCTCCCGACACCCCACACAGGTGCGTTCGGGGCATGCGCGGGCTTGCGTCCGGCCAGACACGCCTAAGTCTACCTCCCCGCACCGACCTCTCTCCCGACAAGTGGCGGGGGAAAGATCGAACGGCTGTCGTGTTGTCTTGATATCCGCTGCCGGAGCAGCGGTCGTGCGCCCTGTCTACCGTCCGGGCAAGCCCGGACGGTAGCGGTTTATTCCCCGTCCCGGTCCCGGTCGGTGTCCGGGGACACCTCGGTGTCGGGACGGATGTCGATGCGCCAGCCGGTGAGCCGCGCGGCGAGGCGGGCGTTCTGGCCCTCCTTGCCGATGGCCAGCGACAGCTGGTAGTCCGGCACGGTCACCCGGGCGGACCGGGAGTCCCAGTCGACGACCTCGACCTTGCTCACCCGGGCGGGTGACAGCGCGTTCGCGACCATCTCCGCCGGGTCGTCCGACCAGTCGACGATGTCGATCTTCTCGCCGTGCAGCTCGGCCATCACGTTGCGCACGCGGCTGCCCATCGGGCCGATGCAGGCGCCCTTCGGGTTGAGGCCCGAACGGGTGGACCGAACGGCGATCTTGGTACGGTGACCGGCCTCACGCGCGATCGCCGAGATCTCGACGCTGCCGTCGGCGATCTCCGGGACCTCCAGCGCGAAGAGCTTCTTCACCAGGTTGGGGTGGGTGCGCGAGAGGGTCACGGACGGACCGCGGACACCCTTCGCGACGCGCACGACGTACGCCTTCAGGCGCAGACCGTGCGTGTACTCCTCGCCGGGGACCTGCTCCTGCACCGGCAGGATGGCCTCCAGCTTGCCGATGTCGACGAGGACGTTCTTCGGGTCCTTGCCCTGCTGGACGACGCCGGTGATGACGTCGCCCTCACGGCCTGCGAACTCGCCGAAGGTCAGGTCGTCCTCGGCGTCGCGCAGACGCTGCAGGATCACCTGCTTGGCGGTCGTCGCGGCGATCCGGCCGAAGTCCGACGGCGTGTCGTCGAACTCCTTGGGCTCCTGGCCCTCTTCGAGATCCCTCGGGTCTTCCGTCGCCCACACGACCACGTGACCGTTGGCGCGGTCCAGCACGACGCGAGCGCGGCGGAAGCTCCCCTCGGTCCGGTGGTACGCGATGAGGAGGGCCGACTCGATCGCCTCGACGAGCAGGTCGAAGGAGATCTCCTTCTCCCGGACCAGACCCCGCAGGGCACTCATGTCGATGTCCACGGCTACGCCTCCTCTTCCTTCTTGTCCTTGCGGTTGAACTCGATCTCGACACGCGCCTTGGCGATGTCGGTGAATGCGATACGCCGGGCGGTCGCCTTGCGGCCCTTCACGCCCGGGACTTCGAGGTCCAGGCCCTCGTCGTCGGCTTCGAGAATGCGGGCGATCAGTTCCCCGCCCTCGGCGAGCTGGAACTTCACGAGACGGCCGATCGCCCGTACGTAGTGACGGTGCTCGGTCAGCGGGCGGTCCGCGCCCGGCGAGCTCACTTCGAGGACGTACTCGTCCTCACCCATCACATCGGTTTCGTCGAGCTTGTCGGAGACCTCGCGACTCAGCTCGGCACACGCGTCCAGCTCCACGCCCTCGTCGGAGTCCACGATGATCCGCAGCATCCGGCGCTTGCCCGCCCGGGACATCTCGATCTCTTCGAGGTCCAGGCCCTTGGCGGCGACGAGAGGCTCCAGCAGTCCGCGCAGCCTGTCGCTCTGGGTGGTGCTCATCCGGGTGACTCCTCGGCCGCGTGTGCTGTTGTGATTTCCGTCGTGTGTCAGGTCAAAGGGTATCCGGTGTCGGAGGGTGTTGCCGTCCGCCCTGTGGACGGGGCCCCGGGTACCGTGATCGCACCCTGCCCCGCCATCAGCGCTTCATCACCCGGAGGACGTCGCCGTGCCCTGGACTCTGCCTTCGAGACCCTCGCGCCGGAGCCTGCTCGCCGGAGCTGCCGGCGCGGCCGGCGCCGCGCTGCTGACCGGGTGTTCCGGCGACCTCCCGACCGAGGCCGCCCTCACGATTCCACTCGAACGGCGGATGCGTGAGACGGCCGTCCGTGACAGTACGCGACTGCGGGACCGTTACGACGCCACCGCGGCCGCCCATCCGGCCCTGGCCGCACGGCTCGCACCGCTGCGCGCCGCCGTCGACGCGCACGCCGCGGCCCTGTCCCTCACGCCTTCGGCCCCGCCCTCGCCCACCCCGTCCCGGTCCGGCGGTACGGGGGCGGCCGCGCCAGCGGTGAGCGGTGAGCCGGTGCCGGCCAAGCCCGAGGAAGCGCTGACCGCGCTCGCGGACGCCGAGCGCAGCCTGTCCGAATCCCGGACCATCGACCTGGCCGGGGCCCCCGGGGAGCTCGCCCGGCTGCTGGCCTCGGTGGCCGCCTGCGGCGCCGTACACGCCCACCTGCTGACCTCGAACCCCGGAGCCGCGTCGTGAAGCCCGAACCCTCCCCCGCCGGCGGGGCCCTGGAGGCCGCCCAGGCCGCGCTCGCGGCCGAGCACGCGGCCGCCTACGGCTACGGGGTGATCGGCGCCCGGTCCACCGGCGCCCGCGCGACGCAGGCCCGGGAGTCGTACGGCGGCCACCTCGCGCGCCGCGACGCGCTCGCCCGGACCGTGCGCCGGCTGGGCGGATCGCCCCGGCCCGCCGAGGCCGCGTACGCCCTGCCGTTCGAGGTGCGCAGTGCGGCCGACGCCGAGCGGCTGGCCGCGCAGATCGAGGACCGGGTGGCCGGCGCTTACTCCGATCTGGTGCGTGCGGCGGAGGGCCCGCTGCGCCGCGAGGCGGCCGACGCGCTGACCGCGGCGGCCGTGCGCGCGGCACGCTGGCGCGGTGTCGGCGTAGCCTTCCCTGGGCTCGCGGAACGCGCTGACGAGGCGCAACGGGCCCAGCACAGCTGAAAGGGACCACGCACGCATGGTTTTCGAACCGCCGCAGCGGCTAGTACGGGCGCTCGGTGAGATGCCGGAGACGGCGCAGGACGAGGACTGGCTGGGGCAGTTGCCCCGACTCACCGAAGCCGCGCTGTCGCGGCGCGGGGTGGAGGCCCGGCGGGTGCAGGCCCCGGGCGGCCGCAGCAGCCTGGTGGTCCTCGTCACGTACGCCGACGGGACCCCGGCCGCGCTGAAGCTGGCGCCCCCGCACGCCCGGCCCGACCGGGAGCTCGCCGCGCTGGCCCACTGGGGCGGCTTCGGGGCCGTACGGGTCCTCGACACGCGGCACCACGACGACGACGGGGCGTTGCTGCTGGAGCGGTTGCACCCGGAGGTGTCGCTGCGTTCGCTGCCGGAGGCCAAGGCCCTGCTCGAGGCGAGCGGCACGCTGCGCAGGCTGTGGGTGGCGCCGCCGGACGGGCACGGCTGGGAGACGGTGGCGGAGCGCACCGAGTGGCAGTCGGCGGCCCTGCGGGCGGCCCCGGCGGAGGTCCGGGCCCTGGCCGACACGGCACTGGCGCTGCGGGCCGAGCTGGTGGCGGCCCCGCCGGAGGAGCTGCTGCTGCACGGGAACTTCCGGCAGGGCAAGGTGCTCGCGGGCGAGCGCGCGCCGTGGCTGACGGTGGGTCCCGATCCGCTGGTCGGGGAACGCGCGTACGACCTGGCGCGGCTGGTCCGGGACCGTCTGGAGGACCAGGTGGCCTCCTCCGCGGGGGCGGCGGGCGCCCGGCGCCGGGTGAACAAGCTGGCCGACGCGCTGGAGGTGGACCGGGAGCGGCTGCGGGGCTGGACGCTGTTCCGCGCGGTGGAGTCCGGTAACCGCGCGCTGGCGGCGGGGCGGCGCCGGGACGCGGAGCTGCTGCTGGAGTTCGCGGCCTGGCTGTAGGGCATACCTTAGATATGTAGGTATGTCCGGCAGGGGGCCGTCATGGTCGAAGAACTGCTGACAGCGGCCATCGCCACTGGCGTGGCTGCCGTGGTCTATCTGGGCGCCGCGGCCCGGGTGGTCAAGCAGTACGAGCGGGGCTTGGTCTTCCGCTTCGGCAGGCTGCGCGAGGAGGTCCGCGGCCCGGGCCTCACGACGGTCGTTCCCGTCGTGGAACGGCTCCGCAAGGTGAACATGCAGATCGTGACGCTGCCGGTGCCCGCACAGGAGGGCATCACCCGGGACAACGTGACGGTGCGGGTGGACGCGGTGGTGTACTTCAAGGTCGTCGACCCGGCGAGCGCGATCGTGGCGGTGGAGGACTACCGCTTCGCCGTCTCGCAGATGGCGCAGACCTCGCTGAGGTCGATCATCGGAAAGTCGGACCTGGACGATCTGCTGTCCAACCGGGAGATGCTCAACCAGGGGCTGGAGCTGATGATCGACAGCCCGGCGGTGGGCTGGGGCGTGCAGATCGACCGGGTCGAGATCAAGGACGTGTCCCTGCCGGAGACCATGAAGCGGTCGATGGCGCGGCAGGCGGAGGCGGACCGTGAACGGCGGGCGCGGGTGATCAACGCGGACGCCGAGCTGCAGGCCTCGCACAAGCTCGCCGAGGCGGCGGAGGTCATGTCGGAGCAGCCGGCGGCGTTGCAGCTGAGGCTGCTGCAGACGGTGGTGGCGGTCGCCGCCGAGAAGAACTCGACGCTGGTCCTGCCGTTTCCGGTGGAGCTGTTGCGGTTCCTGGAACGAGCGGCCCCGTCGCCTGCGGCGACGGCCTCCCCCGAGAACCCGGCCCCGGCCGGCCCGGCTTCCGAAGGCCCCGGGCCGGCCGAGGTCGACGACGCGGACGCGGACGCGCTCGACGGGGCTCCGGTTCCGGATGCGCTCGGTGGGCCGGCGGACGGCCTGATGCTGGACGCGGCCCCGCCGGAGCAGGAGCGGGACGGGCTGCGCGAGTAGCCGCTGCGCGGAGCCTTCTCCCCGCCCCGCCCTCTCTCCGTCTCCCGGACACTGCCCGGACCCGCGCCTCAGACGCGGGCCGGGCAGGACGCGGGCGGGGCCGCAGGCGGCTACGTCAGGCGGGCGAGTGCTTCCGGCAGGGGGAGTTCCTCGCGGGTGCCCGTGGCGCGGTGCTGGAGTTCGACCACGCCGTCCGCGGAGCGGCGGCCCGCCACCAGGATCCACGGCACGCCGATCAGTTCCGCGTCCGTGAGCTTCACGCCGGGCGACAGGCCGGGCCGGTCGTCCAGCAGGATCCGCAGGCCCGCCGCGGCGAGCGCCGTCGCCGCCTCCTCCGCCAGCGCGAGCGGCACCGCCTTGCCCGCCGCCACCACGTGGACGTCGGCCGGGGCCACCGCCGCGGGCCAGCACAGGCCGCGTTCGTCCGCCGTCTGCTCGGCCAGCGCCGCCACCGCGCGGGAGACGCCGATGCCGTACGAGCCCATCGTGACCCGGACCGGCTTGCCCTCGCGGCCGAGCACATCCAGCCCGAAGGCGTCCGCGTACTTGCGGCCCAGCTGGAAGATGTGCCCGATCTCGATCGCCCGGTCCAGCCGCAGCCCCGCCCCGCAGGACGGGCAGGGGTCGCCCGGCTCCACGACCACCACGTCCAGGTACTGGTCCACCTCGAAGTCCCGCCCGCAGACCACGTTCCGGGCGTGCGTGTCCGCCCGGTTGGCCCCCGTCACCCAGGAAGTGCCGGGCGCGACACGGGGGTCGGCCAGGTAGCGGACCTTCTCCAGACCCTGCGGGCCCACGTATCCGCGTACCAGATCGGGGCGGCCCTCGAAGTCCTCGGCCGTCACCAACTCCACCACCGCCGGGGCCAGGTGCTCGCCCAGCTTGCCGAGGTCCACCTCCCGGTCGCCCGGCACGCCGACGGCCGTGATCTCGCCGTCGACCTTGACCAGAAGGTTCTTCAGCGTCGCCGAGGCGGGTACGCCCAGGTGCGCGGCGAGGGTCTCGATCGTCGGGGTGTCCGGGGTGTCCACCTCCTGCGGCGCCGGGTGTTCGCCCGACACCGGCGCGAGGGCGAAGGTCACGGCCTCCGTGTTCGCCGCGTAGGAGCAGGAGGGGCAGTCCACGAAGGTGTCCTCGCCGGCGCCGGCCGGGGCCAGGAACTCCTCCGACGCCGAGCCGCCCATCGCTCCCGAGACCGCCGACACGATGCGGTGGTCCAGGCCGAGCCGCTCGAAGATGCGGACGTACGCCTCGCGGTGGAGCCGGTAGGACTCCGCCAGCCCCTCGTCGGACACGTCGAAGGAGTACGAGTCCTTCATCTGGAACTCGCGGCCGCGCAGCACGCCGGACCGGGGCCGCGCCTCGTCGCGGTACTTGGTCTGGATCTGGTAGAGCATGACCGGCAGGTCCTTGTACGAGGTGCACTGGTCCTTCACCACCAGGGTGAAGATCTCCTCGTGGGTCGGCCCGAGCAGGTAGTCGGCACCCTTGCGGTCCTTGAGCCGGAACAGCAGGTCCCCGTACTGCGACCAGCGTCCGCTGACCTCGTACGGCTCCTTCGGCAGCAGGGCCGGGAGCAGCACCTCCTGGGCCCCGATCGCGTCCATCTCCTCGCGGACGATGCGCGAGACGTTGTCCAGGACCCGCTTGCCGAGCGGCAGCCACGTCCACACCCCGGCGGAGCTGCGCCGGACGTAACCGGCGCGGACCAGGAGCCGGTGGCTGAGGGTTTCGGCGTCGGCCGGGTCCTCGCGGAGGGTCTTGGCCATCAGGCGGGACATCCGCTGCACGTGTTGCGTAGACATGCGGGGAGGTTACCGGCCGGGCCGCCGCCCGCGGTACTCGTTTCAGTGCCTGGCCGGCGCCTCAGCGCCTGGTCAGCGGCAGGATGGCCCCCATGACGGCGTACGGGAGGCTCGCGCTCGGGAAGTGGACCTGGCGGGCGAGGTCGGCGTAGCCGAGGGCCCGGTAGAGCCCTCGGGCGGGGCTCTCGGTGTCGATGGCGGAGAGGATCGAGCGGGGCTCGTCGGCGGCGTCGGTGATGTCGGTGATCAGCGCGCGGCCGATGCCGTTGCCCTGGAATCCGGGGTGCACGTGCAGCTCGGTGATCACGAAGGAGCCGTCGAGCCACTCCTCGTGCCCGCCGGCCCGCAGATAGGGCTCGACGATGCTGGACCACCAGTGGCTGCGGTCGTTCGGCATCCCGTAGACGAATCCGGTGAGGGCCCCGTCCTCGGCGAACGCCCCGAGGGCGCGGGCTCCGCGGCAGGTCATGTGGCGCTGGACGATGTAGCGCCGGATGCCGACCTCCTCCTCGCTGAGGCCGAAGGCGACGGCCTGCACGCGCAGGGCCTCGTCCACGCGGGCGGCGAGGTCGAGGGGACCGATTCGGACTCCGGAAGGCAGCATGCCGCGACCTTACTTCGCGGTACCGGGCGCCGGAATGCCACGGCCCGGGTCGGTGGTCCGGCTGTGGCATCAGGCGGGGCGGGGTTCAGAAAAGTACGCTCATGAACGCGCCGACCTCACGGAAACCGACGCGGCGGTAGGCCGCCCGCGCGGCGGCGTTGAAATCGTTCACGTAGAGGCTGACCACGGGCGCCACGTCCCGCAGCGCGTACGCGACGACGGCGGCCATCCCGGTCTCGGAGTGACCGAGGCCGCGGAACTCGGGGTCCACCCACACGCCCTGGATCTGGCAGGCACGGGTGGTGGCGGCGCCGATCTCGGCCTTGAAGACGACCTTGCCGTCCTCGACGTGGGCGAAGGAACGGCCACTGGCGACGAGTTCGGCGACGCGGGCCTGGTAGAGCAGCCCGCCGTCACCGGCCATCGGCGAGATGCCGACCTCCTCGGTGAACATGGCCACGCAAGCGGGCATGATCACCTCCATCTCGTCCTTGCGGATCCGGCGGACCCGTGGGTCGGCCCGTACCGTGGTGGACGGGCGCTCGATGATCATGAGCGGCTGATGGGAGCGGACCTCGCGGGCGGGGCCCCAGCTCGGCTCCAGGAGCTGCCACAGCAGCCGGGTGGCCCCGGCGGGGCCGACGATGGAGGAGCAGCGGCGGCCCGTGCGGCGGGCCCGGTCGGCGAAGGCGCGTACGGCGTCAGGTCCGGCGCAGACGGGGACCAGGTTGGCTCCGGCGTAGCAGAGGGAGCGGAGCTCGCCGTCCGCGTACCAGCCCCACATCTCGCCGCCCAGGCGCCAGGGGTCGAGTCCGGCGACCTGGACCCGGGAAGTGACGAAGGCGTTCTCGACCGGCTCGCGTCCGAGGATTTCCATCGCCGCGTCGAGATCACTGGGCTCAAGGACCCGGGTGGTGGTCTGCGTCAACACTGGGGCCTCACCATGCAAGTCTGCTGATCTCCGCACTGTACCCGGCGGCGCCCGGGGATGCCGTGTCCGCGGTCACGAAACGGCCCCGGACCGCCCCCCAACTGCGGGAACGGCACCGGGGCCGAGGGAGTTCGCGGAGAGCCGGGACCGGAGGATCAGACGCCGATGGCGACGGTGGGCTCGCCGCTCATCACGCCGTCCTTCTCCATCTGCTCGGCGATCTTCATCGCCTCTTCGATGAGGGTCTCCACGATCTTCGACTCGGGGACGGTCTTGATGACCTCGCCCTTCACGAAGATCTGGCCCTTGCCGTTGCCGGAGGCGACGCCGAGGTCGGCCTCACGGGCCTCACCGGGGCCGTTGACGACGCAGCCCATGACCGCGACGCGCAGCGGGACCTCCATCCCCTCCAGGCCCGCGGTGACCTCTTCGGCCAGCTTGTAGACGTCGACCTGGGCGCGACCGCAGGACGGGCAGGAGACGATCTCCAGGCGGCGCGGCTTGAGGTTCAGCGACTCCAGGATCTGGATGCCGACCTTGACCTCCTCCGCCGGCGGGGCGGAGAGGGAGACGCGGATGGTGTCGCCGATGCCCTCGGAGAGCAGCGCGCCGAAGGCGACCGCGGACTTGATGGTGCCCTGGAAGGCGGGGCCGGCCTCGGTGACGCCCAGGTGCAGCGGGTAGTCGCAGGCCGCGGCGAGCTGGCGGTATGCGTTGACCATGACGACCGGGTCGTTGTGCTTGACCGAGATCTTGATGTCGCCGAAGCCGTGCTCCTCGAAGAGGGAGGCCTCCCACAGCGCGGACTCGACCAGCGCCTCGGGGGTGGCCTTGCCGTACTTCTTCAGCAGCCGGGCGTCGAGGGAGCCGGCGTTCACACCGATGCGGATCGGGGTGCGCGTCTCGTTCGCGGCCTTCGCGATCTCCCGGACCTTGTCGTCGAACTGCTTGATGTTGCCCGGGTTCACGCGGACCGCGGCGCAGCCGGCGTCGATCGCGGCGAACACGTACTTCGGCTGGAAGTGGATGTCGGCGATGACCGGGATCTGCGACTTCTTCGCGATCACGGCGAGCGCGTCGGCGTCGTCCTGGGTCGGGCAGGCCACACGGACGATGTCGCAGCCGGAGGCGGTGAGCTCGGCGATCTGCTGGAGCGTCGCCCCGATGTCGGAGGTCCTGGTGGTGGTCATCGACTGCACGGAGATCTGTGCGTCGCCACCGACGGCCACCTTGCCGACCTGGATCTTGCGGCTGACCCTGCGGTCGGCAAGCTTCGTCGGCACGGCCGGCATTCCGAGAGAGATGGCAGTCATCTGCTGTGCAACCCCAAGGTGTGGATCAAGGTCCCGAGATCGGCGGGCTCCAGGCTTCGAGATTACGCCAACCAAGGGGCGGCCCGTGCATCCGAGGGGGTGCGCCACCCGAACGTAGGGAGCCGGGCACGATCCGTGCCCGGCTCCGGTACGACTGGGGTACGGCCCCGCAAACTAGGTGATCTTGATCGGGTTCACCACGTCCGCCACCATCACCAGCAGGGTGAAGCAGATGAACAGGCCCGCGACGACGTACGCGACGGGCATCAGCTTCGCCACGTCGAACGGGCCGGGGTCGGGGCGCCGGAAGATCCGCGCGACGCCCCTGCGGAGCGATTCCCACAGCGCGCCGGCGATGTGCCCGCCGTCGAGCGGGAGCAGCGGCAGCATGTTGAAGAGGAACAGCGAGAGGTTGAAGCCGGCCAGCAGGTTGAGGAAGAAGACCAGCTGGTGCTGGGCGGGGATGTCCAGGGTGAAGATCTCACCGCTGACCCGCGCCGCGCCCACGACGCCCATCGGGCTGTCCTGCTTGCGCTCGGCGCCGTTGAAGGCCGCGTTCCACAGGTCCGGGACCTTGGACGGAAGCGCCACCAGCGACTGGACGCCGGCCTGCATCATCTCGCCCATGCGGTCGACGGACTGGCCGAAGGACTGCGGGACGTAGCCGGCGGCGGGGGCGAAGCCCAGGAAGCCCGCGGTGACGTACTCGTCCTTGACGTACCGGCCGCTGCCGTCCGTCTTGGCGACCTTGTTCTCGATCAGGTTCGCCGTCAGGTCCACGCGCTGACCGGCCCGCTCCACGGTGATCGTGGCGGGGCCGACGGTGGAGCGGATGTCCTTCTGCAGGGCGGACCAGTCACCGACCGTGCGCCCGTTGAAGGCGACGATCTTGTCGCCCGCCTTCAGGCCGGCCGCCTTGGCGGGGGCCGCCGGGTCGCCGGGGGCGCACTTGTCGCGCTTCTCGCTCTGCTGGATGACGCAGTCCGAGACGGTGGCGACCGAGGTGGTCTGGGTGTTCAGCCCGAAGGCCATCAGGGTGGTGAGGAAGATCGCCACGGCCAGGATCAGGTTCATGAACGGCCCGGCGAACATGACGATCACGCGCTTCCACGGCTTGCGCGTGTAGAAGAGCCGGCTCTCGTCCCCGGGCTGGAGCTCCTCGTACGCCGCCGAGCGCGCGTCCTCGATCATCGACCGGAACGGCGAGGTGGAGCGGGCGGTGACCCGGCCGTCCTCGCCGGGCGGGAACATCCCGATCATGCGGATGTAGCCACCCATCGGGATGGCCTTGATCCCGTACTCGGTCTCGCCCTTGTGCCGCGACCAGACGGTCGGCCCGAAGCCCACCATGTACTGCGGCACGCGAATGCCGAAGATCTTGGCCGTGGACAGGTGCCCCAGCTCGTGCCAGGCGATGGAGACCAGCAGGCCGACCGCGAAGATCACGACCCCGAGCACCGTCATCAGTAGTGTCATGCGCGCGCCTCCGCGGCGGCCCGCGCCGCCATCTCCCGCGCCCGGGCCCTGGCCCAGGCCTCCGCTTCCAGGACGTCCTGGACCGTCAGGGAGGTTCCCGACTCAGGCGTCCCGTGTTCATCGACCACGGCAGAGACCGTATCCATGATTGCTGTGAACGGCAGCCGACCTGCCAGGAATGCCTCGACGCACTCCTCGTTGGCCGCGTTGAACACGGCCGGGGCGGTACCACCGAGGGTACCCACGTGCCGGGCGAGGCCCACCGACGGGAAGGCCTCGGTGTCCAGCGGGAAGAACTCCCAGGTGGAGGCCTTGGTCCAGTCGAAGGCGGGGGCCGCGTCCGGGATCCGCTCGGGCCAGCCGAGGCCGATCGCGATGGGACCGCGCATGTCCGGCGGGGTGGCCTGGGCGAGCGTGGAGCCGTCCGTGAACTCCACCATCGAGTGCACGTAGGACTGAGGATGGACCACGACCTCGATGCGGTCGAAGGGGATGTCGTACAGCAGGTGCGCCTCGATGACCTCCAGGCCCTTGTTGACCAGGGTCGAGGAGTTCACGGTGATCACCGGGCCCATGGCCCAGGTGGGGTGCGCGAGGGCGTCCTGCACGGTGACGTGTGCGAGCTCGGCTCGGGTGCGGCCGCGGAAGGGGCCGCCGGAGGCGGTCACCACGAGCTTGCGGACGTCGGCCCGGGTGCCGGCGGCGAGCGCCTGGAAGAGCGCCGCGTGCTCGGAGTCCACCGGGATGATCTGGCCGGGCTTCGCCAGGGCCTTGACCAGCGGGCCGCCGACGATCAGCGACTCCTTGTTGGCCAGGGCCAGGGTCCGGCCCGCCCGCAGGGCGGCGAGGGTCGGCGCGAGGCCGATGGAACCGGTGATGCCGTTGAGGACGGTGTGGCACTCGGAGGCGGCGAGTTCGGCCGCGGCGTCCGGACCGGCGAGGATCTCGGGCAGCGGCTCGGACGGGCCGTACTGGGCGCTCAGCGCCTCTTTCAGGGCCGGTACGACGTCCTCGCGGGCGACGGCCACCGTCTTGACCCGCAGCAGCCGGGCCTGCTCGGCCAGCAGCTCCACCCGCCCGCCCGCGGCGGACAGTGCGGTGACCCGGAACCGGTCCGGGTTGCGCAGGGCGAGGTCGATGGCCTGGGTCCCGATGGACCCGGTGGACCCGAGGATGACGATGTCCCGGAGGCCGGCCGCGGGGTCGAAGAGGAGGTGCGGATCGGCGAGGGGGGCTGGGCGGTCGCTCATGCCCCCCATTGTTGCCTCAACTCAGGAGCGGCCGGACACGGAGCCCCCTTCCGTTACCCGCAGAAGCAGGTGCGGGAGCGTTCCGGCGAACTCCGGGAGCGTCCGGGCGACGCTCCACCAGGCTTCGGGGTCCTCGTCCAGGGCCAGGGCCAGCAGCTGGTCGGCCTCGGCGTGGGAGGCGAGGACGGCCGCGGGGCGGTCGTGCCGGTCGGGGTGGTCCACATCTCCGAGCCAGTGGTCCTGGTCGAGGGCCCAGCAGGCCGGCAGCTTGTGCCGGATCACATCGTTGCCGGTGAGCAGAGCGCGGTCGAGGCAGTCGCGCACCCAGCGGATGTCCTCCCGGACGCTGTCCATCGGCACGGCGAGGCTCGCCAGGGCCAGCTCGCGCTCCACGCCCCCGTAGGGCTCGACGGCCGTCGGGGCCAGGTGGCGCACCGCGCGAACGAGGTCGGGGTCGGGCTCACCCGCGTCGGCCGCCTCGGGCACGGTTCCGTCGGCCAGGGCGGCGACCAGCGCGGGCAGCGGGCCGCGGTGGCCGGGGGCGTGCCTCAGCAGCTCCGCCCACATACGGGGATCGTCCCCCAGCGGCCGCAGCGCCCGCAGGACGGCCGTCTGCATGCCGGCCTGCTCGGGCAGGGTCCAGCGCAGGCCTCCGGTGTCGGGGAGGCGGGCGAGCAGCAGGGTCAGGTGCGCGGGGGCGAGGTGGGCGACGAGTTCCTCGTGCGTGAGCCGGCCCATCCGTACGGCGCGGACGGCGGGCCGGTGCCAGGAGCGCCCGTCCGGCGGCTCCGCCCTGCCGGCCAGGAAGGCGTGGACGGTCTCCAGGGGCAGGTCCTCGACGAGCAGCAGGGCCTCGACCGCGCCGGTCGGCAGCGGCTCGCGCAGGTGCTCGGCGCCTATCAGCTCCGGGTCCGGCCGGTGGCGCAGCGCCAGGATGTCCAGCGGGACCCGCGGCCCGCGCCTGCCGTGCCGGCGCAGCAGTCCGATCAGCTCGGCCGCGTCGAGCGGTCCCTCATCGGGGTCCCTGCCGAGCTCGGCGCGGAGCACCGGCAGCAGTGCGGGCGGTGTGCGGCGGCGGGCGTAACGGGCGGGTCCGGGCAGGCCGGGCAGCGGCCGGCCCACGACCCGGGGGTTGCGCGCTATGAAGGTCCGGTCGGCCGCGCCGCCGTGGCGCAGCAGCAGGGTGACGGTCGAGGCGGACAGCCACTCGTCCCGGCACAGGTATTTGCGGGTGGGCTCGTCCAGCCTGCCGATCATGTCCGTGACGACGTGGTCCGGTGCGTGGCGCAGCAGGTGCGCCACGCACCAGGCCAGCCGTCGGCTGGTGCGGTCTTCCTCGGCCGTCGACATCGTTCTCGTCCGCCTCGTGCTGTGCTCGTACGCGTACCAGTACTCGTACTCATCCTCGTACGTCTGTCCGACGTGCGGCGATGATTGCAGGTCAGCGGATGGGGCGGTGCACGTTTTTCTGAGTTGACGGTCCGGGGGCGGCGTCCGCGATCCAGGGGCCGTCGCCGGAGGGGTCGAGGACGCCCTCCTCCAGCCAGGCGTAGGTGCCGGACAGGACGCCCGCGACCACCTTGCGGTCGAGCTCGTCGGTGTTGGACCAGAGCCTGCCGAAGAGCTCCTCGACGCGCAGCCTGGACTGCTCGCAGAAGGCGTCGGCCAGCTGGTACGCCTCCCGGCCGTGGGCGCCGGTGGCCCTCATGTGCTCGGCGCGCACGCAGGCCGCGCTCATCGCGAAGAGCTCGGCGCCGATGTCGACGATCCGGCCGAGGAAGCCCTGCTTGGTCTCCATCCGGCCCTGCCAGCGGGACATGGCGTAGAAGGTGGAGCGGGCGAGTTTGCGGGCGCTGCGCTCCACATAGCGCAGGTGACCGGAGAGGTCGGGGTGACCGCCGGGGTGGAAGGCCCGGTAGGTGCCGGGGACCTGGCCGGGGCCGGTGGCGAGCTTCGGCAGCCAGCGGGCGTAGAAGCCGGCGGCGCGCGCTCCGGCCTTCGCCTTGTCGCCGAGCGCCTTGTCCGGGTCGATGAGGTCGCCCGCCACCGAGAGGTGTGCGTCGACGGCCTCGCGGGCGATCAGCAGGTGCATGATCTCGGTGGAGCCCTCGAAGATCCGGTTGATGCGCAGGTCGCGGAGCATCTGCTCGGCGGGGACGGCGCGTTCGCCGCGGGCCGCCAGGGACTCGGCGGTCTCGAAGCCGCGCCCGCCGCGGATCTGGACCAGTTCGTCGGCCATCAGGCAGGCCATCTCGGAGCCGTAGAGCTTGGCGAGGGCGGCCTCGATGCGGATGTCGTTGCGGTCCTCGTCGGCCATCTGGGAGGCGAGGTCGACCACCGCTTCGAGGGCGAAGGTGGTCGCGGCGATGAAGGAGATCTTGGCGCCGACCGCCTCGTGCTTCGCGACCGGCCGGCCCCACTGCTCGCGTACGCCGGACCATTCGCGGGCGATCTTCAGGCACCACTTGCCGGCACCGACGCACATGGCGGGCAGGGACAGCCGACCGGTGTTGAGTGTGGTCAGGGCGATCTTGAGCCCGGCGCCCTCGGCGCCGATGCGCTGGGCCGCGGGGACCCGGACCCGGTGCAAGCGGGTGACGCCGTTCTCCAGGCCGCGCAGGCCCATGAAGGCGTTGCGGTGCTCGACGGTGATGCCCGGCGAGTCCGCCTCCACGACGAAGGCGGTGATCCCGCCGCGGTGGTTCTCGGACTTCGGAACGCGGGCCATCACGACGAGCAGGTCCGCGACGACCCCGTTGGTCGTCCACAGCTTCACGCCGTCGAGCACATAGGCGTCGTCCCCGTCGGGGACCGCGGTGGTGGCCAGGCGCGCCGGGTCGGAGCCCACGTCGGGCTCGGTGAGCAGGAAGGCGCTGATGGCGGTGGTGGCGCAGCGGGGCAGGTAGGCGTCCTTCTGCTCCTGCGTGCCGAACATCTTCAGCGGCTGGGGTACGCCGATCGACTGGTGGGCGGAGAGCAGGGCCCCGATGGCCGGGCTCACCGAGCCGACGAGGGCCAGCGCCTTGTTGTAGTAGACCTGGGTGAGGCCGAGACCGCCGTACTTGGGGTCGATCTTCATGCCGAGGGCGCCGAGCTCCTTGAGCCCGCGCACGGTCTCGTCGGGGATCTTCGCCTCGCGCTCGATGCGGGCCCCGTCGATCGAGGTCTCGCAGAACTCCCGCAGCCGGGCCAGGAAGGCCTCGCCCCGCCGGACGTCCTCGTCGGCGGGGAGCGGGTGGGGGTGGATCAGGTCGAGCCGGAAGCGCCCGAGGAAGAGTTCCTTGGCGAAACTGGGTTTGCGCCAGTCCTGTTCGCGGGCCGCTTCCGCGACCTGCCGTGCCTCGCGCTCGGTCACCTTGGGCTGTGTTGCGGACATGAGGGGACTCACCTCGCCGCCGGAGTCGGGGGTCCACCGGCGTTACCCGCCGGTGCTACCTGGGAGTCGTACCCAAAGTCGGCGGGATGGAAAAGGGGGACGGCCGGAGCCCCCGCACAGTGGGCTCCGGCCGTCGGCTTTTTGGCCGTACGTGATCAGATGTCGAGGCCGGTCAGGACCAGGACTCGCTCGTACGTGTAGTCGTCCATCGCGTAGCGGACACCCTCACGGCCCACACCCGACTGCTTGACGCCGCCGTACGGCATCTGGTCGGCGCGGTAGGACGGCGCGTCGCCGATGATGACTCCGCCGACCTCCAGCTCGCGGTGGGCCCGGAACGCGGTCTGCACGTTGCGGGTGAAGACGCCGGTCTGCAGACCGAACTTCGAGTCGTTGACGGCGGCGAAGGCCTCGTCGGTGCTCTCGACCTTCTTCAGCGTCAGGACCGGCCCGAAGACCTCCTCGGTGGCGAGCTTGACGCCGTCCGGCACGTGGGCCACGACGGTCGGCTCGTACGAGGCGCCCGCGCGCTTGCCACCGGTGAGCAGCTTGGCGCCGCCGGCGACGGCCTCGTCGACCCAGGACTCGACACGCTGGGCGGCGGCCTCGGAGACGAGGGGGCCGACGTCGGTGGCGGAGTCGGACGGGTCGCCGGTGACCTGGGCCTGGACCTTCTCGACGACCTTCGCGACGAGGCGGTCGTAGACGGAGGCGTCGGCGATCACGCGCTGCACGGAGATGCAGGACTGGCCGGCCTGGTAGTTCGAGAAGGTCGCGATTCGGGTCGCTGCCCAGTCGAGGTCGGCCTCGGAGGACCAGTCGTCCAGGACCACGGCCGCGGCGTTGCCGCCGAGCTCCAGGGTGCAGTGCTTGTGGGGCACCGACTGCTGGATGGCGTAGCCGACGGTGTCGGAACCGGTGAAGGAGATGACGGGCAGACGCTCGTCCTTCACCAGGGCCGGCATCTTGTCGTTCGCGACCGGCAGGACCGACCAGGAACCGGCCGGGAGGTCGGTCTCGGCGAGCAGCTCACCCAGGATCAGCCCGGACAGGGGCGTCGCCGGGGCGGGCTTGAGGATGATCGGCGCGCCGACGGCGATGGCCGGGGCCACCTTGTGGGCGCACAGGTTCAGCGGGAAGTTGAACGGCGCGATGCCGAGGACCGGACCCTTGACGAAGCGGCGGGTCAGGGCGAGACGGCCGACACCGCCGGCGTCGGTGTCCAGGCGCTGGGCCTCACCGCCGTTGAAGCGGCGGGCCTCTTCGGCGGCGAAGCGGAACACGGACACCGCACGACCGACCTCACCGCGGGCCCACTTGACGGGCTTGCCGTTCTCGGCGGAGATCAGCTGGGCGATCTCCTCGGTGCGCTCGGCGAGCCGCTTGGACACGTGGTCCAGCGCCGCGGCACGCACATGGGCGGGGGTCGCGGAGAACTCCGCCGTCACGGCGTAGGCCGCGGCCACGGCCTCTTCGACCTGCTCGTCGGTGGGCACGCTGACCGTGCCGACGAGTCGGCCGTCCCACGGGGAGTGGACGTCGAAGCTGTCCTCGCCGGTGGCCTGGCGGCCGGCGAGCCAGAAGGCGTGGGTGGAAGTCATGCGAATCCCGGCCCTTCGAGAGTGTGCGGTGGATCCTGACCCCTCCACCGTAGGACTCCGGCGACGATTCGGCGTTTGTCCGGCGTGTAGTACCCGTCGCGGATGCTGCGCCGCTTTGTCAATGTCCGGTGTCCCGCTCGTCTGCTGGGGCGGAGGCGGCTGAGGGGGCCGGCGGGGCCGGCTGAAGGGGCCGGGCTACGCCGCGGGCGGGCTGGCCTTGAGGGCGAGCCACAGCTCCATGCGGACGTCCGGGTCCTCCAGGGAGCGGCCGAGGATCTCCTCGACCCGCTTCATCCGGTAGCGCAGGGTGTGCCGGTGCACCCCGAGGTCGGCGGCGGCCGCGTCCCACTGCCCGTGGCGGGAGAGCCAGGCCTGGAGCGAGGCCACCAGGTCGCCGCGCCCGGTCGCGTCGTGCTCCCGCAGGGCGCGCAGGGTGCCGTCCGCGAAGGCTCGTACGGCGTCGTCGGCCAGCAGCGGCAGGACCGAGCCCGCCGCCATGTCCTCGTGCTCCACCATCGGCCGGCCCCGGCGCCGGGCCACGGCCAGGGCCTGGTCGGCCTGCTTGAGCGCCGCCGCCACGCCGCCCGGTCCGGCGGGCGCGGACAGGCCGACCACCAGTTCGTCAAGCTCGGGCCCGGCGGTGTCCCGGCCGCGCCGTGCCTCCAGTGCCTCCGCGTGGTCCGCGCACGCCTGCACGGCGGAGCCCCCGTCGGAGGCGAGGATCACGAGCCGGCCCTCCTCCGGGACGACCAGCAGCGTCTCCCCCGTGCGGGCGGCCGCCGACTCCACCGTGTCGGCGAGCAGCGCCAGGCCTTCCGGCTGCGCGGTCCCGGCCAGCGCCGGCTCGGCCGCGATCAGCCGGAAGGGGGCTTCCAGCAGGGCCCCGTACAGATCGCCGGCCACGGACCGCGCGTGCTCCGCCTCGCCCGCCAGCAGCATCCGCAGCACCGCGGCCCCCAGCCGGGACTCGGCGTCGTGCAGCGAGCGCGAGCGCTCGGTGGTGAGGGTGAGCAGCGCGACCGCGGAGTGGACGGCGTACCGCTCGGCCGTGCCCAGGGGGGCCGCGGTCCCCACGGCGAGGGCGCCGCGTGCCCGCCGGCCCGTGCCCAGGGACTGGAGTTCGACGCGGTCCTCGGACCCGCCGACCACGGCGCTCGCGGGCGCCGGACGCTCGCGCAGCCGCTCCACGTCGGGGGTCAGCCGGGCGGCGCGCCGCGCGGCCCAGTCGGGGGCGGCCGCGACGACCGCGCCCGAGGTGTCGTACAGCGCGGCCCAGCCGTGCACGTGCGCCGCCAGCTTGGCCAGCAGCTCGGCGGGACCGTCGACGGAGAGCGCGGCGCGCGTCAGCTCGCGCTGCGCCTCGAAACCGGCGGTGACGGCGCGGTACTGGTCCGCCGCGAGGGCTGCGGAGACGGCCTTGCTGATCGCCAGGAAGGGAGTCCGCCGCGGCACCTCCAGCAGCGGCATGTCCTCGGTCCGCGAGGCCTCGACGAGCGCCTCCGGGATCTCCTCGTAGTTGACGCCGATCGCGAAGCCGATGCCGACGACCCCGGCCGCGGCGAGCCGTCGCACGTAGGCCCGCATCTCCTGCGGGTCCCCCGCGTCCAGCTTCATCGCGGTGATCAGCAGCAGCTCCCCGCCCTCCATATAGGGGACCGGGTCGGCGAGCTCACTGACGTGGGCCCAGCGCACCGGCGTATCGAGGCGCCCCTCCCCCGCCCGGACGCTGAGCTTGAGCGCCGAGTGCTGAACGAGTGAGGCGAGGGTGAGCGGCATCGGTTACCAGTGGCCTTAGCGGGAGGGGACGGCGGAGCGGAGGACGGCAGGCAGAAACAGGAGGAGAACCGTCGGCGGATTTCGCCGTGTCGTACGAACTACTCCCCTCGATTCTGCCACCTCGTACGGGTCGGGGTGCGGGTCAGGACGTTCCGGCCAGGCGGACCAGCAGCGGCGCCGCGCGTTCCCCGCGTACCGAGGTCAGCGACAGCACGGCGTGCCCCGGCGGCACGGCATGCGCCAGGTCCGACGCGGACCACCGCTCACGCTCCACCTGCCGCACGGTCACCGCGTCCGTGGTGACAGCCTTGCCGGTCACGAGCTTGCGGAAGGAGTGCATCAGCCGGGTCAGCGGCTGATCGGCGAAGACGGTGCGGTGGGTGACGTCCCGCGTCTCCACCCACTCGGTTCCCCAGGCCTCGGCGAAGCGCTTGCCGTCCCAGGTGGTGACCCCGGAGAAGGCCATCCGGCAGCCGACCGCCCCGAGCAGGGGCGTGCGCAGCGCCTCCGGTACGTCGTCCAGCGTGCGCAGGGTGAGCAGGACGCCCGCGTGCACCGAGCGCAGCCGCTGAACGCCCCGCACGGTCCCGGCGGTCAGAGTGTGCGAGGCGTCGTCGAGGGCGAGGAAGGCGAACAGGGAACGGTCCGTGCGGGCGGCCGCGGCGGCGTTGAACTGGGTGAGCAGCAGCCGGGCCAACATCCGGGAGGCGTCGGCGTGCCCGCGCTCGGGCAGGTCGACGCGGACGCGGATCGGGTGCTCCAGGGCGCGCAGGGAGAACGGCCGGCCCTGGCCGGTGGTGTCGAAGAAGCCGGCGAAGGCGGGCCGGTCCAGCAGGGCCACCCGGTCGGCGAGGGCCGGGCCGGGATCCGCCGGGGCGCCGTGCTGGCGGGCCCGGGCGTCGAGCTCGCGCAGCATCGCGTGCTGCCCGGCGAGATCGCGGCGCAGGGTGTCGAAGGCGGTGGGAAGCCCGTCGAGCAGCTCGCGCAGCTCGGGCACGGCCGGGAAGCGGTCGTACGCCGCCCGGAACGGCCCGAGGAGCTGGGCGAGGGCGGTGGCGGCCCGGCGTACGTCGATCCCGGGTACGTCCCCGACGAAGGCCTCGGCAAGCAGGGTGGCGGCCTCGTCGGGGTCGGTCGCACCGCCGTAGAGGTCGAGGTCGTAGACGGAGTCGGGGTCGCCGACGCGGACCACGACGTCGAAGGCTGCGTCCGGTCCGAGCTGGGCGCCGGCCGCGCCGACGGCGACGACGGCGGCCTGGCCGGCGAGTGCCTGGAGCGAGAGCGACTCGACGACGGGCCGCACCAGATGCCGGGTCTTGCCGGTGCCGGAGGGTCCGATGGCGAGCAGTGACGTGCCGAGCACGTCGGGGTCGAGGGCGAGGGCGGTGCCTCGGCGGGAGTACGGGTTGCGGGTGCCGTCCTCGACGGCGCCGAGCAGCACCTGCCGGGCCAGCAGATCGTGCCGGGCGGCCCGCACGGGCAGGTCCCGTGTCCCGGACGGGTGTACGCAGGCCCCCGCGCCCTGGTCGCGCACGGCGTCGGCGAAGGCCCGCATCCGCGATGGGTCGACGCGTACGGAGTCCCACGCGCGCCGGATCCGGGTGTAGTCCACGTCGTTCATCCGCCCGCCCCCGGCCTCCGCCTCCAACCGCTCGGCCGCCTCTCCCAGCCCGGCGGCCCGTAGCTGGGGCCAGCGGGCGGGGTCGTCCTCCTGCTCCTCGGCAGGTGCCGCCCGCGGGCGGTCCGGGCCCGCCGGAGCCGTGGTGGGCCGGAGCCTGCGCAGCAGGCGGACGGCGCCGCCGAGCCAGGCGAAGCCCAGCACGACGGCCACGTCGATTGCGGTCTTCGCCGTGTTGTCGAGGGCGAGGTTGGCCTCCTGGTCCGTGCCGTACGGCAGGAAAGCGAAGACCAGTTGCCGGAGCGGCAGCTGGTGGTTGTCGACGAGGAGGAGTGTCACCCAGGCCAGCGGCACGACCGCGAGGGCCGGAGCCCAGGGTCCGCGCTCGACGACCAGGCGGCTCCAGGCGGTCCGCCAGCTGCCGAGCCGGCCGAATCCGTAGAGGAGCGCCGCGACGAAGAGCAGCTCGTAGATCGGCTTGGCCCGCATCCCGCCCGTCCCCATGACGGGCTCCCCGTTCGCGGCGTACCAGCTGTCCGGGGTGAAGAGGTTCAGCGGCGCGTCCCAGAAGGGGATGTACGTGTTGCGCATGAGGGACCAGACGAGGACGCACGCCAAGAAGGAGATGAGGGCTCCGGTGGCGAGCGCCCGGTCGGGGGTCCGCGCGGGCTCCATCTCCGCCCGCGGGGTGTGCCCGTAGCGCCATACCCCCGGCTCGGCGTCCGGACGGGGGGTGCGCAGCCAGTCGGCGACGGTCGGCCCGCGGTCCGGTGCGTGGCGCGGCTTGGGTGGGTGCGCCGGGGGCTCGGCAGCAGGTCTCGGTACGCGGTCCGAGCGGGTCGCCCGTCCGTCGTGCGTGCCGTCGGTGTCCATGAAACCCCTGCCCCCTGCCCGTGCCTGCGCTGCGTCGCTCAATGTAGTTGCCCGACGTCGGCCGTGGGCCCGTACCCGCTCTCCGATTCGCCGTGCCGTCCGCGGGACGCCCGCCGGGTCCTTCCTATGGCCGTCGCGGACAAGGACACGCGGTGATCACTACCGAACGGAGCATGCAGGACCCCCGCTCCCGGGCCTAGCCTGCGGACAAAGAGACACGTGCGTCCGAAAACACCCCCCAGGAGCCCCCTATGACCGCTGTTCCGCAGGAACGCAAGATCGTCACCGCGATCCCCGGCCCGAAGTCGCAGGAGCTGCAGGCCCGGCGCCTGCGGACCGTGGCCGGTGGCGTGGGCTCCGTGCTGCCCGTCTTCACGGCCCGTGCGGGCGGCGGCATCATCGAGGACGTCGACGGCAACCGCCTGATCGACTTCGGCTCCGGCATCGCCGTGACCTCGGTCGGCGCCTCCGCCGAGGCCGTCGTGCGCCGCGCCTCCGCGCAGCTCGCCGACTTCACCCACACCTGTTTCATGGTCACCCCGTACGAGGGCTACGTCGAGGTCTGCGAGGCCCTCGCCGAGCTGACCCCGGGCACCCACGCCAAGAAGTCGGCGCTGTTCAACTCCGGCGCCGAGGCCGTAGAGAACGCCGTCAAGATCGCCCGTTCCTACACCAAGCGCCAGGCCGTCGTCGTCTTCGACCACGGCTACCACGGCCGTACGAACCTCACCATGGCGCTGACCGCGAAGAACATGCCCTACAAGCAGGGCTTCGGTCCGTTCGCCCCCGAGGTCTACCGCGTCCCGGTCGCCTACGGCTACCGCTGGCCCACCGGCGCCGAGAACTGCGGCCCCGAGGCCGCCGCCCAGGCGATCGACGAGATCACCAAGCAGATCGGCGCCGACAACGTCGCCGCGATCATCATCGAGCCGGTCCTCGGCGAGGGCGGCTTCATCGAGCCGGCCAAGGGCTTCCTGCCCGCGATCGTGAAGTTCGCCAACGACAACGGCATCGTCTTCGTCGCCGACGAGATCCAGTCCGGCTTCTGCCGCACCGGCCAGTGGTTCGCGTGCGAGGACGAGGGCATCGTCCCGGACCTGATCACCACCGCCAAGGGCATCGCGGGCGGTCTGCCGCTCGCCGCCGTGACCGGCCGCGCCGAGATCATGGACGCCGCGCACGCGGGTGGCCTGGGCGGCACCTACGGCGGTAACCCGGTGGCCTGCGCCGGTGCGCTCGGCTCCATCGAGACCATGAAGGAGCTCGACCTCAACGCCGCGGCGAAGAGGATCGAGTCCGTCATGAAGGCCCGCCTGACGGCCATGCAGGAGAAGTACGACATCATCGGCGACATCCGCGGCCGCGGCGCCATGATCGCGATCGAGCTGGTCAAGGACCCGGTCTCCAAGACCCCGTTCCCGGAGGCGGCCGGCGCGCTCGCCAAGGCCTGCCACGCCGAGGGCCTGCTCGTCCTCACCTGTGGCACCTACGGCAACGTGCTCCGCTTCCTCCCGCCGATCGTCATCGGCGAGGACCTGCTGAACGAGGGCATGGACCTCATCGAGGCCGCGTTCGCCGCCATCGGCACGGCCATCTGATCGAACGGCGAGAACGTGCGCGCGTCACGGCCGGTCGCTACCGGCGGTAACAGGCGGACGCTGTGAAGAAGCTGTGGGGGGCCGATGGCGGGAGCGCGATCCTGCTGTCGGTCCCCCTTTCGCTGCCGTACGGTTTCTGCAGATGAGTGAGACAGCCCGCTCACGGGAAACCGGGGGCGATACCAGTACTGGGCTTCCCCAGCACCGTACTGGGCATGCGTTCGCGCACACTCCTCACCGATCGGACAGCCGTTCGCCCCAAACCCCCCGGGGCGTCCGGCAACCCGATCCGGGCGGCCGTCCCGGAACCATCCCCCCTGTTCCGGGACGGCCGGCCACTCCTCTCCTGATCGCCGCCGTCTGCGGCATCCTCTTCTCCCTGGTCACCTGGCAGGTACTGGTCTCCGGCCCGCTGCTGGCCCCGGACCACGCGCTGAGCCGCGCCCTGGTGCGCACGCTCCCGGACTCCGTCACCGAGCGCCTCTCGGACCTCGGCAACATCCCGGTCGCCGTACCCGTCCTCGTGCTGGCCATGGCCTACGCCGCCCGGCGCGGGCGGCTGCTCGCCGCCGGGGCCGCGGGCCTGGCCATGGCTCTGGTACCGGCCCTGATCATCCCCTTCAAGGAGTGGACCGCCCGCCCCGGCCCGCTGGAACCGTGGGCCGCCGGCTACTTCCCCTCGGGCCACACGGCCACCGCGGCCGTCGCCTACTTCGGCGCGGCCCTGCTCGTGCGCCCGTACACCCGCCGGGCATGGCCGACGGCCGTCGCCCTGGTGCTCACGGGGGCGACGGCCGTCGGGCTGATCCTGCGGGGGTGGCACTGGCCGCTGGACGTACTGGCCAGCCTGCTGCTCTGCACTCCCCTGCTGCTCGGTGCGGCGTGGCCCGACCGGGTCGGCGGGGTCGGCCGGGTCGGTCGGCTCAGCCGCCGTAGTATCCGTCGAAGTTCCGGCTGAACTCCCAGCCGCCGAAGCGGTCCCAGTTGATCGACCAGGTCATCAGGCCGCGCAGCCCCGGCCAGGTGCCGTGGGTCTGGTAGGTCCCGCAGTCGGTCTTCTTCGTCAGGCAGTTCAGCGCCTTGTTCACCTCGGCGGGCGCGGTGTGGCCGTTGCCTGCGTTGGTCGTGGCCGGGAGGCCGATGGCGACCTGGTCCGGGCGCAGGGCCGGGAAGACCCGGGCGGTGTTCCCGGCGACCGGGAAACCGGTGAGCAGCATGTCGGTCATGGCGATGTGGAAGTCCGCGCCGCCCATGGAGTGGTACTGGTTGTCGAGGCCCATGATCGAGCCCGAGTTGTAGTCCTGGACGTGGAGCAGCGTGAGGTCGTCGCGCAGGGCGTGGATGACCGGGAGGTACGCGCCGGCGCGCGGGTCCTGGCCGCCCCAGGTGCCGGAGCCGTAGTACTGGTAGCCCAGCTGGACGAAGAAGGTCTCCGGGGCCATGGTCAGGACGAAGTCCGGGCCGTACTTGGCCTTGAGGGTCTTCACGGCCGAGATCAGGTTGACGACCACCGGGGTGGTGGGCGCCCGGAAGTCGTTGTCCCCGGTGGCCAGGGACAGGGAGTGCCCCTCGAAGTCGATGTCCAGGCCGTTGAGGCCGTACTCGTCGATGATGTTGCTGACGGAGGAGACGAAGGTGTCCCGGGCGGCCGTGCTCGCGAGCTGGACCTGACCGTTCTGGCCGCCGATCGAGATCAGCACCTTCTTGCCGGCCGCCTGCTTGGCCTTGATGGCCGCCTTGAACTCGGCCGCGGATTCGACGTTCGGGCATTCCGCGACCGGGCAGAGCCGGAAGCGTATGTCGCCCGAGGTCACCGAAGTGGGTTCGCCGAAGGCGAGGTTGATGACGTCCCAGGAGGCGGGCACGTCCGCCATCCGGACGTATCCGGAGCCGTTGGCGAAGCTCGCGTGCAGGTAGCCGACCAGCGCGTGCGCGGGCAGGCCACCGCCGCCCCCGCCGCCGCCGGGCGTGGTCACGGAGGCGGGGGCGCTCTGCGGGGAGGCGCCCGCCGCGTTCACCGCGCTGACCCGGAAGGTGTGGGTGGTGGCCGCGGCGAGTCCGGTCACGGCCGCCGAGGCGGAGGTGACGGACAGCGGCGCCGCGCCGTCCCGGTGGACGGTGTACGAGGTGGCGCCCGGCACCGCCGACCAGGTCAGCGCGACCGAGGTCGGCGAGGTGGCGGAGGCGGTCAGGCCGGTGGGGGCGGCCGGGAGCTGGGGCTGGCCGGGACCGCCGGGGTCCGGGCCGACCAGGGTGAGGTCGTCGGTGACGTGGGCGGGCTGGCCGTACCAGCCGTGGGTGTAGACCGTCACCGAGGTCGTGGACGGGCCGGTCCGGAAGGTGGCCGTCAGCTGCTTCCACGCTCCGGGCGTCTGCGTCCAGGCCGACACGTCGGTGGTGCCGGTGCCGCTCGCGCCGAGGTAGACGTACGCGCCCTGCACCCAGGCGCCGAGCGTGTACGTCGAGTCGGGCTTGACGGTGACGGTCTGCGAGCAGCGGGCGTTGTCCTGGCCGGCCGGGGTGGCCCGCAGGGCGGAACTGCCGCCGTGGACCGGTGTGGTGACGGTGGCTCCGCTGCCGCCCGAGCAGCTCCAGCCGTCGAGGCCGGCTTCGAAGCCGCCGTTGCGTACGAGGTCGGCGTCGGCCGCCGCGGCCGGCGGGCCCGCGGCGAGGAAGCCGGCCACCGCGAGGGCGGCGGCCGTGAGGAAGGGTAGGGCTCTGCGCACAACTGCCTCCGGGGCATGGGGGGATGGAGGGGGTCAGCGGCGCCCAAGATGGTCCAGACCAATGCCCTTGTCAAGGTCTCCGGCCCCCCTTCGCCAGCACGCACGCGGCCGCCTCGTGCATCGCGGTCTCCAGTACGGCCGGGTCGGTGAGCGTCCCCTCGCCGTCCGGGAGCACCAGCCAGCGCACCCCGCCGGTCGCCCGGCCGGGGTACGGGACCACGATCCAGGTCCCGCGCCCGGCGCCCCGCACTCCCGTGCCGAGCCACCGGGAGGACGTGCCCGCGGGCACGAAGAAGCCCAGCCGGGAGTCGCCGAAATCGGCGAGCACCGGGCCGGGCCGGTCGACCATCAGGCGCAGCACGTCGAGAGTGGGCCGCCCCAGCTCCCCGGGCATGATCAGCACGTCCCAGCGCCGGCCGGCGGGCAGCAGGGCGACCCCGAGGGGGTTTCGCTCCCACTCCCACCGGCAGGCCCCCGGATCCGGCGCCACCGATACCAGCCATGCCACTGCCGTCTTGGCCCCCGGGATCGTCATCGCCCGGCCTCCGTTCCCTGTAGGTGAGGGGTTCTCACCTGGAGAGAGCAGGGCCGGGCGCGGGTATGACGCGGGTTTCGTTACTCCATGGCAGTGAATCGGGTCACACCGTGACGGGGAGTCCGCGCCGGGGCCGCGGGGCGCGCCGGGGCCGCGGGGCTAGCTGTCGAACCCGAGGCCGAAGCGGTCCAGAGTCTTGAGCCACAGGTTCCGGTGTCCGCCGCGGGCGTCCGCGCGGGCCAGCGACCACTTGGTGAGCGCGATCCCGGTCCAGGCGAAGGGCTCGGGCGGGAACGGCATCGGCTTCGACTTCACCATCTCCAGCCGTGTGCGCTCGGTGGTGAGCCCGTCCAGCAGGTCGAGCATCACATCGGCGCCGAACCGGGTGGCTCCCACGCCGAGGCCGGTGTAGCCGGCCGCGTAGGCCACCTTCCCCGCGTGCGCGGTGCCGAAGAAGGCCGAGAAGCGCGAGCAGGTGTCGATCGCGCCGCCCCACGCGTGGCTGAACTTCAGACCCTCCAGCTGCGGGAAGGCGGTGAAGAAGTGCTCCGCGAGCTTGAGGTAGGTCTCGGGGCGGTGGTCGTACTCGGAGTCGAGCTTCCCCCGGTAGGGGTAGATCGCGTCGTAGCCGCCCCACAGGATCCGGTTGTCGGGGGTGATCCGGAAGTAGTGGAACTGGTTGGCGCTGTCGCCGAGCCCCTGCCGCCTCTTCCAGCCGATGGCGGCGAGCTGCGCCTCGTCGAGCGGCTCGCTCATCAGCGCGTAGTCGTAGACCGGGACGGTGAACGGGCGGACCCGGCGGACCAGCGAGGGGAAGATGTTGGTGCCGAGGGCGACCCGGCGGGCGAGGATCGTGCCGTAGGGGGTCGTCACGGTCATCCCGGAGCCCGCCGCGGCCAGCTTGAGGCCGCGGGTGTTCTCGTAGATCCGCACCCCGAGCTCCAGGCAGGCCCGCTTGAGGCCCCAGGCCAGCTTCGCCGGGTTGAGCATGGCGACGCCGTCGCGGTCCCAGAGGCCCGCGAGGAAGGTCGGGGAGTCGACCTCGGCGCGCACCGCCTCGCCGTCCAGCCATTCGGATCCGTCGGCGAGGCCCAGGCGCAGTGCCTCCTCGTGCAGTTCGCGCAGCTCCTCGACCTGGTGCGGTTCCGTGGCGACGTCGATCTCGCCGGTCCGCTCGAAGTCGCAGTCGATGCCGTAGCGGGCGACGGCCTCCTCGATGGCGTCGAGGTTGCGGGCGCCCAGTTCCTCCAGCTCGGCCAGCTCGCCGGGCCAGCGGGCCAGCCCGTTGCTGAGCCCGTGGGTGAGGGAGGCGGCGCAGAACCCGCCGTTGCGGCCGGAGGCGGCCCAGCCCGCCTCCTTGCTCTCGATCAGTACGACGTCCCGCTCGGGGTCGCGTTCCTTGGCGATCAGGGCGGTCCACAGCCCGCTGTAGCCGCCGCCGACGACCAGCAGGTCGCACCGCTCGTCGGAGGTCAGCGCCGGCTCGGGCGCGGGCTTGCCGGGGTCGTCCAGCCAGTACGAGACCGGCTTCGCTTCGGAAAGGGATTTCGCAACACTACGCATGGCGACTGGGGCCATGTCTTCCAACTCCCTACGGAACTGATGACGTGCTGCCGAATTACTTCGGCTGTGCCTTCTTGCGGCGGTTGCCGACCATCTGGCCGGCGAGGACCACCAGCACCGCGATGACGAACATCGCCGTGCCGATGACGTTGATCTGCACAGGCGTACCGCGCTGGGCCGATCCCCACACGAACATGGGGAAGGTGACGGTGTTGCCCGAGTTGAAGTTGGTGATGATGAAGTCGTCGAACGAGAGCGCGAAGGAGAGCAGCGCGCCCGCCGCGATACCGGGCGCCGCGATCGGCAGGGTGACCCGTACGAAGGTCTGCACGGGGCCGGCGTAGAGGTCGCGGGCGGCCTCCTCCAGCCGCGGGTCCATGGACAGGACACGCGCCTTGACGGCGGCGACGACGAAGCTGAGGCAGAACATGATGTGCGCGATCAGGATCGTCCAGAAGCCCAGCTGGATGCCCATGTTGAGGAAGAGCGCGAGCAGCGAGGCCGCCATCACGATCTCGGGCATGGCCATGGGCAGGAAGATCAGCGAGTTGACCGCCCCGCGGGCCCGGAAGCGGTAGCGCACGAGCGCGAAGGCGATCGCGGTGCCCAGCGCGGTCGCGACCAGGGTGGACCACAGGGCGATCTGGAGCGAGAGGGACAGCGACCCGCACATGTCGGCGACCCCGCAGGGGTCCTTCCACGCGTCGAGGGAGAACTCCTGCCAGGCGTAGTTGAACCGCCCGGTGGGGTTGTTGAAGGAGAAGACGGTGACGACGACATTCGGCAGGATCATGTACGCGAGCGTGCCGAGGCCCGCGATGACGACCACGTTGCGCCGGAGCCAGGTGAGGGGATTGCGCATCAGACCAGGTCCTCCGTCCCCGCTCGGCGGATGTAGATGGTGACCATGATCAGCACGATGGCCATGAGAATGAACGACAGCGCGGCCGCCGTCGGGTAGTCGAGGATCCGCAGGTACTGCGACTGGATGACGTTGCCGATCATCCGGGTGTCCGTGGACCCGAGCAGCTCGGCGTTCACGTAGTCGCCGCTCGCCGGGATGAAGGTGAGCAGGGTCCCGGAGACCACGCCCGGCATGGAGAGCGGGAAGGTCACCTTCCGGAAGACCGTCGAGGGGCGGGCGTACAGGTCCCCGGCCGCCTCGTGGAGGCGGGTGTCGATGCGCTCCAGCGAGGAGTACAGCGGCAGGATCATGAAGGGGAGGAAGTTGTACGTCAGGCCGCAGACCACCGCGAGCGGCGTGGCCAGGACCCGGTCCCCCTCGGTCATCCCGAGCCAGCTGGTGACATCGAGGAAGCCGACGTTGTTGAGGACGGCGACCACCGGGCCGCCGTCGGCCAGGATCGTCTTCCAGGCCAGCGTGCGGATCAGGAAGCTGGTGAAGAACGGGGCGATGACCAGGACGAGGAGCAGGTTGCGCCAGCGGCCCGCCTTGAAGGCGATCAGGTAGGCCAGCGGGTACCCGAGCAGCAGGCAGAGCGCGGTCGCGGTGCCCGCGTAGAGCAGGGAGCGCAGGAACTGGGGGTAGTACTCGATAAAGGCGTCCCAGTAGGTCCCGAAGTGCCAGGTGACCTTGAAGCCCTCTTCGAGGGAGCCGGTCTGCACCGAGGTGGAGGCCTGGTAGACCATCGGCAGCACGAAGAACACCAGCAGCCACAGGATGCCGGGGAGCAGCAGCCAGTACGGGATCAGCCGCTTGCGCAGGGACGCCTTGTGCACCGGGGGTTCGGTGGGGGCGGGCGCCTGGGGCGGCGCCGCGGTGGTGCTCATGCGCTCTCCTCCACCGTCTCGATGCCCGCGTCGCCCATCGTCCCTGCAAGCATGGACTGAGCCGCGTCGAGGCCGAAAGTGTGCTCCGGGTTCCAGTGCAGAATCACCTCGGCGCCCGGCACCAGGCGGCTGTCCCGCTCGATGTTCTGGGCGTACACCTCCAGCTCCGGACAGACCTGGCTGTCGATGACGTACTGCGTGGAGACGCCGATGAAGGAGGAGTCGGCTATTCGGCCGGTAATCTTGTTGCGGCCGGCCGCGATGGTGTGCTCCTCGTCGGCGTGGACCAGGGAGATCTTCTCCGGGCGGACGCCGACCAGAAGTTTTCCGCCCGTACGGGGGGTGGTCGCGCAGCGGGCCGCGGGCAGCCGCAGGACGGCGCCGGAGGCGGATACGACGATCTCGGACCCGGAGCCGGCGGCGGCGCCGGTGCCCGCGGTCTCCACGGTGGCCTCGATGAGGTTCGAGGTGCCGAGGAAGTTGGCGACGAAGGTGGTGCCCGGATTCTCGTACAGATCGGCGGGGGCGCCCAGCTGCTCGACACGGCCGCCGTTCATCACGGCGACCGTGTCGGCCATGGTCATGGCCTCCTCCTGGTCGTGCGTGACGTGCACGAAGGTGATGCCCACCTCGGTCTGGATCCGCTTGAGCTCCAGCTGCATCTGGCGGCGCAGCTTGAGGTCGAGGGCGCCGAGCGGCTCGTCGAGGAGCAGCACCTGCGGGTGGTTGATCAGAGCCCGGGCGACGGCGACGCGCTGCTGCTGGCCGCCGGACAGCTGGTGCGGCTTGCGCTGGACGAACTGGCCGAGCTGGACCAGCTCCAGCATGTCGTCGACCTGCTTCTTGACCGACTTGATGCCGCGGCGGCGCAGCCCGAAGGCAACGTTCTCGAAGATGCTCAGGTGCGGGAAGAGCGCGTAGCTCTGGAAGACCGTGTTGACCGGGCGCTTGTACGGCTGGAGGTCGGTGACCTCCCGGTCGCCGAGGTGGACCGTGCCGGTGGAGGGCTCCTCCAGGCCGGCGATCATGCGCAGGGTGGTGGTCTTCCCGCATCCGGAGGCGCCGAGCAGGGCGAAGAAGGAGCCCTGGGGGATGGTGAGATCCAGCGGGTGCACGGCGGTGAAGGTGCCGTAGTGCTTGCTGATCCCGGAGAGGCGGACGTCGCCGCCCGCGGTCTTGTCAGTCATGGAATGGTCCCGGGGTTGGGTGGGGCAAGGGGTCGAAGGCTCGGCGGAGCCGGCCGGGCCGCGCCGCCGGAGTCGTCCGGCGGTCGGCGATGCGGTCCGGCGGGCTCGCCGCAAGGCGTGCGTCAGGCGCCGATGAGCTTGGCGAACTTCTCCTCGTACGCCGTCTCTTCCTCGCTGGTGAGGGAGCGGAAGGCGTGGGCCTTGGCGGCCATCGCCTTGTCCGGGACGATCAGGGGGTTGTCCGCGAGCTCGGGATCGATCTTGGCCAGTTCGTCCTTGACGCCCTCGACCGGGCAGACGTAGCTGATGTACGCGGCCAGCTGGGCGGCGATCGGCGGCTCGTAGTAGAAGTCGATGAGCTTCTCCGCGTTGGCCTTGTGCCGGGCCTTGACCGGGACCAGGAGGTTGTCGCTGGAGGTGATGTATCCGGGGGCGGGGATGGCGTACTTGATGTCCGGGTTGCCGGCCTGGAGCTGGATGATGTCCCCGGCCCAGGCGAGGCAGGCGGCGAGGTCGCCCTTGTCCAGGTCGGAGGTGTAGTCGTTGCCGGTGAAGCGGCGTATCTGGTTCTTGTCCACGCCCTTCTGGAGCCGGCCGACGGCCTCGTCGAAGTCGGCGGTGGTGAAGGTGGCCGGGTCCTTGCCCTGGTCGAGCAGGGTCATGCCGACGGAGTCGCGCATCTCGGTGAGGAAGCCGACGCGGCCCTTGAGGGACGGGTCGTCGAGCATCTGGGTGACGGAGTCGACCTTCTTGCCGCCGGTCGCCTTCTCGTTGTAGGCGATGACGGTGTCGATGCCGGTCCAGGGGTAGCTGTACGCCCGCCCCGGGTCCCAGTCGGGAGTGCGGAACTGCGGGATGAGGTTGGCGTAGGCGTGCGGGAGGTGCGCGGGGTCCAGCTTCTGGGCCCAGCCGAGGCGGATGATGCGGGCGGCCAGCCAGTCGGTGACCACGATCAGGTCGCGGCCGGTGTCCTGGCCGGCCGCGAGCTGGGGGCGGACCTTGCCGAAGAACTCGACGTTGTCGTTGATGTCCTCGGTGTACTTGACCTTGATCGCGGTCCGCTTGGTGAACTCCTCCAGCGTGGGACGGGACTTCTCGTCCTCGCTGGTGTCCATGTACTCGGTCCAGTTGGAGAAGTTGATCTCCTTCTCGTCGGCCGAGTGGTCGTCGGAGGCCACGGCCGCGTCCCCCGCGCGTTTGGCGGGCGGGATCCCGCACCCGGCGAGGGCGGACAGCCCCCCGAGGGTGAGCGCTCCGACTCCGCCGGCGCGCAGCAGCGAGCGGCGGGTGAGGGCCCCGCGCCCACTGGTGAGGCTGCGCCGCATCGCGGCGAGTTGCGCCGCCGAGAGGCGGTCGGGCTCGAACTGCTCCATGCGCTGTGCCCTTTCGGGAGGTGTACCGCTGGTCAGGCGGTGGGCCCACGCGGCGGTGGCCGCGATGGTTACGGACGGTCCCCGAAGATCGTGCGGTGCCAGTCCTTCTCGGCGACCGCCGTGTTGTCGTACATCACGTGCTTCACCTGCGTGTACTCCTCGAAGGAGTAGGTCGACATGTCCTTTCCGAAGCCGCTGGCCTTGTAGCCCCCGTGGGGCATCTCGCTGATGATCGGAATGTGGTCGTTGACCCAGACGCAGCCCGCCTTGATCTCGCGGGTGGCCCGGTTCGCCCGGTAGAGGTCGCGGCTCCAGGCGGAGGCGGCGAGTCCGTACGGGGTGTCGTTGGCCAGCGCGATGCCCTCGTCGTCGGTGTCGAAGGGCAGGACGACCAGGACCGGACCGAAGATCTCGGACTGGACCACCTCGCTGTCCTGGGCGGCGCCGGCGATGAGGGTGGGCCGGTAGTACGCGCCCGCGGCGAGGTCACCCGCCGGGACCTCACCGCCGGTGACGACGGTGGCGTAGGCGCGGGCCCGGTCCACGAAGGCGGCGACGCGGTCGCGCTGGGCGTGCGAGACCAGCGGGCCGAGGTCGGTGGTGGACGCGAAGGGATCGCCGAGGCGGACGCTCTCCATCAGCTCGGCCACCCGGGCGACGAAGGCGTCGTGCAGGGGTCGCTGGACGTAGGCACGGGTGGCGGCCGTGCAGTCCTGGCCGGTGTTGATGAGGGAGGCGGCGACGGCGCCGTGCGCGGCGGCCTCCAGGTCGGCGTCGTCGAAGACGAGGAAGGGGGCCTTGCCGCCGAGCTCCAGGTGGAGCCGCTTGACGGTGGCGGTGGCGATCTCGGCGACCCGCTTGCCGACGGCGGTGGAGCCGGTGAAGGAGGTCATCACCACGTCGGGGTGGCCCACCAGGTGCTCGCCGGCTTCGCGGCCGGCGCCGGTGACGATGTTGATCACGCCGTCGGGCAGGCCCGCGTCCTTGGCGGCCTGCGCGAACATCAGCGAGGTCAGCGGGGTGAGCTCGGCGGGCTTGAGGACGATGGTGTTGCCCGCCGCGATGGCCGGGAGGATCTTCCAGGCGGCCATCTGGAGCGGATAGTTCCAGGGCGCGATCGAGCCGACGACCCCGATGGCCTCACGGCGGACGTACGAGGTGTGGTCGCCGGAGTACTCACCGGCCGCCTGCCCCTGGAGGTGCCGGGCCGCGCCCGCGAAGAAGGCGGTGTTGTCGATGGTCCCCGGCACGTCGAACTCCGTGGACAGTTTGATCGGCTTGCCGCACTGGAGGGACTCGGCGTGGGCGAAGTCCTCCGCCTGCTCGGCCAGGACGGCCGCCAGCCGGTGCAGGGCGTCCGAACGCTCTCCGGGAGTGGCGCCGGACCAGCCCGGGAAGGCCCTCTTGGCGGCGGCGACGGCCTCGTCGACGTCCGCGGTGCTCGCGAGCTCGTAGGTGAGGACCTCGTCGCCGGTCGCCGGATCGACCACGGTGTGTGACCGGCCGGAGGTGCCGGGCCTCAGCTGGCCGTCGATGTACTGCGCGCCGTCTGCGAAGCGGTCTTTGACCTGGAAGCGGTTGCCCATAACGCTTTCACGCTCTCCGTAGCTACAGTTCGAGCTACAGCTCGAATTGAGTGCCGATCCTGGCAGAGGTGATGCCCTCGGCCAAGTGATTCCGTTGTTTCCTTTTGATTACGCGACGGAATCGGTCGACCATGTGTCGAGGCGCACCGAAAATCCCGTACGAAGTGTCAGTGGCGACTGCCAGACTCGCGTGCATGGAGATGATCGACGATCTGATCAAGCAGGTCAGCCGTGGTGAACGGGTGAAGTACCTGCCGTTCTGGGGGCACCGCCCGCTGCCGGACGGCCGGCTCGGTCCGAGCTGTATGAGCCAGTGGTGGCCCTCGGCCTTCACTGTCGGTGACGTCCGTTATGCGACCGCGGAGCACTGGATGATGGCCGGCAAGGCGCGGCTGTTCGGCGACCGCGAGGCGGAGCGCGCCGCGCTGGAGGCGAAGAGCCCGGCGGCCGCGAAGAAGGTCGGGCGGCTCGTGCGCGGCTTCGACGACGCGATATGGAAGCGGGAGCGCTTCGCCCTGGTCGTCGAGGGCAGCGTGCACAAGTTCGGCTCCGACCC
This sequence comes from Streptomyces sp. NPDC097617, assembly GCF_044761485.1. Classification (NCBI taxonomy): domain Bacteria; kingdom Bacillati; phylum Actinomycetota; class Actinomycetes; order Kitasatosporales; family Streptomycetaceae; genus Streptomyces; species Streptomyces sp. NPDC097617. The sequence goes on from NZ_JBIWCL010000020.1 coordinate 70,380, forward strand.
GGCACTGCGCGGGTACCTGCTGGGCACCGGAAACCGGGTGCTGGTGGAGGCGAGCCCGATGGACCGGATCTGGGGCATCGGGCTGGCCGCGGACGACGAGCGCGCGCTGGACCCGGCGCACTGGCGCGGGCTGAACCTGCTGGGATTCGCCCTCATGGAGGCCCGGACGCGGCTGCGCGAGGACGGCGCGTGACGGAGCGGCGCCGGGTCGCCGCCGTGATCGTCCGGGACGGCTGCGTGCTGATGGTGCGCGAGCGGGGTGCGGGACCGGCGGGGCGGCATGACGGGCCGGAGTACTGGACACTGCCGGGCGGCGGCCTGGAGGCGGGCGAGGAGCCCGAGGACGCGGTCCGGCGGGAGGTGGCCGAGGAGACCGGCCTGCGCGCCCTGGATGTGCGGTACGCCTACGACGCGCCCTACCCGTCGGGCCGGACCGCGTGCTTCCGCGTGGAGGTCGAGCCCGGCGAGCCGGTTCTCGGCGTCGACGCGGGCCTCACGTGCGACTGCCCGCGGATGGTCGGGCTCGTCTGGGTCCCGCTGTCGCGCGCGGTCGACGGCCACGAGGTCATGGTGCCCACCCTGCTCTCGGCGGCGCGGGTCTGACGGCAGGCGGGCCTGAGGGGAAGCGGTCCGAGGTAAATGCGTGGCGGCAACCCGAAACGGCTGCCTAACGTGATCAGCGTCCAGGTGCGAAGGCGAGACCTACTTCGACTCATCATCGGGCGGCCGCGGGTTCGAGTCCCGTCACCGGCTTCGGGCCGGTGTAGCTCAGCTGGTAGAGCACCTGACCAGTCCGTCGCCGACCTCTGACCTCGGGCATCCCGCATGTCGCGCCTCCCCCATGTCTCTTTGAATTCGGGGGGATTCACATGACTCGCTTCAACCTGCGCTCAGCGGGGCCCGCGCCCGGCGGTGCGCCCACCTCGCCCGTTCGCTCGGCCGGCCCCGCCCGCACCCACCCGGGTGGCCCGGGCCGGCTGCGCGACCCGCGTTCCGAGCTGTTCCTGCTCGCCGTCGCCAACTTCGTGACGCAGCGGACCTTCTACGAGAGCGGCGAGGCGCGCGACGACCGGTTCGCGGCGCTCGTACGCACCCTCGCCGTCGAGGATCCGCACTGGACGGCCGGTCTGCTGGGCTGGCTCCGCGGGGACGCGAACATGCGGACCGCGTCCCTCGTCGGCGCCGCCGAGTACGTGAAGGCCCGGCTCGACGCGGGCGCCACCGAGGGCCCTTCGAACCGCCGGGTCGTGGACTGCGTACTGCGGCGCGCGGACGAGCCCGGCGAGCTGCTGGCCTACTGGACGTCGACATACGGGCGGGCCGTGCCCAAACCCGTCAAGCGCGGTATCGCCGACGCCGTGCGCCGGCTCTACTCCGGCAGCTCGCTGCTGAAGTACGACACCGACTCCAGGGCCTATCGCTTCGGTGACGTCCTCAACCTGGTGCACGCCTCCCCCGACCCGGCCAAGCCCTGGCAGGGCGAGCTGTTCCGGCACGCCCTCGACCGCCGGCACCACCCGCAGGACGCGGAGGTCCCGGCCGGCAACCGCACCCTGGCCGCCCACCGGGCGCTGATGGAGCTGCCGGTGGAGCAGCGGCGCGCCGTGGTGAGCGCACCGGACGCCGCCGAGCGGCTCGCCGAGGCGGGCATGACCTGGGAGGCACTGGCCGGTTGGCTCCAGGGGCCGATGGACGCGGCCGCCTGGGAGGCGGTCATCCCGTCCATGGGGGTGATGGCGCTGCTGCGCAACCTGCGCAACTTCGACCGGGCCGGGGTCTCGGACGCGGTGGCCACGCGGGTCGCGGCGGGGATCTGCGACCCGGAGGTCGTCGCCCGGTCCCGGCAGTTCCCCTTCCGCTACCTGGCCGCCCACCAGCACGCGCCCTCGCTGCGCTGGGCGTACCCGCTGGAGCAGGCGCTCGGGCACTCACTGGCCAACGTGCCGGCGCTGCCCGGCCGGACGCTGGTCCTCGTCGACCGGTCGGGGTCGATGTGGTCCCCGCTCTCGGACCGGTCCCTGCTCAACCGGGCCGACGCCGCCGCCGTTTTCGGTACGGCGCTGGCGCTGCGGGCCGAGCAGGCCGACCTGGTGCAGTTCGGTACGACCAGCCAGGAGGTCCGCTTCAGCCGGGGCGAGTCCGTACTGAAGGTGCTGGAGCGGTTCGGATCGCTCGGCGGGACCTACACGGCCAAGGCGGTGCAGCAGCACTACCGGGGCCACGACCGGGTGTTGATCGTCACCGACGAGCAGGCCACCTACCACGGACACGGCAACGATCCGACGGCCGAGGTGCCGTCCGCCGTTCCGGTCTACACCTGGAACCTGGCCGGCTACCGCGTCGGGCAGGCGCCTTCCGGCGGCGCGAACCGGCACACCTTCGGCGGGCTCACGGACGGAGCCTTCCGGATGGTGTCCCTGATCGAGGCCGGCCGCGACGCCGACTGGCCCTGGGCCTCCTGAGGCGGCCCGGTCAGACCTTCTCGCGGATCTGGGAGTTGTCGTAGGGGCTGTCGTAGGGCGAGTCGTCGATCGGGCCCTGATCCTGGAAGCCGGCGAATATGACCACGATCATCAAGGCGCCGAGGACGATGCCGACCGCACCGAGGATGATGCCGGCCAGCGCCATCCCGCCGTTGTCGGCCTCGCCGCGGCTCGCCTTGCCGCGGCCCAGGGTGCCGAAGACGACCGCGGCTATCCCGAGGGCTATCGCGAAGAAACTGGTGATGCAGGCGACGACCGAGAGGATCCCGAGGACCAGCCCGGTGATGCCGAAGCCGTTGCTGCGCCGGGCTCCGTACGGCGGATACCCGCCGGGGGCCGGGTATCCCTGGTACCCCGGATATCCCGGGTACGGGCTCTGCCCGGGGTAGCCCGCGTCGCCCGGGTATCCGTACCCCGGCTGGGCCGGGTATCCGTACCCCTGCTGGGCCGGGTACCCGTACGCCGCGGACGCGGGCGGCCCGGCTGTCGGGGGCGGCGTCGGTGTCGCGGGGGAGGGCTGGGCCGGCGCGGCCGGGGGGAACTGGTCGCCCGGCATCCCCGCGAGCGTCGGCTGATCGTGCACGGACGGCGGGCCCGACACGCCCGGCGTGCCCTGCGACTTGCCCAGCTCGACCGGCGGACGCTCCAGCGGCGCCCACGGGTCACGCGGCTCGGGACTGCTGTCGGTCATACGGCGCCCCCCTCTCGTACAGCCATGCTAAGCGCTGCCACCGACAGTCACCGGGGTGCCTACGATGAATCCCGACCCGACCGCACCCGCGTCCTTTCGGAGGCAACCCCATGACCGACCTGCACCCCTTCATCGCGGGGCTGCCCAAGGCCGAACTCCACGTCCACCACGTCGGCTCGGCATCCCCGCGCATCGTGGCAGAGCTCGCCGCCCGGCACCCCGACTCGAAGGTCCCCACCGACCCCGAGGCCCTCGCCGACTACTTCACCTTCACCGACTTCGCGCACTTCATCGAGGTCTACCTGTCGGTGGTCGACCTGGTCCGCACCCCGGACGACGTCCGCACCCTCACCTTCGAAGTCGCCCGCGACATGGCCCGGCAGAACATCCGCTACGCCGAGCTGACCATCACCCCGTACTCCTCCACCCGCCGCGGCATCGACGAGAAGGCCTTCATGGAGGCCATCGAGGACGCCCGCAGGGCCGCCGAGACCGAGCTCGGCGTCATCCTGCGCTGGTGCTTCGACATCCCCGGCGAGGCCGGCCTGGAGGCCGCCGCGGAGACCGCCCGGCTCGCCGTCGACCTGCACCCCGAGGGCCTGGTCTCCTTCGGCCTCGGCGGCCCCGAGATCGGCGTCCCGCGCCCGCAGTTCAAGCCGTACTTCGACGCCGCCCGCGCCGCCGGCCTGCACAGCGTCCCGCACGCCGGCGAGACCACCGGCCCGGAGACGATCTGGGACGCCATCCGCGAGCTGGGCGCCGAGCGCATCGGCCACGGCACCAGCGCCACCCGGGATCCGGAGCTGCTCGCGTACCTCGCCGAGCACCGGATCGCCCTGGAGGTCTGCCCGACCTCCAACATCGCCACCCGCGCGGTGACCGACCTCGACCTGCACCCGGTCAAGGAGATGGTCGCGGCGGGCGTGCTCGTCACCATCAACAGCGACGACCCGCCGATGTTCGGCTCCGACCTCAACAACGAGTACGCGGTGGCCGCACGCCTCCTCGATCTGGACGAGCGCGGGCTCGCGCAGCTCGCGAAGAACGCCGTCGAGGCCTCCTTCCTGGACCCGGCCGGCAAGGCGAAGCTCAACGCGGAGATCGACACGTACACGGCCGAATGGCTCGCGCGCTGACGTCCGCCCGGAACGCGCCCCTGAGAATGGGGACATGAGCACTCTGACTGCCGTCGGCCATCGCGGCGATCCCTACCGTGTCCGTGAGAACACCCTGGCCTCGATCCGCTCCGCCTTCGCGCGCGGGGCGGACGATGTCGAGATCGACGTACGGCTGACCCGGGACGGGGTGCCGGTCCTGCTCCACGACGAGACGCTCCAACGGCTGTGGGGCTTCGACGTCCGCCTCGACGACATCACGGCCCCACAGCTCAAGGAGTTGACGCTGGGCGGGGTACCCACGCTGCGCGACGCCCTGACGGCCGCCGGCACGGGCCGGCTGATGCTCGACCTGCCCGGCGCCACCCCCGAAGCGGTACGGACCGTCGTGGGCCAGGTCCGCGAGTGCGGGGCGCGCGAGCACACGTACTACTGCGCGGGACCGAACACGATGCTGGCGGTCCGCGCCGCCGATCCGGGCGCGGAGATCTCGCTGACCTGGACCTCGCTGTCGCCGCCGCGCCGGGCGCTGATCGACGCCCTGGCTCCGCGCTGGCTCAACTACCGCTTCGGGCTGCTGAGCCGGGACCTGGTCGACGCGCTCCACGGGGAGGGCCTGCTGGTGTCGGCCTGGACCGCGGACACCAGGCGGACGATGAAGGCCCTGGTGGCGGCGGGGGTCGACTCGATCACCACGAACCGGCTGGACGCGCTGGCGTCCGTACGGGCCGGGCTCGGGCGGTGAGCACGGCCCCTCCGCGGTGACGGGCAGGTCTTCGGACAGGCCCTGAACACCCGGGTGTTCAGGGCTCTGGCGGCAGGACGGGCCCGCGGCACCGCTACCGCACCGAGGCGGCCCGCTCCGGCCGGGGCTCACGCTCGGGCTCGGGCGCTCTTTCGGGCATGGCCTCCAGGCGCTTGATCATGCGGCGGAGCACCAGCAGGGGGATCACCCCGAAGACGCCGAACGACATGTCGATGACGCTCCACCAGACCGGGATTCCCCGCAGGGGGCCGCAGATCAGCGCCAGCGGAATCACCCCGGCGCAGGCGATCATGCCGGCCTCGACGATCCAGACGTTGCGGACCGGGTCGCGGTGGACCCCGTAGAAGAAGACGGCGATGACGAGGTGGGCGAAGGCGAGCCAGTCGGTCCCGTAGAGGAGGAAGGGGTAGTCGGCGTCGGCCCGCTCCAGCCCGTCGCCCACCCGTCGCAACCACTCGTTGTCGATCAGGGCGTTGGCCCAGCGGAGCTCGCTGACCAGGGGGAAGGCGGTGAGGCCGCTGAGCACGAGGCAGATCAGGAACAGGGTCAACCAGGCACGGATCCGCCGCTGAAGGGCGCTTCTCTCGCTCATGGAAGGAAGCCTACGCCTGTTTCTGAACACGTTCAGCCAAATTGCTGAACGTGTTCAATAGCCTTCGCGGGTGCCCGCCTCCCCCAGCCCGCCGCCCGGTCAGAGGCCGACGATCGCGTTCCAGCGCCGGGCGAGGGACCGGCGCTCGGCCGAGGAGATGTCCCGCGCGACGACCAGCCGCTTGCGCATGTCGTCGTCCGGGAAGATCAGCGGGTTCTCGGCCAGCTCGGCGGTCTCCTTGTCGTCGGAGGCGGCCAGGACCTCCCGGGCGGCCGGCACCGGGCAGACGTAATTGACGGACGCGGCGAGCGAGGCGGCCACCTCCGGGGCGTAGTAGTGGTCGATGAGGGCCTCGGCATTGGCCTTGTGCCGGGCCAGGTTGGGGACGAGCAGGCTCTCCGCCCAGAGTTCGGCCCCCTCCTCGGGGACGACGAACTCGATGTCCGGGTTGTCGGCCTGGAGCTGGATGGCGTCACCGGAGTACGCCTGGCAGGCGAGGACATCGCCCTTGCTCAGGTCGGAGGTGTAGTCGTTGCCGGTGAAGCGGCGGATGTGCTTCTTCTTCACCATGCTCTCGACCTGGTCGCACATCCGGTGGAAGTCGGACTCGGTCCAGCGGGTGACGTCCACGCCGTCGCCCTGCATCAGCAGCGCGAAGGATTCGTCGAGGCCGGAGAAGAGGGTCACCTTGCCCGCCAGGTCGGGCTGCCACAGGTCCTTGACCGACTTGATCTCCCGGCCCAGGGCCTTGCGGTTGTAGGCGATGCCGGTGATCCCCGACTGCCAGGGGACGGTGTGCAGCCGGCCCTCGTCGAAGGCGGGGGAACGCAGCTGCGGGTCGAGATGCCGGGCCACATTGGGCTGGGCCGACCGGTCCAGCTTCTGGGCCCAGCCCAGGTGGACGAAGCGGGCGGCCATCCAGTCGCTGACCACGATCAGGTCGTGACCGGTCTCCTGCCGGTTCATCAGTGCCGGGCTGACCTTGCCGAAGAACTCGTCGTTGTCGTTGATCTCCTCGGTGTACCGGACCTCGATGCCCGTCTGCTCCGAGAAGGCCTCCAGCGTCGGACGGCGCTCCTCGTCCTCCTCGTCGGTGTCGATGTAGAGCGGCCAGTTGGAGAAGGCGACGCTGCGGTCCCGCTCCGAGCGGTCCGGGCCCTCGCGCCCTTCCTCGGGGACATAGGCGGCGGGCACGCCGCAGCCGGCGAGGGCGGCCGCGAGGCCCGCGGCACCGAGACCGTACAGCGCAGAACGGCGGGAGAAGGCGAGTTCGGGCATGGGCACAGCCTCGGGGGAACGGGGAAGGGCGGGCAATAGACATGTTGTCTACTGCCCGCCCCGTCAACGCTGTGCTGTGATCGATGCGGCCGATCAGCCGTCGAGCGAGGTCATCACGTGCTTGATGCGCGTGTAGTCCTCGAAGCCGTAGGCGGAGAGGTCCTTGCCGTAGCCGGACTTCTTGAAGCCACCGTGCGGCATCTCGGCGACGAGCGGGATGTGGGTGTTGATCCACACGCAGCCGAAGTCGAGGTTCTTGGACATCCGCATCGCGCGGCCGTGGTCCTTGGTCCACACGGAGGAGGCGAGGGCGAACTCGACGCCGTTCGCGTACTCCAGGGCCTGGCGCTCGTCGGTGAAGGACTGGACGGTGATGACGGGGCCGAAGACCTCGTTCTGGATGATCTCGTCGTCCTGCTTGAGGCCGGAGACCACGGTCGGGGCGTAGAAGTAGCCCTTCTCGCCGACCCGGTGGCCACCCGCCTCGACCTTGGCGTGGGCGGGGAGGCGCTCGATGAAGCCCGCAACCTGCCGCAGCTGGTTCGGGTTGTTCAGCGGGCCGTACAGCACGTCCTCGTCGTCCGGCTGGCCGGTCTTGGTGTCGGCCGCGGCCTTGGCGAGCGCGGCCACGAACTCGTCGTGGATCGACTCGTGCACCAGCACGCGGGTGGCGGCGGTGCAGTCCTGGCCGGCGTTGAAGTAGCCGGCGACCGCGATGTCCTCGACCGCCTTGGCGATGTCGGCGTCCTCGAAGACGACGACCGGGGCCTTGCCGCCGAGCTCCAGGTGGACGCGCTTGACGTCCTTGGAGGCACTCTCGGCGACCTGCATGCCCGCGCGCACCGAGCCGGTGATGGAGGCCATCGCCGGGGTGGAGTGCTCGACCATGGCCTTGCCGGTCTCACGGTCACCGCAGATGACGTTGAAGACGCCCTTGGGCAGCACCGAGTCGATGATCTCCGCCATCAGCACGGTGGAGGCCGGGGTGGTGTCCGAAGGCTTGAGCACCACGGTGTTGCCCGCGGCGATGGCCGGGGCGAACTTCCACACGGCCATCATCATCGGGTAGTTCCACGGGGCGACCTGGGCGCAGACGCCGACCGGCTCACGGCGGATGATCGAGGTCATCCCTTCCATGTACTCGCCGGCCGAGCGGCCCTCCAGGAGCCGTGCGGCACCCGCGAAGAAGCGGATCTGGTCCACCATCGGCGGCAGCTCCTCGCTGGCCGTGAGGGCCAGCGGCTTGCCGGTGTTCTCCGACTCGGCGGCGATGAGCTCGTCCGCGCGCGCCTCGAAGGCGTCCGCGATCTTCAGCAGCGCCTTCTGGCGCTCCGCGGGGGTGGTGTCCCGCCAGCCCGGGAAGGCGGCCGCGGCGGCGGCCATGGCGGCGTCGACATCGGCCTGGCCCGACAGGGGGGCGGTGGCGTACACCTCGCCGGTGGCCGGGTTGACCACCTCGGTGGTCCGCCCGTCGGCGGCGTCCTTGAACTCCCCGCCGATGTAGTTGCGCAGACGACGCAGTTCGGTGGTCACTACAGCCACACTCCTGATCACATGTCCAACGATTGAGACAAAAGCCAAGCCTAGCCCCTAGGCGGAGGCTTTCGACAGACCCGGACGCCACCAACTACGAAATCAGTGAGATCTGAGTGGTCAAACAACGGATTTCATCGATTCCGTCTTGCGGAACAGACGACCCTCGTGCACAGTGAGGTCGTGGTCAGTCGAAGCGCAGATTCCAGGAACAGACAACCGTCCCCTTCGGTCGATGCTGTGTCCCTGGCGATCATCGAGCAACTGCAGGAGGACGGTCGACGCCCCTATGCGTCGATCGGCAAGGCCGTCGGCCTGTCGGAGGCAGCGGTGCGCCAGCGGGTGCAGAAGCTGCTCGACCAGGGCGTGATGCAGATCGTCGCCGTCACGGACCCGCTCACCGTGGGCCTGCGACGCCAGGCCATGGTCGGCATCAACGTCGAGGGCGATCTCGACCCCGTGGCCGATGCGCTGACCGCCATGGCCGAGTGCGAGTACGTGGTGATGACCGCCGGGTCCTTCGACCTGATGGTGGAGATCGTCTGCGAGGACGACGACCACCTTCTCGACACGATCAACAAGAAGATCCGCACGCTCCCCGGCGTGCGATCAACCGAAAGCTTCGTTTACCTGAAGCTGAAGAAGCAGACCTACATGTGGGGAACCCGATAACCGTGAGCCAGGACCTCTCCAAGACCGCGTACGACCACCTGTGGATGCACTTCACCCGCATGTCGTCCTACGAGAACTCCCCCGTCCCCACCATCGTCCGGGGCGAGGGCACTTACATCTGGGACGACAAGGGCAAGCGCTACCTCGACGGTCTCGCCGGACTGTTCGTGGTCAACGCCGGTCACGGCCGCAAGGAGCTGGCCGAGGTCGCTTACAAGCAGGCTCAGGAACTCGCGTTCTTCCCCATCTGGTCGTACGCGCACCCCAAGGCCGTCGAGCTCGCCGAGCGCCTCGCCCACTACGCCCCGGGCGACCTGAACAAGGTCTTCTTCACCACCGGTGGCGGCGAGGCCGTCGAGACCGCCTGGAAGCTCGCCAAGCAGTACTTCAAGCTCCAGGGCAAGCACACCAAGTACAAGGTCATCTCGCGTGCGGTCGCCTACCACGGCACCCCGCAGGGCGCCCTGTCCATCACCGGCCTGCCGGCCCTGAAGGCCCCCTTCGAGCCGCTGGTCCCCGGCGCGCACAAGGTGCCGAACACCAACATCTACCGCGCGCCGATCTTCGGCGACGACCCGGAGGCCTATGGCCGCTGGTGCGCCGACCAGATCGAGCAGGAGATCCTCTTCGAGGGCGCCGACACCGTCGCCGCCGTCTTCCTGGAGCCGGTGCAGAACGCCGGTGGCTGCTTCCCGCCGCCGCCCGGTTACTTCCAGCGGGTCCGCGAGATCTGCGACGAGTACGACGTACTCCTCGTCTCCGACGAGACGATCTGCGCGTTCGGCCGCCTCGGCAAGATGTTCGCCTGCGACAAGTTCGACTACGTTCCGGACATGATCACCTGCGCCAAGGGCATGACCTCGGGCTACTCCCCGATCGGCGCCTGCATCATCTCCGACCGCCTCGCGGAGCCGTTCTACAAGGGTGACAACACCTTCCTGCACGGCTACACCTTCGGCGGCCACCCGGTCTCCTCGGCGGTCGCGCTGGCCAACCTCGACATCTTCGACAAGGAAGGCCTCAACCAGCACGTGCTGGACAACGAGGGCGCCTTCTTCTCGACGCTGAAGAAGCTGCACGACCTGCCGATCGTCGGCGACGTCCGCGGCAACGGCTACTTCTACGGCATCGAGCTCGTCAAGGACAAGGTCACGAAGGAGTCCTTCACGGACGAGGAGACGGAGCGCGTGCTCTACGGCTTCCTCTCCAAGGCGCTCTTCGAGAACGGCCTGTACTGCCGGGCCGACGACCGCGGTGACCCGGTCATCCAGCTCGCGCCGCCGCTGATCGCGGACCAGGGCACCTTCGACGAGATCGAAGGCATCCTGCGCTCGGTGCTCACCGAGGCCTGGACCAAGCTGTAACCGGTCGGTAAGCCGTCCGCGCCGCAGTAGTCCAACCACACGGCCCGGATCCTCCGTTCGAGTGAGAACGTGGGGGTCCGGGCCGTGTGCTGTCACCATCCAAGACGTTCATCTCTTTACATCTCAGTGCGGCGCCAGTGACTTCAGCGGGTTCCGCTTCGTTCCCCCGGACGGAGGTGTACACCATGGTGGCTCCACCGGACAATGCCCCGCCTGACAATGACGTCCTGTGGGCTCGGTCCCTTCACTACTCCCACGACGGTTCCCCGGCCCTCGTCGAGGTCTCCGTCGCGGTCCGTCAGGGCGAGATCCTCGCCCTGACCGGTCCCCGCGGCAGCGGCAAGACCACCCTGCTCCGCTGCCTGTCCGGACAGCTGCGCCCCCAACAGGGCGAGGTCTGGTTCAACAGCCTGCCCGTGCACACGATGGGCACGGTCATCCGCGAACGGCTGCGCCGCGACCGGTTCGGCTGGATCGGCCCCGAGCCCCAGCTGCTGCCCGAGCTGAAGGTCTGGGAGAACGCGGCCCTGCCGCTGCTGCTCGCCGGAGCCTCCCACCGCAGCGCCCGCAACGCCGCCTGCGAATGGCTGGACCGCCTCGACATCGGCGGCTTCGCCCGCAAGCGCCCCGGCGCCCTCACCCGCGCCGAGTGCCAGCGCGTCGCCCTCGCCCGGGCCCTGGTCAACGAGCCCGCGGTGATCTTCGCCGACGAGCCCACGGCCCCGCTGCACCGCACCGAGCGGGCCCTGCTGCTGCGTGCGCTGACCACGGCGGCCCGCTCCCACGACGTCACCGTGCTGCTGGCCACCCACGACGAGGCCACCGCGTCCGTCGCGGACCGCCGGATCGCCCTGCTCGACGGCCGTCTCGCGGCAGCCGCGGCCGCCGGCTCCCCCGTCGCCGACACCACGGAGGACCAGACCGCGTGCTCGCTCTCCGCCTAGCCCGCGGTTCCCGGCCGCTCGTCCAGCTGCGGCGGCTCCTCGTCGCCGCCGCCTCGGCCGGCACCGGCTTCCTGCTGCTCTACGTACTCGCCGAGGCCGTGGCCCAGCCCGCCGGATCGTTCCCTCGCCTGCTGTGGGCGCTGATCCCGCTGGCCGTCACCGTCCACTTCGCCGTTGTCGTGGCCCGCACCGACCCCGCCAACCGTCCCCGCGAGGGGATGGACGCCGCCGGGCTGGGCCCCGTGCGGCTCATGCTGGTCGCCGCGATCTCCACCGCCGTCGCCTGCGCGCTGGGCGCCGCCCTGGCCCTGGCCGTCTTCCTCCACCTGCGCGGGGACGTGGCCGGGCTGCCGTTCGACGGGGCCGGGGCGAAGCTGCTCCACGCCGACCAGCCGCTGCCCGTGGCGGGCGCCCTCACCCTGCTCGTGCTGCTCCCGCTGACCGGCTCGGCCGCCGCCGCCCTCGCGCTCCGCCCGCGCGCTCCGCTGCCCCCGCAGACCGGACTGCCCTGGGGCATCACCCTGACCGCCTGCGGGCTCGCGGGCCTGGCCTACGCGGGCCGGACCGGCACCGGGGTGCTCGTCGGCTGGTCCATGACCGCGATCGGGCTCGCCCTGGCCGGACCGGGTCTCGCCCACGCCTGCGGAAGCCTGGTCCAGGCCGTACGGCCGGGCGCGCTGCGGCTGCTCGCCGGGCGGATCCTCCAGCAGGAGGCCTCCCGGATCGGCCCGCCGCTGGGCGTGCTGTGCGCGGTGGCCGCGGCCGCCCTGACCGCCCTCGCCCTGCGCGACCGGGGCGGGCTGCCCATCCCGCTGGGTCCGCTGACCTGGCCGGCCGCCCTCCTGGTGGCCCTGTGCGCCGCCGCGACCCTTCTCACATCCGTGGTGGAGGCCCGCGGCAGCCGCGAACCAGGACGTACCGCCCTTCTCGCCCTCGGAGCCCCGTCCAACGTCCTGCGCAGCGCCGCGAGTCTGCGGGCCACGGCGCTCCTGGCCGTGTGTCTTCCGCTCAGCTGGGGTGTGGCGCAGCTGACGTCTCTGGCACTGACCCGCTGAGTTGAACAGCCCTTAGGGTGGGCCGAATGCTCACCCCAGACATCGAGATCGAGACGCTCGCCGAATTCGACCAGGTCGTGGCACGCGGCTCGCTCAGCGGCTACCGGATCCAGTCGGTGAACCTGCTGGAGCGGACCTTCGCGCTGCTGGCCACGGACTCCTCGGCGGCCGTGTTCCTGGGCTGCTCGATGGAGCCCGACGCGGCGGTGAAGGTCCGCGCCGACGGCGCGCTGGTCTTCGCGCCCGTTCCGGACCTGCCGTTCGACCCGTACCGGGGGGTGCTCTACACGCCCGAGGAGCTCTTCACCGGGCTGCCCGACGGATATGAGGCCACCCCGGACGCCGAGGCGTACGCCTGGTTCCAGGAAACGAAGTCCGACGGCGACGTCTTCTCCTCGATGCTGCGCTCCATCCACGACGACGCCATCTCCGACGCCCTCGACGAGCACCTCGCCGGTGCCCGGGTCGTGGGCGTGATGGGCGGCCACGCCATGGCCCGCGGCGCTGCGGACTACCGCGGTGCGGCGGAGCTGGGCCGGGCGCTGACCAGGTCCGGGCTGACGGTCGCCACCGGCGGCGGCCCGGGCGCGATGGAGGCCGCCAACCTCGGCGCCTACCTGGCCCCGGCCCCGGACGAGGCCCTGGCGGAGGCCCTGGAGCTGCTGGCCAAGGCCCCTTCCTTCACGCCGTCGGTCTCCGAGTGGGCGCGCGCGGCCTTCGACGTACGCGAGCGCTTCCCGGCCGGCGGGGACTCGGTGGGCATCCCGACCTGGTTCTACGGGCACGAACCGCCGAACGCCTTCGCGGGGCACATCGCGAAGTACTTCGCGAACGCCACCCGCGAGGACGGGCTGCTGGCCCGTTCCACCGCGGGCGTGGTCTTCCTGCCCGGCGCCGCTGGCACGGTCCAGGAGATCTTCGACAACGCGACGCCGAACTATTACGAGTCGCGGGGCGAACCGGCGCCGATGGTCCTGGTCGGACGCACGCACTGGACCGAGCACCTCCCGGCGTGGCCCCTGCTGCGGGCGCTGGCCCGCGGCCGTGCAATGGAGTCCCGGATCGCGCTCGTCGACTCGGTCGACGAGGTCCCGGACGTCCTCGCGTCAATGAGCTGAGTCGCGGAAGCAACTTACCGGTCGGTTCTCACGTCTCAGGAGAGGTACCGCGCAACCTGCCAGACGTGAACGGAGCCCTTCGTGCTCATAGGCCTACTGACCGCCATCGCGGCGTCCATCTGCTACGGCACGGGATCCGTGCTGCAAGCTGTCGGTTCGCGCCGCGCCGCACGGATGTCCCCGACCGCCTCCGGGACCACCGCCCACGGCGGCCCCAATCTGTCGTCCACCGCGAAAGCGGCGATGACCTGGGAATTCATCGTCGGCACCATCCTGGACTTCGTGGGCTTCGGGCTCGGGGCGCTGGCAGCGCGGCTTCTTCCCCTCTTCCTCTCCCAGACGGTGATCAGCGCCAACCTGGTGATCACGGCCGTGCTGAGCGTGAAGATGCTGGGCATCCGGCTGAGCCGGAAGGAATGGACCTCGATCGGGGTCGTCTGCACCGCGCTCGTGCTGCTGGCGACGGCCGCGGGCCACGAGGGCGGCCACCACGCGCCGATGTCCACGCACTGGTGGCTGCTGGGGATCACCCTGCTGCTGATGGTGGGCGGCACCGTGGCCGTACGTCTCCTCGGCGGCGGGGCCGCGATCCTGGCGGGCCTGCTGTCGGGCCTGGGCTTCGGCGCGCTCGGCGTGGGCGTGCGGATCCTGAACGGCGTCGACCCGTTCGACCTCGCCACCCTGCTCACCGACCCGGCCCTCTACGCCATCCTGGTGGCGGGCATCGGTGGCATGTACCTGCACACGATCGCCCTGCAGATCGGCTCGGTCAACGGCGCCACGGCAGCCCTGGTCGTCGGCGAGACGGTCCTCCCCGGCGCGATCGGCGTCCTGTGGCTCGGCGACGCCTCCCGCCAGGGCCTGGCCTGGCTGGCGGTGCTCGGCTTCGTCATGGCCGTCGCCGGAGCGGTCGCGGTCGCCTGGTACGGCAAGCACGAGGGGGTCGACGAGGGCGCCGGCGAAGGGGCGGCCGAGCCGGTGCCGGAGCCGGCTCGCTGACCCGCCGGCCGACCGGATGCCCTCACCCGGTCGGCCGCCCCCGGTGGTGGCGCGGCGGCGGCTGCCGCTTGCTGGACCGGGGGAGAGAGTGAGGGTTCGTGAGTCCCACGACCAATCGTCTCCAGACGCCGCGCGCGGCCGGGATGGCCGGAATCGCCTTCGCCGTGCTGCTCGCGGTGGCGATCGCCTTGATGCGGATCGCCGTCCCGTCGGACGACGCCGCCTCCGCGCCCATCGACCCTGACAAGCGCTGGGCGATCCAAGTGGCGCTGGAGATCGTGCCCTTCGCGGGCATCTTCTTCCTCTGGTTCATGGGCGCCCTGCGCGCGCACACGGGCGAGGCGGAGGACCGGTTCGTCGCCACCGTGTTCCTCGGCAGCGGATTCGTCTTCGTGGCCACCCTGTTCGCGTCCGCCGCGGCGGCGGGCACGGTGCTCTCCGAGGACACGCCCTCCGACTTCGGCCGCCACTACGCGTACACCCTCCTCGCGACGTACGCCATGCGGATGGCGGCCGTCTTCGTGCTCGCGACCTCGACCATCGGGCGGATGCTGAACGTCTTCCCCAAGTCGCTGGCGATGCTGGGCACCCTCGTCGGTCTGGTCCTGCTGGTGGTCGCCGCCGGAGTGCCCTGGGTCGAGATGGTGTTCCCGGCCTGGGCCCTGGTCATCAGCGTGTACATCCTGCGCGTGCGGCGAGGCCCTGCCCAACACATCCCCGCGACCCACACCGACCCGCCCTGACCTGTGGATATTTACTCCGGCAGGCGCCCTCCGGGTGCCGCGTGCATGCTGGTGGGAAAGGACGGAACCGGGGGTTCCGGGGGGGGGTGACGGGGAGGGCGGCCGAGCGAAAGGCAGAACCGTCATGAGGCTTGTCGTCGACCTCAACCGATGCCAGGGATACGCCCAGTGCGCCTTCCTCGCTCCCGATGTCTTCGCCATGCACGGCGACGAGTCGCTGCTCTACAACCCGGACGCCGATCCCGAGCAGCGCGAGAACGTCCTGCGCGCCGTGGCCGCCTGCCCGGTCCAGGCCATCCTCCTGGAGATCACGGACGAGGACGTGGCGAACATGGCCGCCCCGAACGCCGTGGCCGGAGCCGGCTCTCCTTCCGGAGGCACACGGTGACCGTAGCGGGAACACACGACGGATCCCTGGAACGCCTCAAGCGCGAGGGCCGCATCGTCGTCGTCGGTGCTTCACTGGCCGGACTGCGGGCCGCCGAGACCATGCGCGAGAAGGGCTTCGCCGGTTCGCTCACGATGATCGGCGACGAACCGTACGAGCCGTACGACCGGCCTCCGCTGTCCAAGGGGGTCCTGCTGGGCAGCGCGGTCGCCGACCACACGGCGCTCCCCCGCCGCCGGGCGATCGACGCCGACTGGCGCCTGGGCGTCCCGGCCACGGGCCTGGACATGGCAGCCCGCCGGGTCAAGCTCGGCAATGGCAACGAGGTCGAGTACGACCGGCTGCTGATCGCCACCGGCGTACGC
This sequence comes from Streptomyces sp. NPDC097617, assembly GCF_044761485.1. Taxonomy (NCBI): domain Bacteria; kingdom Bacillati; phylum Actinomycetota; class Actinomycetes; order Kitasatosporales; family Streptomycetaceae; genus Streptomyces; species Streptomyces sp. NPDC097617. The sequence continues at coordinate 86,486 of NZ_JBIWCL010000020.1, forward strand.
GCCCGGCCCTGGCCCAACCCGGAGGAGGGCTCCCTGAAGGGCGTCTTCGTGCTGCGCACCCGCGATGACGGCGAAGGGCTGCAACGGGCGCTGGCGGCCGGTCCCCGCCGGGTGCTGGTCATCGGAGCCGGGTTCACCGGGTCCGAGATCGCCTCCGCGTGCCGGGAGCGCGGCCTGGACGTCACCGTCGCCGAACGGGGCGATGCGCCGCTGGTCGGTGCGCTGGGCGGGGTGATCGGCGCGGTGGCGGCCGAGATGCACCGCGAGAACGGCGTCGACCTGCGGACCGGGGTCATGGTGACCTCGCTGGAGGGCGATCCCTCCGGGCGGGTCCGCGCCGCGCACCTCTCCGACGGGTCGACCCTGGAGGCGGACGTGGTGGTCGTATCGCTGGGCGCACAGCGCAACACCGAGTGGCTGGCCGGCTCCGGGCTGGGAGCGGGTCCGCGGGGCATCGCCTGCGACGCGGGCTGCCGGGCCTTCGACGTCCGGGGCATCGTCACCGACGACATCTATGTGGCGGGTGACGTGGCACGTTCCCCGCACGCCCTGTTCGGCTACCAGTTCCTGTCGCTGGAGCACTGGGGCAACGCCGTCGCCCAGGCCGACACCGCCGCGCACAACATGCTCAGCGAGAGCACCGACCGCCGCCCCCACCTGTGGGTTCCGGCGTTCTGGTCCTCCCAGTTCGGCGTGAACATCAAGTCGGTCGGGGTGCCGCCGATGGGGACCGAGATCCTCATCACCCAGGGCTCGCTCGCCGAGCGCAGGTTCGCGGCGGTGTACGGGTACCAGGGGCGCATGATCGCCGCCGTCACCTTCGACAACTGCCGGTGGCTGCCGTTCTACGAGCAGCAGATCGAGGCCACCGCACCGTTCCCCCCGCCGTTCTCCACGGTGGACCGCAGGCCCGAGGGGAACAAGCCGGTCCCGGCCGACTTCCCCGACCCCTCGGTCCCGACCCACGGGCCGACCATCACGCTGAGCGGCTATTCGCCGGACGACCGGAAGCTGACCTTCACCCCCGGAAGATGACCCTCATCCCCGCGCACGATCGGCCGCGCACCACCGCGCCCTCCCCCGAGGATCACGAGGACCTGTCATGACACAAGCCCTGCTGCGGGAGATCATCGACTACGCGAACCGCGCGAATCCGTACCCGCTGTACGAGGAGCTCCGCAAGACCCCGGTGTCCCAGGACGGCGACGGCCCGTACGTCATCAGCACGTACTACGAGATTCACAGCCTCCTGCACGACCCGCGGATCAGCTCCGACGCCAAGAACCTGAAGGCGACCGGGAACGATCCGCTGGGGGGCCAGTCCGACGAGGAGGGGACGACCCTGCCCCCGTCCTTCCTCAAGCTCGACCCGCCCGACCACGACCGCCTGCGCCGGATGACGAACCGGCCGTTCGGGCCGCCGCACGCCCCCCACCGGGTGCACGACATGCGCGACGAACTCGGCGGCCTCGTCTCCGGGCTGATCGACGGCATCGTGGAGACCGGCCAACTCGACCGGATCGACCTCGTCGACCAGTTCGCGTACCCGTTCCCGGTCACGGTCATCTGCCGGCTGCTCGGCATACCGCGCGAGGACGAGCCGCGCTTCCACGTCTGGGCGGAAACCCTTGCCGCCAGCCTGGACCCCGACCCGGACGCGGACCCCACGCAGCAGGGCAAGGGCTCCATGGACGCCCGCATGGAACTGGGCATGTACCTGGCCGGGCTGATCGAGGAGCGCCGCAAGAAGCCGGGCGACGACATGCTGTCGCAGCTGGCTACGGCGGACGGCCCGGACGGCGCGATGACCACCATGGAGGCGCTCAGCACCTCCGCACTGCTGCTGATCGCGGGCCACGAGACCACGGTCAACCTCATCACCAACGGCATGCTGACCCTGCTGCGCCACCCGGAGGTCCTCGGGCGGCTGCGCGACAACCCCGACCTGGCCGTCCCGATCGTCGAGGAGCTGCTGCGCTACGAGCCGCCCGTGCAGCTGCTGCCCCAGCGCACCACCCTCTCCGACATCGAGGTGGCCGGTGTCACCATCCCCAAGGGCGCGTCCCTGTGGCTGATGCTGGCCTCCGGGAACCGGGACCCGAAGCGCTTCGAGGACGCGGACCGGTTCGACCCGGACCGCAAGGACATCCAGCACCTCGGCCTCGGCAGCGGGATCCACAGCTGCTTCGGGGCGCCGCTGGCCCGGCAGGAGGCCCAGCTGGCGCTGAGCGAGCTGGCCCGTCGGCTGGAGAATCCGCGGCTGCTGGAGGACCCGCCCCAGTACCGCCAGAACGCGGTCCTGCGCGGCCCGCGCCACCTGCCGATCGCCTGCGACGGCATCCGCCCCTGACGGCTAGGAGGTCTCCGGCGGAAGTACGACCACCTCGGCGGGGGTGAAGGTCACCGCGACCCGGTCCCCCACGGCCGGCGCCCCCGCCGGCCCGCACTCGGCCTCCAGCACCGGACCGGCCTGCGGCCTCAGCAGCAGGGCGACGTGGGTGCCGCGGAAGGTGCGGGACACCACCTCGCACCGCAGGCCCTCCGCGCGGAGCACGACCCCGGCCGGGCGGATCAGCAGCCGCTGCTCCCCCTCGGGGGATCCGGCCGGTACCGCCACCGTGCCCCACGCGGTGGCGGCCTCCGTACCCGAGACCGCGGCCGGGACCACGTTCTCGAAGCCGAGGAAGCGCGCCACGAACTCCGACGCGGGCCGCTGCCACACCTCCAGCGGGGTCCCGGCCTGCGCGATCCGGCCGTCCCGCATCACCACCACCCGGTCGGCCAGCGCGAAGGCCTCGCCCTGGTCGTGCGTGACGGCCAGTACGGTCGTGCCCAGCCGGGAGAACAGGCCGCGCAGCTCCACCACGAGCCGCTCGCGCAGCCCCCGGTCCAGCTGCCCCAGCGGTTCGTCCAGCATCAGCAGCCGCGGCGACGGCGCCAGCGCCCGGGCCAGCGCCACCCGCTGCTGCTCGCCACCCGACAGGGAGGCCACCGCCCGGCCCTGGGCCCCGGGGAGCCCGACCAGGTCCAGCAGTTGCGCGACCTCGGCCGTGCACGAGGCCCGCCCGGCCCCCCGCATCCGCAGCCCGAAGGAGACGTTCGCGCCGACGTCGCGGTGCGGGAAGAGCTGGTGGTCCTGGAACATCAGGCCCACGCCCCGCCGGTGCACCGGTACGCCGGCCTGGTCGGCCCCGCCCAGCAGGACCCGGCCGCCGGAGACCTGCTGGAGCCCGGCGACCACCCGCAGCAGCGTGGACTTGCCGCTCCCGCTCGGCCCCAGCACGCACACGACCTCGTGCTCGGCGACGGCGAGGTCCACGGCGTCCACGACCGCGCGCTCACCGAAGCGGACCGACACCCCTTCCAGCTGAAGCAGTGTCATCAGAACTCTCCGGAGGTCTTGTCGGGCCGCAGTCGCTCCAGCACCAGCAGGGACGCCGCGCACACCAGCATCAAAATCGTGCTCAGGGCCATCGCCTGCCCGTAGTTCAGCTCACCGGCCCGGCCCAGCAGCCGTGCCACGGCCACCGGGAGCGTCGGCCGGTCCGCCCGGGCGATGAACACGGTCGCGCCGAACTCGCCCAGCGACACCGCGAAGGCGAACCCGGCCGCGATCAGCAGCGCGCGCCGCACCAGCGGGAGGTCCACCTCCCGCCAGGCGCGCCAGGGCGAGGCGCCGAGCACCGCGGCGGCCTCCCGCAACCGCCCGTCCACCGCGCGCAGCACGGGCAGCATGGTCCGTACGACGAAGGGCACGCCCACCAGGGCCTGGGCCAGCGGCACCAGGATCCACGAGGTCCGCAGATCCAGCGGCGGCTCGTCCAGGGTGATCAGGAAGCCGAAGCCCACCGTCACGGCGGACACCCCGAGCGGGAGCATGAGCATCGCGTCGAAGCCCCGTACGAAGCGGCCACCGCGCCGGGTCAGTGCCGCGGCCGCGAGTCCCCCGACGAACAGGGCGATCGCGGTGGCGGCGAGCGCGTACTGCAGGGAGTTCCAGATCGCCTCGACGGGCGCCACCAGGAAGGTCCCGCCACCGGCGCCCGCGTCCTGAAGCGCCCGGTAGAAGCCGAGGCCGTAGCCGCCGGGGGTGTCGAAGGACCGTTCGACCAGCACGCCCAGAGGCAGCACGATCAGCAGCGCGATGGTCAGCAGCACCCCGCCCAGCAGCGTGCGCTGGGCCCCGCCGCGCGGCCGGTGCGTGGTGCGGCCCGGGTCCACCAGCCGCAGTGCGGTCTCGCGCTTGCGCACGGTCCAGGCGTGCACGGCGAGGATCCCGCCGATCGCGGCGAACTGCACCATCGTCAGCACGGCGGCCGTCGGCAGGTCCAGGAGCTGCGCGGTCTGCCGGTAGACCTCCACCTCCAGGGTGGAGTACGCGGGCCCGCCCAGGATGAGTACGACGCCGAAGGAGCTGAAGGTGAACAGGAAGACCATCAGCGAGGCGGCGGCCACCGCCGGGACCAGCGCGGGCAGCGTCACCCGCCGCCACGCGGCGAACCGTCCGGCGCCCAGTACCCGGGCGGCCTCCTCCTGGCGCGGATCCAGCTGGGCCCACAGCCCGCCCACCGTGCGGACGACGACGGCGTAGTTGAAGAAGACGTGCGCGAGCAGGATCGCCCAGACGGTCGTATCGAGCCGGACGCCCACGAGTTCGTCCGTCAGTCCGCCCCGCCCGAGCAGCGCGAGGAAGGCGGTGCCGACCACCACGGTCGGCAGCACGAAGGGAACAGTCACCACGGCCCGCAGCAGTTGCTTGCCGGGGAACTCGAAGCGGGCGAAGACGTACGCGCCCGGCAGGGCGATCACGAGGGTGAGCACGGTGGAGGCGAACGCCTGCCAGGTGGTGAACCACAGGACGTCGGCGATGTCGGGGCGGCTCAGCACCTCCGCGAACCGGCCGAACTGCCACCCCTCGTCTGTCTTGAGGCCCCGCCCGACGATCGCGGCGACGGGGTAGGCGAAGAACAGCCCGAAGAAGGCGAGGGGGACGGCCATCAGGGCGAGCCGCACGGCGGTCGCCCGCACCCCCTCGCGGGGGCCGGAGCCCGGCGCGGCGCCCCCCGGCGCCGCGCCCGGCTCCTTGGTACCGCCTACTTCACGACGAGCGAGGTCCATGCCTTGACCCACTGCTCACGGTTCTTGGCGATGGTCTCCGGAGCCACGTTCTCCGGCTTCTCGACGACCACGCCGTGCTTGGTGAACAGCTCCGGCAGGACGGCGTCCTTCGTCACGGGGTTCACGAACATCTGGAGCGGCATGTCCTCCTGAAACTTCTTGCTGACCAGGAAGTCCACGAGGGCCTTGCCGCCCTCCTCGTTCTTGGCGCCCTTGAGCAGGCCCGCGAACTCGATCTGCCGGAAGCAGGTGCCGGTGGCGACGCCCGTGGGGGCCTCGGCCGGCTGCGGCTCGCCGTACAGGACCTCGACCGGCGGGCTGGAGGCGTAGGAGACGACCAGCGGGCGGTCGCCCTTGGCCTTCTTGCCGCCCGCGGAGCCGGAGAAGCGCTCGTTGTAGGCCTGCTCCCAGCCGTCGACGACCTCGACGCCGTTGGCCTTCAGCTTGCTCCAGTAGTCCTTCCAGCCCTCGTCGCCGTACTTGCCGACGGAGGCGAGCAGGAAGCCGAGGCCGGGCGAGGAGGTCGCGGCGTTCTCGGTGACCAGCAGGTTCTTGTACTCCGGCTTGATCAGGTCGTCCAGCGTCTGCGGCGGGGCGAGCTTCTTCTCGGCGAAGTAGGCCTTGTCGTAGTTGACGCAGATGTCGCCGGAGTCGATCGGGGTGACCCGGTGCTCCTTGTCGAGCACGAACTCGGGCTTCACCCCGGCCAGGCCCTTGGCCTCGTACGGCGTGAAGATGCCGTTGTCGAGGGCGCGCGAGAGGAGGGTGTTGTCCACCCCGAAGAACACGTCGCCGCGGGGGGAGCCCTTGGTGAGGATCTCCTGGTTCAGCGCGGTGCCCGCGTCGCCGGACTTCAGGACCTTGACCGTGTAGCCGCTCTGCTGCTCGAACTCCTTGAGGACCGTGTCGGTCACGTTGAAGGAGTCGTGGGAGACGAGCGTGACGGTCTTGGACTTCGGGGCCTCGCTCGCGCCGGCGGGCTTGTCCTTGGCGTCGCCGCCGCCGCAGGCACTGAGCGTGGTGACGCCGAGCGCGGCCGCGAGCGCGGCGCCCGCGATCTTCTTGGTGGTGCTCATTGGTGAATTCCTCCTGGGATGTCCAGGAGAAGACGCGGCCCTGCCCGGCGCTCCGCGGGAGCGGACGCCGGGCAGGGCGCAACAGCAAGAGTGGTGACCGAACTTCCTACCCCGAATGACCGGGGCGAGGTTCAGAGGGTCTGCGGATGACGGATACCGCACTCTCAGCGCTGTGGCGCTCCCCTGTCGGAATATGAAATTGGTTCGGCCACAGGGTACCCCGTGGCCGAATTACGTCGAACAGGCGGAATCTACCGCTCCGAGGCAGCCAGCTGGCCGCACGCGCCGTCGATCTCCTGGCCCCGGGTGTCCCGTACCGTCACGGGCACGCCGTGGCGGGCGATGGCCTCCACGAAGGCCTTCTCGTCCTCGGGCCGCGAGGCGGTCCACTTGGAGCCCGGCGTCGGGTTCAGCGGGATCAGGTTGACGTGCACACGCTTGCCCTTGAGCAGCTTGCCCAGGAGGTCACCGCGCCAGGCCTGGTCGTTGATGTCGCGGATCAGGGCGTACTCGATCGAGATCCGGCGGCCGGACTTCTCGGCGTACTCCCACGCGGCGCCCAGCACCTCGCGGACGTTCCAGCGCGTATTGACGGGCACGAGGGTGTCGCGCAGCTCGTCGTCGGGCGCGTGCAGCGAGACGGCCAGGCGGCACTTGAAGCCCTCGTCGGCGAAGCGCAGCATGGCCGGAACCAGACCGACGGTGGAGACGGTGATACCGCGCTGCGACAGACCCAGGCCGTCGGGCTCCGGGTCCGTAAGCCGGCGGATGGCGCCGACCACGCGGTTGTAGTTGGCCAGCGGCTCGCCCATGCCCATGAAGACGATGTTCGACAGGCGCGCCGGGCCGCCGGGGACCTCGCCGTCGCGCAGCGCGCGCATGCCGTCGACGATCTGGTGCACGATCTCGGCGGTGGAGAGGTTGCGGTCCAGGCCCGCCTGGCCGGTGGCGCAGAACGGGCAGTTCATGCCGCAGCCGGCCTGCGAGGAGATGCACATGGTGACCCGGTCGGGGTAGCGCATCAGTACGGACTCGACGAGCGTGCCGTCGTGCAGCTTCCACAGGGTCTTGCGGGTCGTGTCCTCGTCGCACGAGATGTGCCGGATGACGTTCATCAGGTCCGGCAGCAGCTCCTGCTGGAGCTTCTCCCGCGAGCCCGCCGGGATGTCGGTCCACTCGGCCGGGTCGTGCGCGTACCGCGCGAAGTAGTGCTGGGAGAGCTGCTTGGCCCGGAACGGCTTCTCGCCGATCGCGGCGACCGCCTCGCGGCGCTCGGCCGGGGTCATGTCGGCGAGGTGCCGGGGCGGCTTCTTGGCCCCGCGAGGGGCGACGAAAGTAAGCTCACCCGGAACAGGACGGGGGGCCATGAGTGGTACTCCTCAAATCTGACGAACCCTGGGCGGGCGATCTCCGCACACAAGCGGAGTCGACGTGATGGCACGCCCGGTGCCCGGAGAGCTCACGGGTCCATCCCGTAAAAACGGGAAAGCGCACCACTTATGAGTGGCGCGCTTTCCAGGATAACCCGGACGGGTCAGCCGGTACCCACGAAGGCCGCCAGCAGCAGCCACACCACGGGGGCCGTGGGAAGCAGGGAGTCCAGCCGGTCCATGATCCCGCCGTGTCCCGGCAGCAGGGTGCCCATGTCCTTGATGCCGAGATCCCGCTTGATCATCGACTCGCCCAGGTCGCCCAGGGTGGCGCTGACCGCGACCGCGAGACCGAGCAGCAGGCCCTGCCACCAGGAGCCGCCGTCGATCAGGAACTCCATGCACAGCGCGCCGGCCGCCATCGCGAAGGCCACCGCGCCGAAGAGCCCCTCGCGGGTCTTGCCGGGGCTGATGCGCGGCGCGAGCTTGGTCTTGCCGAAGCGCCAGCCGACCGCGTAGGCCCCAGTGTCGCTGACCACGGTCAGCAGCAGGAAGGTGATCACGCGCTGGGAGCCGTCGTCGGCGGTGAGCAGCATCGCGACGAACGTGGCCAGGAAGGGCACGTAGAACGCGGCGAAGGCGCCGGCCGTGACGTCCTTGAGGTAGTCCTCGGGCGGTTCGGTCATCCGCCACACGAGGACGGCCAGCACGGTCAGGGCCATGGCGACCCAGGCGCCCTCGGCCCCCCGGACGTATCCGGCGATGACCATGGCGGCGCCGCCGACCGCGAGCGGGACCAGCGGTGCCTTGATGCCCTTCTGCTCCTGCAGCCGGGAGGTGAGCTCCCACAGACCGACGACGACCGCGACGACGATGACGCCGACGAAGACGGCCTTGACGATCAGCAGCGAGGCGAAGATCACCGCGCCGAGGCCCACGCCGACCCCTATGGCCGCACGCAGGTCCCGGCCCGCGCGCTTCTTGGGCGGCGGGGGAGAGGCGTCCTGCGGCTGCTGGGCATGCGGAGGCGGGGGGCTGGGCATGGGCTCCTGCGGCGGCGTATCGGCGCGGAAGAGGGGGTCGCTGTCGGCGACGACCCCCCGATCGCGTGCTTCCCGGTCGTCGAAGTTACGGCCGGCGGCATCGGGCACGATGGGCATGGGCCGAGTGTGCGGGCCCACCTGCGCATCGTATGCGGGACCCGCCGGAACCGGCTCCGGCTGCCAGGAAGTGTCGTTCATCAGACTTCGAGGAGCTCGGCTTCCTTGTGCTTGAGGAGCTCGTCCACCTGCGCGACGTACTTCGCGGTGGTGTCGTCGAGCTCCTTCTCCGCGCGGCGCACCTCGTCCTCGCCGGCCTCCTTGTCCTTGACCAGCTTGTCAAGGGCGTCCTTGGCCTTGCGGCGGACGGCGCGGAGCGAGATCTTCGAGTCCTCGGCCTTGGTGCGCGCGACCTTGATGTACTCCTTGCGGCGGTCCTGCGTCAGCTCGGGGAAGGTCACCCGGATGATGCTGCCGTCGTTGCTCGGGTTGACACCGAGGTCGGAGTCGCGGATGGCCTGCTCGATGTTGCGCAGGGCGCTCTTGTCGAACGGGGTCACGATCGCCATGCGCGGCTCGGGCACCGAGAAGGAGGCGAGCTGGTTGATGGGCGTGATGGCGCCGTAGTACTCCGCCACGATCTTGTTGAACATCGCCGGGTGCGCACGACCGGTGCGAATCGCGGCGAAGTCTTCCTTGGCGACGACGACGGCCTTTTCCATCTTCTCCTCGGCCTCGAGGAGGATCTCTTCGGTCACCACGTGCTCCTGCATGTCAGAAATGGATGGTTCAGGCGGGCGGGCGGGTCTGGCGGGCCGGTGCGGGGCCCGCTCGGTCCGTGAACGGACTGCTCAGGCCCGGGTGTCCTGGTCGCTCACGAGCGTCCCGATCTTCTCACCCTTGACGGCGCGGGCGATATTGCCCTCGGCAAGCAGCTCGAACACGAGGATCGGCAGCTTGTTGTCACGGCAGAGCGTGATGGCGGTGGCGTCGGCGACCTTGAGGTCGCGGGAGAGGACCTCGCTGTATTCCAGCGCGTCGAACTTCACCGCGTCCGGGTTCTTCTTGGGGTCGGAGTCGTAGACCCCGTCGACACCGTTCTTGCCCATGAGCAGGGCCTCGGCGTCGATCTCCAGGGCGCGCTGGGCGGCCGTGGTGTCGGTGGAGAAGTAGGGCATGCCCATGCCGGCGCCGAAGATGACGACGCGGCCCTTCTCCAGGTGCCGCACGGCACGCAGCGGGATGTACGGCTCCGCGACCTGGCCCATGGTGATGGCGGTCTGGACGCGGGAGTCGATGCCCTCCTTCTCCAGGAAGTCCTGGAGTGCGAGGCAGTTCATGACGGTTCCGAGCATGCCCATGTAGTCGGACCGGGCCCGGTCCATGCCGCGCTGTTGCAGTTCGGCGCCGCGGAAGAAGTTGCCGCCGCCGATCACGACCGCGATCTCCGCGCCGTCGCGGACCACCGCGGCAATCTCACGCGCGATGGCGTGAACGACGTCGGGGTCGACGCCCAGTCCTCCGCCACCGGAGAAGGCCTCGCCCGACAGCTTCAGCATGAAGCGGCGGCCCTTCTTGTCCTGGTCGCTCTTGTCGTCGGATGCGGTGTGGGGGTCCACGCCCTGATTCATGGAGATCTCCTCGTGCACATACGAAGAAGGCCATTGCCGGTGGGTCCTTGCGGTTCCCTCTACGGCAATGGCCTCCTCGTCAGATCTGCGGTCGCCTCGCGCGAGCGCGGACGACTGCCTCAGACCCTACCGGGGTCCGGTGTCCGTCGCGTACGGACGGACTCAGATGCCGACCTTGATGCGCGCGAAGCGCACCAGGGTGACACCGGCCTCGTCCAGGACCTTCTGGACCGACTTCTTGTTGTCCAGGGCGTACGCCTGGCCAAGGAGGGTGTTCTCCTTGAAGAAGCCGTTGACGCGGCCTTCGACGATCTTCGCGATGGCAGCCTCGGGCTTGCCCTCGGCGCGGGTGACCTCTTCGGCCACGCGACGCTCGGACTCGACCTTGTCGGCCGGAACATCCTCGGCGGACAGCCACTGCGGGGAGAACGCGGCGATGTGCTGCGCGACGCCGCGGGCGACCTCGGCGTTCTCCTTGTCCAGCTCGACCAGGACGCCGATCTGGAACGGCAGGTCGGGCATGGTGCGGTGCATGTACGCCGAGACGTAACCGCCGGTGAACTGCGCGAAGCGGTCCAGGACGATCTTCTCGCCGAGGTTGGCGTTGGCCTCGTCCACGAACGCCTGGACGGTCTTGCCGGCCTCGATCTCGGACGCGAGCAGCGCCTCGATGTCGGACGGGGAGGTCGCGGCGATGTGCGCGGCGATCTGGTTGGTCACCGCCTGGAACTTCTCGCCCTTGGCGACGAAGTCCGTCTCGCACTTCAGCTCGACGATGACACCGGAGGTGTTGTCGTCGGCGATGAGGGAGGCGACGGCACCGTTCTCGGCAGAACGGCCCTCGCGCTTGGCGACGCCCTTCTGACCCTTGATACGGAGGGCCTCGATGGCCTTGTCGACGTCGCCGTCGGACTCGACCAGCGCGTTCTTGCAGTCCATCATGCCGACGCCGGTGAGCTCGCGGAGCTTCTTGACGTCAGCGGCGGTGTAGTTCGCCATGAGTCTGTGATTCTCTCTCGAAGTCGTAGATCTACGGGTGAACGGCGGAGGCGCCGCGCTTGTGGCGCGGCTCCCCCGCCGTCATCGTCCGTGCTGCGAGTGCCCGGCGAGTGAACGCCGGGCGCTCTCAGTGGGTCAGGCCTGCTCGGCGTCGGCGTCGGCGGCCGGAGCCTCGACAGCCTCGGCGGCCGGGGTCTCGACAGCCTCGGTGGCCTCGGCGGCCTCGGCGGCCGGAGCCTCGGTGGCCTCGGCGGCCGGAGCCTCGACGACAGCCTCGGCAGCCGGGGCGGCCTCGGTCTCGTCGGCCTTCTTGTCACCCTCGAGCAGGTCGCGCTCCCACTCGGCGAGCGGCTCGGCGGCGGCCTTCTCGCCCGGCTTCGAGTCGCCGGTCGCAGCGCCGGAGCGGGCGATGAGGCCCTCGGCAACGGCGTCGGCGATCACGCGGGTGAGCAGGGTGACGGAACGGATCGCGTCGTCGTTGCCCGGGATCTTGTAGTCGACCTCGTCGGGGTCGCAGTTGGTGTCGAGGATCGCGACGACCGGGATGTGGAGCTTGCGCGCCTCACCGACGGCGATGTGCTCCTTCTTGGTGTCGACGATCCAGACGGCGCTGGGAACCTTCGACATCTCACGGATACCACCGAGGGTCTTCTCCAGCTTGATCTTCTCGCGAGAGAGGACCAGGAGCTCCTTCTTGGTGAGACCCGAGGCCGCGACGTCCTCGAAGTCGATCGCCTCAAGCTCCTTCAGACGCTGAAGGCGCTTGTAGACGGTGGAGAAGTTGGTGAGCATGCCACCCAGCCACCGCTGGTTGACGTACGGCATACCAACGCGCGTCGCCTGCTCGGCGATGGCCTCCTGGGCCTGCTTCTTGGTACCGACGAACATGATGGAGCCACCGTGCGCGACGGTCTCCTTCACGAACTCGTAGGCGCGGTCGATGTACGACAGCGACTGCAGCAGGTCGATGATGTAGATGCCGTTGCGCTCCGTGAAGATGAAGCGCTTCATCTTCGGGTTCCAACGGCGGGTCTGGTGACCGAAGTGGACGCCGCTTTCCAGCAGCTCCCGCATCGTGACGACGGCCATGGCCATCTCCTTGGTTTCTCGGTTTGGTTCCTGACGCCCCACCGCGCCCTGCCCCCATGAGGGGACCGAGAGACGCTGTCACCTGGCTGTTTCAGCCTGGCGCCGGGGCGTGCGAAGTCGACCCGGTGACCCGGATCGCCACAAGAAGTGTACGTGACCCGGCGGTATGCCGGGTGACGCCGTTGTCCACAGCGCCCCGGTCGTCCACAGGCCGCGGCGGCGGCCCGGGTGGGCGCGGGACGCTGTGGTCCATGACGACCTTGCTGCTCAGCCTGCTCCTGGCCCTGACCCTGGCCCAGCCGGCCCTGACCCAGCCGGCCCTTCCCGGGGTCCGCCCGCTGCCTGCTCCGCTGTCGGTGGCCCGCTGGTGGGACCCGCCGCCGACCCCGTACACGGCCGGTCACCGCGGCGTGGACCTGTCGGCCCCGGTGGGCGCGGAGATCCGTGCGGTCGCGGACGGCCTGGTCCACCACGCCGGCCCCGTCGCCGGCCGCGGGGTCCTCTCGCTCGCCCTGCCGAACGGCCTGCGCACGACCTACGAGCCGGTCCGGCCCCTGGTCACGGAGGGGGAGCAGGTCAGAGCGGGCCAGGTGGTGGCCGTCCTGACGGAGGGCTCGCACTGCCCGGCCCCGTGTCTGCACTGGGGCCTGCTGGCGGGCGAGGAGTACCTCAACCCCCTGGCCCTCCTCCCCCGCCCCACACCCCGCCTGCTACCTGCCGAGCACCCCTTCTTCAGCCCCGCCGGCGTTTGAGGCGCGAGGTCCGGGGCGGAGCCCCGGGGCCTCAGCCCCGGACGCCCCGCAGGGCCATGGCGACGGCCGCCTCCGTCACGACGACGGGGTCCTCCGCCGCGCCGAGCTCGATCCGCCGCACCGCCGCGTCCACGACCCCCTGCAACAGCATCGCGGCCAGCCTCGGCTCCGCGTGCCCCAGGCCGCTCAGCGCCTCGACGATCATCGCCACCAGCCCACCGTGCGCCGCACGGATCTTCTCCCGCGCGCCCGCGTCCAGCTCGCTGGCCGAGATGGCCACCACCGCACGGTGGCGCCGGTCGCCCACCAGCCCCAACTGGCTGCGCACATACGCCTCGATCTTCGCCTCCGGCGACTGCGCCCGCTCCATCGCCGCCTCGATCTCGGCGGCCCACACGGGGAAGTCCACGGCGCACAGCTCTTCGACCACGGCGGCGCGGGAGCGGAAGTACTCGTACACGGAGGACCGGGCCAGCCCGGTCCGCTCCGCGAGGGCGGGGAAGGTCAGCGCCTCCGTACCGCCTTCGGACAGCAGGGATCGTGCAGCGTCCAAGAGGGCGCCGCGCTGCATCGACCGGTGCTCGGCCACGGAGGCCGCTCGAATCCTGGGCACGCATCCACTCTACGGAGGTACCGCAAGCTCACCTCCCCACATCCGCCAACTTCGCGCGCAGTTGCAGGACGGACTTGGTGTGGATCTGGCTGACCCGGCTCTCGGTGACGCCCAGGACGTTGCCGATCTCGGCCAGCGTGAGGCCCTCGTAGTAGTAGAGGGTGACCACGGTCTTCTCCCGCTCGGGCAGGGTGTTGATGGCCCGCGCCAGCAGGCGCCGCAGCTCGCGGTCCTCCGCCACCGCCACCGGGTTGTCGGCGGCGGTGTCCTCCAGGGTGTCCATCAGCGAGAGGCGGTCGCCGCCCTCCCCGCCGACGTGCAGCAACTCCTCCAGGGCAACGACATTGGCCAGTGAGAGCTGGCTGAAGACGGTGTGGAGGTCCTCCACAGCGATCCCCATCTCCCCGGCGACCTCGATCTCCGTCGGGGTGCGCCGCAGCTGGGCCTCCAGCGTGGCGTAGGCCCGCTCCACGGCGCGCGCCTTCTGCCGGACCGAGCGGGGGATCCAGTCCAGCGCCCGCAGCTCGTCGATCATCGCGCCGCGGATCCGGGTGATCGCGTACGTCTCGAACTTGATCGACCGGTCGATGTCGAACTTCTCGATGGCGTCGATCAGGCCGAAGACCCCGGAGGAGACGAAGTCCGCCTGCTCCACGTTGGGCGGCAGGCCCACACTGACACGGCCGGCGACGTACTTGACCAGCGGCGAGTAGTGCAGGATCAGCTGCTCCCGCAGCCGCTCGTCACCCGACTCCTTGTACGAGCGCCACAGCACCTCCAGGGACGAGGGCGCGGTCGACCGCACGCCGCCGCGGGCAGCGGGGGGCACAGCAGCGCGGTCGGACCCTGAGGTGTGCTGGGGCATGCTTCGCCTTTGCCGGAGCCGGATTCCTTGGGAGCGTAGCGTGACGAGATTGTCGCGGTGCGCGAAGAGTACGGGATGGTGCGGGGCCCGATTGGCGCCCCGACTCGCGCGCGGGACCCGGAACCGGCGCATGGCGCTCGGTCCCGGTGACCGCTACCGGGAAGACCGCGTCTCTCATCGCTTTCACTCTTTCACCGGAACACCCCAGGTCAACGACCGCCTCGCCGGTCGCCTCCGGTTTGTGTGCCTCCTCCAGCCGTTTGTCTGCTCAACTGCCAGCCGTCGCCCTGCCGTTCGACGAACCCCAGAGAGTGAAGTTCGTACAGTCTGCCGATGACTTCATCGACGCCGGTGCCGGAGGCACGTGCCAACTCGCGCACGTCCGCCGTGCGCCCGGCCGGCAGCGCCTCGAGCACACGGACGGTGTCGCGGTCCAGCAGGTCCCGGGGCAGGACCGGGCCGCGCCGCTCGGGAGCCAGCTCGCCCATGGATCCGACCAGCTCGACCACCTCGGCGGCATCGGTCACGAGCACGGCCTCCCCTCGCAGCAGCTCGTGCACCCCGGCGGAGAGTCCGCTGGTGGCGGGCCCGGGGACGCCCATGGTGAACCGCCCCAGGCGCTGCGCCCGCCGGGCCGTGACCAGGGAGCCGCTGCGGTGCGCGGCCTCGACGACGACCGTGCCCCGGGTGAGGGCGGCGATGACCCGGTTGCGCAGGACGAACCGGCTGGGGGTCGGATGGCTGCCCGGGGGCAGCTCCCCCAGGATCAGCCCCTGCCCGGCGATCCGGCCGAGCAGCCCGGCGTGTCCGCGCGGGTAGGCGACGTCCACCCCGCAGGCGAGCACCGCCGCGGTCGCGCCGCCGGGGGCGAGGGCGCCGCGGTGGGCGGCGCCGTCGATCCCGAACGCGGCGCCCGAGACGACGACCCAGCCCCGCTCGGCGAGCCCGGCGGCCAGCGTCTGGGCCATGTGCGCTCCGTACGGGGTGCAGGCGCGGGCCCCGACCACGGAGACCGAACGCAGCGCCCAGGTGCGGAGGTTCGGCCGGCCCCGCAGCCACAGCCCGACGGGCCGTTCGTCACCGAGGTCGTCGAGCTGGGTCGGCCACTCCGCCGATCCCGGGAACACGAACCGGCCTCCGGCCTCGGCGGCCAGGGCGAGGTCCCGCTCGGGGTCGGCCAGCGCCGCCCGCCTGCGGTACCCGGCGAGCCGCTCCGCTCCCACGCCCGACGGCGTGTGCGGCTCCGCCCCGGGGTCGGTGAGCTGCCCTATCAGCCCCACCGCGCCGAACTCCCGCAGCCATCGCCCGCCGTGCGCGTCGCCGGGCTCCAGCACTCGGGTGAGCGCGGCCCGCGCCAGCAGTTCCCCGTCCCCCGCGCCGGTCATGTCCCGGCTCCCGGCGCGGACATCGCCCCGCGGGCGATCCCGGTCCGCAGCTCCAGGGCCACGGCCACGTCCAGCGCCTCGGGCCGGTCCCTCCCCCGCAGGTCGGCCACGGTCCAGGCGACCCGCAGCACCCGGTCCAGCCCCCGCGCGGTGAGCAGGCCCCGTTCCAGATCGCGCTCGGCGGGAGCCAGCGCTCCCGGTCCCGCCTGCCACCGGGTGCGCAGTTGCTGCCCGGGTACTTCGGAGTTGAGCCGCCACGGCGTGTCGGCGAGCCGGGCCGCGGCGCGCTCGCGGGCCCGGCGCACCCGGTCGGCGACCACCGCGGTGGACTCCCCACGGCCGCCCTGCCCCAGCAGGTCGCCGCGGGTCACGGGCTCGACCTCCACTCTCAGGTCCACCCGGTCGAGCAACGGCCCGGACAGGCGCGCCTGGTAGCGCCGGATCACCGACGGCGGGCACTCGCACCCGGCCCCGTGCAGGGTGTGCCGCCCGCACGGGCACGGGTTCGCGGCGAGCACCATGAGGAACCGCGCGGGCAGCCTTACCACCCCGGCGGCGCGGGCGATGACCACGTGCCCCGATTCGAGGGGCTGGCGCAACGCGTCCAGGGCCCGGCTGTGGAACTCCGCGGCCTCGTCCAGGAAGAGGACGCCCCGGTGCGCCAGGGAGACCGCCCCGGGCCTCGGGATCCCGGTCCCGCCGCCCACGAGGGACTGCATGGTCGCCGAGTGGTGCGGCGCGCAGTAGGGCGGCCGGGCGACCAGCGGTTCGCCGGGCGGCAGGATTCCCGCGACCGAGTGGACGGCCGTGACCTCCACGGAATCCTGACGGGTGAGGGGCGGCAGCAGCCAGGGCAGCCGTTCGGCCAGCATGGTCTTGCCCGCTCCGGGCGGGCCGCTGAGGAAGAGGTGGTGCCCTCCGGCGGCCGCCACCTCCAGGGCGCGGCGCGCCGTGTGCTGCCCGGCCACGTCGGCGAGGTCGGGAAAGCCCTCGCCGCCCTCGCCGCCCTCCCGGCCGGGACGGGCGCGGGCCAGGCCCGTTCCCAGTCCGGCGCCCGGGACGAGCAGCCCGGCCAGCATCGGATCGGGCCGGCCCGGCGGGTCGCCGGGCTCCTCCTCGGGGACCTCCCCGCCGGTCAGGACGGCGATCAGCTGGCGCAGGCTGCGGACGCCCAGCACCGAGACCTCCGGGACGAGCGCGGCCTCGGCCGCGCACTGCTGAGGGACCACCACCTGCCGGTAGCCGGCTTCCGCGGCGGCGAGGACGGCGGGCAGGATCCCCCGGACCGGGCGCACCCGGCCGTCCAGCCCCAGCTCCCCGATCAGGACGAGGTCGGCGATCGCGCCCGGGTCGACCACCTCGGCCGCTCCGAGCACGGCCGCCGCGACGGCCAGGTCGAATCCGGCGCCTGATTTGGGTACGGAGGCCGGGCTGAGCCCGACCGTGAGTTTCTTCTGGGGCCAGGCCGCGCCGGAGTTCACCACGGCCGCCCGTACCCGGTCCCGGCTCTCGACCAGGGTCTTGTCCGGCAACCCCACCAGGGTGAAGGCGGCCACCCCCGGCTCCAGATCGGCCTGGACCTCGACGACCACGCCGTCGACGCCGATCAGGGCCACCGAGCAGGCGCGCGCGAAGCCCATCAGGCCACCCCCCTGACGTGTTCCACGAGAGGGGCGCCGCGCCGCGGCAGCAGCACCCCGACGAGGTCGATGCGCACCCCTCCCGGGGGTGGTCCGCCGTGGTCGGCGAGCCAGCGCCCGGCTAGCCCGCGCAGGCGCTCGGCCTTGGCGGGCCGCACGGCGGCCATCGGATGCTCGAAGGCACCCACCCGGCGGGTCTTGACCTCGCACACGACGAGGGCGTCCCCGTCCCGGGCGACGATGTCGATCTCCCCGCTGCGGCACCGCCAGTTCCGGGCGATCACGGTCATCCCGGCCGCGGTCAGCCGCCGCGCCGCGAGTTCCTCGCCGTACCGCCCCAATGCCTGCTGTGCCACGCCCTTAGCGTTCATCCGGCACCACCTCCGGCACCGAATGTCCCGCGCCCCCGCCCACCTTGTGGATCTTGGTGGACAACCCGCCCGTTGTGGACAACGGCCTCACCCCTGCGGGTGAGGCCGCTCAGCTGCCGGGCAGTTCGAGATCGCTCTTGTTGAGCTCCTCGATGTTCACGTCCTTGAAGGTCAGCACCCGCACCTGCTTCACGAAGCGGGCCGGCCGGTACATGTCCCACACCCAGGCGTCGGCCATCGAGACCTCGAAGAACACCTCCCCCTGAACCGAGTGCACCTGCATCTCGTAGTCGTTCGTGAGGTAGAAACGGCGTTCCGTCTCGATCACATACTTGAACAGCCCGACGACGTCGCGGTACTCCCGATAGAGCTTCAGCTCCATCTCGGTCTCGTACTTTTCGAGGTCCTCGGCACTCATGGCATGTTCCCCTTCAGCCGTGCGTCCCCCTATTGTGCGCCAGGCCCATGTGCCCCTAAACGATTTCCGGGGCCAGGACCACCGGCTCACCCGGAGGACCGTCGTCGAGCAGCGTACGGAGCAGCTCGGCGAGTCTGGTCGGGTACACCGTCTCATGTGCCGCGAGAAGTTCCTCGGAGGTCCACCACCTCGCTCCGGAGACGCTGCGCCGCTCCAGCTCGGTGAGGCCGCCCATCTCGGTGGCCGTCCGGGTGGTACGGGCCAGGAAGTACCACTCGTCCTGCTCCCAACGCCGCCCGTCGAAGGGGAAGGAGCAGTAGCGGTGCCACAGCACCGGGCCCAGCTCCACCTCGGTGATCCCCGTCTCCTCCGCCAGCTCGCGCAGCGCGGCCTGCTCCCGGCTCTCCGTCCCCTCCAGCCCGCCGCCGGGAGTGAACCACCAGTCGTCCGAGGGGTCGGCCGGTTCGAAGCCGTGCAGCAGCAGGATCCGGTCGGCCGGGTCCAGGAGGATCACCCGCGACACCTTCCGGCCGCCGTGCTCCCCGGGCGGGTCAGCTGACACCGGCCCGCTCCTTGCGCCGCCCGCGCCCCAGGAGCCGTGCGACGGGCCCGTACGCGGCCCCCAGCACCACCAGGGCCGCGCCGGCCAGCACCGCCACCACCTGGAGCCGCAGCGGCCCGGGCCGCGAGATCCCGCCGGGCAGGGCGGCGTACGTCGCCGGCCGCTCCACCATCGTCGCGGAGGGCCAGGCCAGGGCGTCTACGCGGGCGCTGACGGCCGAACGGGGCACGGTGCCCTGCCCGGCCTCCTGGAGGTGGGCCCGGGAGTCCAGGGAGGCGGCCCGCCGGTCGCCCAGCAGGAAGAGGTTGCCCTCGGGGACCGTCACCTCGAAGGGGGTCCCGGCGGGCGCGCTCTGGCCGGGCGGCATGGCCAGGCCGGTGTCGGGCCTGGTGGTGTCCGCGTACGGCTCGTCCAGCGGGGTGCCGTTCACGGTCAGCTCGCCCCCCGCGCCGCAGCACTTCACGGTGTCGCCTCCGACGCCGACGACCCGCTTGACCATCGGCGAGTCGCTCCACTGGGAATCGCTGAAGATGACCACGTCCCCGCGGCGCACCTCACCGCCGCCGATGCGCTGGGCCAGCACCCGGTCCCCGGGCCGCACCGTGGGCATCATCGAGTCGGTGGGCACCGTGTAGGGCCGGTAGACGACCGCTCCCCACACGAAGCCGCCCAGGAAGAGGGCAAAGCCGATGGCCACGGCGATTCCCGACAACACGTTGCCGAGACCGCCGCGGCCATCGCTGCCACTGCGTATTGCTTGTGTTCCGCCCATTCCAGCGCCCCCACACACTTCGGGATCGTCGACCTGGGCGGCACCCTACCCGTCGGTACGGCCGCTGGTCAGCTTCCGTCGGCGCCACATGACGAGCGGAACGGCTCCGGCGAGCCCCAGCGCGGCCGAGCCGAGCCCGACCGGCGCGAGGCCCGCGGCCCCGAGGCCGAGCGCGGTCGCCGCGGCCTGGTTGCCGATGCCCGGCTGGTCGAAGGTCTCCGGGACGGGCAGCGTGGACCAGCGGGTCAGCGGCCACGCGACCACGACGGCGCGTCCGACGACCTTGTCGACCGGCACGAAGCCCTGGGTGGAGTCCTGCATGTGGTAGCGGGAGTCCTGGGAGTTCTGCCGGTGGTCGCCCATGACCCAGATCTTGCCCTTGGGCACGGTGATCGGGCCGAACGGGGCGTCGTCGCAAGGGGTGTTGCCGGGGTAGATGTACGGCTCGTCCAGCTCCTTGCCGTTGACGACGACCGGTCCCCCCTTCTTGCACTCGACCGTGTCCCCGCCGATGGCGATGGTCCGCTTGATCAGGTCCTTCTCGGCGGCGTCCGGCATCAGGCCGATCTTGCTGAGCACCTGCTGGAAGATGTTCGGCTCGGGAGTGGGCTCCCCGGACAGCCAGTTCGCGGGGTCGTGGAAGACGACGACCTCGCCCCGCTCCGGCTCGGACCCGAACCACGGGGTCAGCTTGTCCACCAGCACCCGGTCCCCCCGCTGCAGAGTGTTCTGCATCGAGTCGGACGGGATCGAGAACGCCTGAACCAGGAAGGTCTTGATCAGCAGGGCCAGCAGCAGGGCGATGCCGATGAGGAGCGGCAGCTCCTTCCAGAAGGAACGGTGCGCGTGCTCCTTGGCGGCGCCGTCCTCCTCGATTCCGGCCTCGCGCTCGACGGCGTCGTCGTCCGGACGCTCCTCGCCCTCGTCGCGTCCGGATCGTGCGCCTACCGCCACGTCCCCCACACCCACTCCTCACTCGCGATCGCCGCCCGCGTCGAGTCCGACACAGGCCCTCCCCTCCCTTAACGAGCGGGAGTTCCCTAAGGCGCGGGAGATCGAGGACACACTATGCGAACGGCGCGCCCCGACGGCGCCGCCGACGACCGCGTCCCTCCCGCCGTGCCTGATCGGGCACCATGCGGAAGGTCGCCGGCTGCTCCAGCTTGGTCCAGTGACCGAACGGCCAGGCGATAACGACGGCCTCCCCCACGACCCCACTCTCGGCGATCGTGCCCCCGAAGCCCTCGTCGAGGTGGAAGCGGGAATCGGCCGAGTTCGCGCGGTGATCACCCATCACGAAGAGCCGGCCCTCCGGTACCTGCACCTCGAACGGGATGTCCGAGGGGGAGTTGCCCGGGTTCACGTACGGCTCATCGAGCGGGGAGCCGTTGACGGTGACCCGGCCCCGGTTGTCACAGCACTTGACGGTGTCCCCGCCGACGCCGATGACCCGCTTGATCAGGTCCTGCTCGTCGGCCGACGGCAGCAGGCCGATGAAGGTCAGCGCCTGCTTGACCTGCTTGACCACGATCGGGTCCTTGGCCGGGCGGGCCGCCTCGCCCCGCAGCCAGCCGCCGGGGTCCTTGAACACGACGATGTCACCGCGCTCGATCGTGGAGCCGAACCACGGGGTCAGCTTGTCCACGAGGACGCGGTCGCCGATCCGGATGGTCTGCTCCATCGAGCCCGACGGGATGAAGAAGGCCTGTACCAGGAAGGTCTTGAGGAGCAGGGCTATGCACAGCGCGACGACCACCAGCAGCGGCAGCTCGCCGGCCCGGCGCGTGCGGCGGCGACGGCGCACCTTGCGGGCCGTCCGGCGTCGTTCGGCCCGGCCGCCCTCCACCCGGCCGCCGCGCACCAACAAAGGCGGTACGGGATCCGGCTCGGGCTCGGGCTCGGGTTCGGGGTCGGGTTCGGGTTCGGGGTCGAAATCCCAGTCCCGTCCGCCCTTCGGCCGCCCGCGGCTACCCATGACCGCCGCCCGTGGAACCCCAGCGCGAGACGGGCCAGCCGATCCAGTCGGCCCGCCCGATCACCTTCTCCACAGGCACCATCCCCCCGCCCGGCTCCCCCAGGTGGTCCCGCGAGTCGCGGGACTGGGAACGATGATCACCCATGACCCACAGGGTCCCAAGAGGTACGACGATCCGGAAGGGCACCGCCGAGGGGGCGTCCCCCGGGTGCAGGTACGGCTCGTCCAGCGGCACACCGTTCACCGACACCCGTCCTCCCGCGTCGCAGCACACCACGTCGTCCCCTCCGACACCCACGACCCGCTTCACGAAATCGGTGTCGGAGGGCTCCGCCAGTCCGAGCGCCGAGGCCGCGCCGTGCAGCACGGTACCGACCGGATTGCCTTCGGGGCGTTCCCGTACGAAGGAGCCCGTCCCGTCGAAGACCACCACGTCCCCGCGGCGCGGCTGCTCGCCGAAGCGGTACGCCAGCTTGTTGACCAGCACCCGGTCCCCGACCCGGAGGGTCGGCTCCATCGAGCGGCTCGGGATCAGGAAGGGCTGGATCACGAAATTGCTGAGCAGCAGCAGGAAGACGGTGCAGAGCACACCGAGCACTCCGGCGCGGCGCCACGTCAGGGGGCGCCCACCAGCGGTCCACCGGGTCCGGGAGAACGCAAAACGCGGCCGCTCGTCCCCCTCGACGGGGGAAGAGTGGCCGCGCTGCGTGTGAGGTGCTTCGGTGTCCATCGGAAGCGAGCCTATCCGGCCGCCTCCGGACTCCGGGTGTGACCTCAGCGGTCGCGCTTCTCCTTGATCTTCGCGGCCTTGCCGCGGAGCTCACGGAGGTAGTACAGCTTGGCGCGGCGAACGTCACCGCGGGTGACGAGCTCGATCTTCTCGAAGATCGGGGAGTGGACCGGGAAGGTACGCTCCACACCGACGCTGAAGGACACCTTGCGCACGGTGAAGGTCTCGGAGACACCGGCACCCTGGCGGCGGATGACTACGCCCTTGAACTGCTGGATACGGGAGCGGTTGCCCTCGATCACGCGGACGTGCACGTTGATCGTGTCACCCGGGCGGAAGGCCGGGACGTCCGAGCGGAGCGCGGCGGCGTTGACGCCATCGAGCAGGTGAGACATGTTCTTCGTCTGCTTTCTTCGCATGACGCCACAGGTCGCCAGTGCGGGTTTCCGTAGAGAATTCGGGAGCTGTGGGGCCGGCGGACGACGGTCCCCCTGTGGCAGGGGCGCCCGCGAGCACACAGCAGCCGCCTATTCTTCCACGGCCTGCGGCCTACGCCAAAATTGGCCGTCGGCGGACGGCTGCCAGCCCAGGACGGAGAGGATCTCGCGGTCCTTCTTGTCGAAGCCGGCCGCCTCGCAGCGCTCGATCAGATCCGGGCGGTTCTGCGCGGTCCGGCGGAAGGCCTCGTCCCGGCGCCACCGGGCGATCTTCCCGTGGTGGCCGCTGACCAGCACCTCGGGGATGTCCCGGCCGCGCCACACGGGGGGCTTGGTGTAGACGGGCCCCTCCAGGAGGTTCGCCATCCCGCCCGGTGCGAAGGAGTCGTCCCGGTGCGATTCGGCGTTGCCGAGCACCCCGGGCAGCAGCCGGGCCACGGCCTCGGTGACCACCAGCACGGCGGCCTCGCCGCCCGCCAGCACGTAGTCGCCGATGGAGACCTCGTACACCGGCATGCGCGTCGCGTACTCGTCCATGACCCGGCGGTCGATGCCCTCGTACCGGGCCGGAGTGAAGACCAGCCAGGGCCGCTCGGAGAGCTCCACGGCCAGTTCCTGGGTGAAGGGACGGCCGCTGGGGGTGGGGACGACGAGGACGGGCCCGTGGGCGCCCGCCTCATAGCCGTCGGCCAGCGCGGAGTCCAGGGCCTCGCCCCACGGCTCGGTCTTCATGACCATGCCGGGGCCGCCACCGTACGGGGTGTCGTCCACCGTGTTGTGCCGGTCGTACGTCCAGTCCCGCAGGTGGTGCACGTGTACGTCGAGCTGCCCGCGGGCACGGGCCTTGCCGACGAGGGAGACGTTCAGCGGCTCCAGGTACTCGGGGAAGATCGTGACGACGTCGAGTCGCATCAGGCCCTGTCCCCGGAGTCCTCGGAGCCGGTGGAGTCGGCCGCGTCGGCGGAGTCCGCCGCGTCGTTCCCGGCCTGCGCCGCTTCCTCGTCGCGGGTGGAGACCACGATCGCCTCGCGCTCGTCGATCAGCCCGGGCGGCGGGGTGATGACACAGCGCTGCTCCTCCAGGTCGATCTCGGCGACGATCTCCTCCACGAAGGGGATCATCACCTCGGAGCCGTCCGGCCGCTCGACGATGAAGAGGTCCTGCGAAGGCAGGTGGGAGATCTCGGTGATCCGGCCGATCTCGGTACCGTCCGCCAGCACCACGTCCAGGTCCATCAGCTGGTGGTCGTAGTACTCGTCGGGCTCCTCCGGCAGCTCGGCCGGGTCCACCTCGGCGATCAGGAGGGTGTTGCGCAGCGCCTCGGCGCCGGTGCGGTCCTTGACGCCCGCGAAGCGAAGCAGGAGACGCCCGCTGTGCACACGGCCCGTCTCGATCGTCAGCGGTCCCACCGTCGCGGGCTCCGTCCTGAGCACGGCGCCGGGGCTGAGCCGCAGCTCCGGCTCGTCCGTGCGCACCTCGACGGTGACCTCACCCTTGATGCCGTGGGCGCGGCCGATCCGCGCGACTACCAACTCCACTGTGCTCTTCCCTTGCTGCGGCGTGGTTGCTCAGATCAATGGTCGCTCCCGCCCGGAGGCGGAAACGACTCGGGCCGGGGCGGGCGACCTGCGCCCTCCCCGGCCCGTGCCGGTGATTCAACTGCTCAGCGGACCTGGTCCACGTCGACGAGGTCGACGCGGATGCCCCGGCCGCCGATGGCGCCCACGACGGTACGCAGAGCACGTGCGGTGCGGCCGTTGCGGCCGATCACCTTGCCGAGGTCGTCGGGGTGAACCCGGACCTCGAGCACCTGCCCGCGGCGCAGGTTGCGCGAGGCGACCTGCACTTCGTCGGGGTTGTCCACAATGCCCTTTACGAGGTGCTCAAGAGCCTCCTCGAGCATGATCAGGCCTCGGTCGACTCGGCGGCGGCCTCAGCCTCGTCCGCCTTCTTGTCGGCCTTCTTCGCCTTCTGCGTGATGGCGTCGCCCTTGCCCTCGCCGATGCCCTCGAGAGCCTTGGCGAACTCGTCGAAGGAGCGACGCTTGTTCTCCTTCGTCTCCGGCTGCAGGAGCGGCGCGGGGGCGGGGAGACCCTTGTGGGCCTGCCAGTCACCGGTCAGCTTGAGGATGGCGAGCACAGCCTCGGTGGGCTGGGCGCCGACGGACAGCCAGTACTGCGCACGCTCGGCGTTGACCTCGATGCGCGACGGGTTGTAGGTCGGGTGGTAGATACCGATCTCCTCGATCGCGCGACCATCCCGGCGGGTGCGGGCGTCGGCGACGACGATGCGGTAGTGCGGCTGGCGAATCTTGCCGAGGCGCTTGAGCTTGATCTTGACTGCCACTGGAGTGGTGTCTCCTGAACTTGACGTGGTTGGGCACATGAGATGCCACGTGGGGTTGCGGTACTCGGGTGCCCGATGGACGCGTCAGCCGGAGGAGAGAGGGGTCCTATGCGACTGTCGAGTACAGCTAGCCATTGTGCCATACGCCTGCGGTGGGCTCAGCCGGGCGGGCAGGACGGGGGCAGGGCCGCGCGCGGCACGGACCGCCGGTGTGCGGCGGTACGGGCCACCCGCGCCCGCGCCGTGGGCGGTCGCTCCGGTGGGAGCGGTGGCCCGGCGGCCGGTCCGCCGTGGGGCGGTGGCCCCGGCGGCGGTGGAGGCGGTCAGGAAGCCGCCGCGATGGCCACGTCGGGGATGCGGAAGGGCTTCATGCAGCCACCGCACACGATCGGCGCCTGCGCCAGCACGGAGGGGACGACCCGCACGTTGCGCCCGCAGTCGCAGACCGCCTTGACGCGCACACCGCCGCCGGAGGAGCCGTGCCGGGCCGCCGGGCCGCGGAAGCTGCGCTTGGTGTCGGCCGCGGTGGCGGCCGTGTGCGCCTTCAGCGCGCGCTGAAGACGCTCGATGGTGGGCCGGTAGCGCTTCTTCGCTTCCGGGTTGAGCGTGACCAGGGAGAAGCCGCTGCTCGCGTGCGGCTCTTCGGAGTGGTCCAGCCCCATCTCCTCGGCGATCGCGAGGAATCTGCGGTTGTGGTAGCGGCCGGCGCGCGAGGTGTCACGGACACCGCGGGCGGCGGCGATGCCGTGGACTGCCTCGTGCAGCAGTCGCTCGAAGGAGAGTTCGGCGCCGCAGGCGGACGAGGACTCTCCGATCAGGGACTCGGGCGCGGCAAGGTCAGGCAGCTCGGGGTGGTACCGCTGAATATCGGCCCACGCCTGCGCCAGCTCTGCGGCGAGAACAGGTGGTGTCGTGCTCACGTCGTGACAACGAGCCGGGGTGCCCGGGTGTTCCGATTCCGGGCCATTGCAAATTTTTTGCACGTACCAGTCAGTTCAGTCTCATGCGTCCTGACGAGGACGGGTGCGCCGATCCCAGGAGGAGTCGGTACGTAACGTCGACCAAAACGAACCGGCCCCGGCGCGCGGGACGAGCCGCGCGCCGGGGCCGTGAGCCCTGTGGGCCCGACCTGTGGGCCCGACCTGTGGGCCCGATCAGTACGAGCGCGCGACGATCGCGAGCGTACCCGGGGCGTCGTCCGTCTCCGGAACCGACCCGTCCGCGGCGATCAGGCAGCGCACGGAGACGGCCTGCTCGGCCAGCTTCGCCTCGCCCTCGGGACCGAGGTCGGCCCACGGGATCCGCGCCCAGCCACCGGCGATGGCGGCCTCGGCGGCCTCACCGATCGTGGAGACGTCGGACGTACGGGCCTCACGGCGCTCGCGGGACTCGCGCAGCAGCTGCGCCTGGTCCTCCTCCAGCACCTTGGGCAGCAGGTCGGCGAGGGCGTCGATCTGCACGGGAGTCTTCCCGCCCGGGATCCGGCGGGCCAGCATCGCGGTGCCGGCCTCCAGGTCGCGGGGGCCGATCTCGATGCGGACCGGTACGCCCTTGAGCTCCCAGTCCACGGCGCGGCGGCCGAAGGGGGTGTCGACGCGGTCGTCGACGAAGACGCGCAGGCCGGCGGCCTTGAGCTGAGCACCCAGCTCGCGGACCTTGGCCACGGCCTCGTCGCCCTTGATCGCCATGACGACGACCTGGACGTGCGCGAGGCGCGGCGGGACGCGCAGTCCGTTGTCGTCGCCGTGAGACATGATCAGGCCGCCGACCATGCGGGTCGAAACGCCCCACGAGGTCTGCCAGACGAGCTCCTGCTTGCCTTCCTTCGACAGGTACTGCGTGTTGAAGGCCTTGGCGAAGTTGGTGCCGAGCTCGTGGCTCGTGCCCAGCTGGAGGGCCTTGCCGTCGCCCATCATGCCCTCGAGGGTGAGGGTGTTGATGGCGCCGGCGAAGCGCTCCTTGGCGGTCTTGCGGCCGAGCACGACGTCGATGCCGAGCACGTTCGTCATGAAGTCGCCGTAGACGTCCTTGTGGATGCGGGCGGCGTACTCGCGGGCGTCCTCGTAGGTGGCGTGGGCCGTGTGGCCCTCCTGCCAGAGGAACTCGCTCGTACGGAGGAACACGCGCGGGCGCATCTCCCAGCGGACCACGTTGGCCCACTGGTTGATGAGCAGGGGCAGGTCGCGGTAGCTCTGGACCCACTTGGAGAAGTAGTCGTTGATGATCGTCTCGGACGTGGGCCGGACGACGACCGGCTCGTCCAGCTCCTTGCCGCCGCCGTGCGTGACGACCGCGAGCTCGGGGGCGAAGCCCTCGACGTGCTCAGCTTCCTTCGTCAGGTACGACTGCGGGATGAACAGCGGGAAGTAGGCGTTCTGGGCGCCCGCGTCCTTGATACGCGCGTCCATCTCCTGCTGCATCCGCTCCCACAGGCCGTAGCCGTACGGTCGGATGACCATGGTGCCGCGGACCGGACCGTTGTCGGCCAGCTCGGCCTTGTTGATCAGATCCTGGTACCAGCGGGGGAAATCCTCCGCCTGCGGGGTGAGAACGGGTGCCTTTGCCATGCCGCGAATCGTACGGCGCCGGGCAGGCGATACGTGAATCGGGTGGCGCGCTCCTCTGGACGCGAGGGCGAATGGGGAGTTCTCTGGCAACGGGGGCATGGGGGCGACACGGAATCAGGAGCGCTCTTTCGATGACACCGACGCCGACGGCGACGCTCGTCGCCCGGGACTGGGCGGAGATCCAGGAACGGATGCTTGTACCGCTGTACGAAGCGGTCTACGACCGGCTGGAGGTCGGGCCGGGTGACCGGCTGCTCGGCCTGGACTGCGGGGCGGGCCTGGCCCTGCTGCTGGCGGCCGGACGGGGAGCCGTGGCCACGGGCGTGGAGGCGGATCCGGCCCGGCGGGCGCTGGCCCGCGAGCGACTGCTCGAGGTCCTGGCGGAGCCGCCGGCCCCGCCCCGCCCGTACGACACCCTGCTCGCCTTCTCCCCGGCCCCGCAGGCTCTGGCCGCGGCCCTGCCCGCGGTCCGCCGCGGCGGGACGGTGGTGCTGGCCGACTGGGGCCCCGCGGAACGCTGCACGGCGCCCTCGGTCCTGGGCGGCGGGCCCGCGCCGCGGGACCTGGACGCGCTGGTGGAACGGGCCGGGCTGCGGCCGGACGGTTCGGGGCGGGTGTTCTGCCCGTTCGGGTACGCGGACGTGGACAACGCGGTACGCGGACTGCTGTCGACCGGGCTCTACGACGGCACGACCGATCCCGTGCTGGCGGGGAAGGAACTGGCCGAGGCGCTTCACCCGTTCGAGCGGTCCGACGGCGCCGTGTGGCTGCCGAACATCTTCCGGTACGTGATCGCCCGGGTGGGCTGACGGCCCGACCGGCGGCCGGTCCTCAGTCGGTGCCGTGCGCCTTCGTCATCCGGGTGATGCCCGCGGCGGCGTAGGCGGCCGGTTCGTCCAGGGTCTCGTTGGCGAGGAGCGCCTGCGCGAGGGCGTCCAGCCGGTCGCGGTGGTCGCGCAGCAGGCGGCAGGCCTCCAGGTAGCACTCGTCGACGATGCGCCGCATCTCGTGGTCGACGGCGTCGAGGGTGGCGGGGGCCGCGGAGAGGCCGTAGGGGCTCTGCCCGTCGGAGGGGATGGCGGTGAGGCGGCCGATGCGCTCGCTCATGCCCCAGCGGCCGACCATGCCGCGGACGATGCCGGTCACCTGCTCCAGGTCGTTCTCGGCGCCGGTGGTGATCACGTCGTAGACCACGTGCTCGGCCGCCATGCCGCCCAGCGCGCCGATGATGCGGCCGCGCAGGTACTCCTCGGTGTAGGCGTACCGGTCCGCGTCCGGGGTCGAGAGCGTGACGCCCAGGGCGCGGCCGCGGGGGACGATCGTGATCTTGCGGACCGGGTCGGCACCGGGCTGGAGCATGCCCAGGAGGGCGTGGCCGCTCTCGTGGTAGGCGGTGCGCCGGCGCTCCTCCTCCGGCATGACCAGCGGTCGCTCGGCGCCCAGCTGGACCTTCTCCAGCGCGTCCGACAGGTCCGACTGGGTGACCTGCGTCTGCTGGCGTTTGACGGCGAGGAGCGCCGCCTCGTTGGCCAGGTTGGCCAGGTCCGCTCCGGTCATGCCGGGGGTGATGCGGGCCACCTGGGCGAGGTCGACGCCCTCGGCGAGCGGGATGTCCCGGGTGTGGATGCGCAGGATGGCCTCGCGGCCGGCCCGGTCCGGCGGGGAGACGACGACCATGCGGTCGAAGCGGCCGGGGCGGGTGAGGGCGGGGTCGAGCACGTCCGCGCGGTTGGTGGCCGCAAGGACGATCACGCCTTCCGAGCCGGAGAAGCCGTCCATCTCGGTGAGGATCTGGTTGAGGGTCTGCTCGCGTTCGTCGTGGCCGCCCATGGCGTTGCCGCCGCCGCGGGCCCGTCCGATGGTGTCGATCTCGTCGATGAAGATGATGGCGGGGGCCACCTTGCGGGCCTCGGCGAACAGCTCCCGCACCCGGGAGGCACCGACTCCGACGATCATCTCGATGAACTCGGAGGCGGAGGCGGAGAAGAAGGGCACCCCGGCCTCGCCCGCGACCGCCCGTGCCAGCAGCGTCTTCCCGGTGCCGGGCGGGCCGGAGAGCAGGACCCCGCCGGGCATCCGGGCGCCCATCCTCCGGTACTCCTGCGGGTTCTTGAGGAAGTCGACGACGTCGTTGAGCTCCCCCTCGACCTCGTCGATCCCGGCCACGTCCTCGAAGGTGGTGCGCCGGGCGCCGCTCTCCAGCTCCACGGGCCTGGGCGGGGCCTTGCGGCCGAGCGCACCCATGCCGCCCGCCCCGGAGCCCATCCGGCGGGCGATGACCACCCACAGGAGGACCAGCAGCAGCATCGGCGCGAGCGAGATGAGCAGGTTGGAGAGGAAGCTGCGCTGCACGACGACCGGGGAGGCCGTCACGGTCACGTTCTGCCGGGTGAGGTCGGCCCACAGCGCGTCGTCGGCGAAGGCCGGGCGCTGGGTGACGAATCTGGTGTAGTCGCCCTTGTCGCCGTCGGGCAGGGGCTGCTTGGCCTTCAGCTCGCCCTGGATGGCGTCGCCCTTGGAGTAGATCTTCGCGACGTTGCCGGCGGCGACCTGCTTGCTGAACTCGGTGTACGAGATCGTCGGCTCGTCGCCCTCATTGAAGAAGGAGAGCACCAGGTTGGCGATCAGGTAGACGATCAGCGCGGTGAGGATCAGCCCCCGCCAGCCGCCGGGCATCCTGCGCTTCGGCGCGGGGGCGGGCGGGGCGCCTTCCGAGCGCCAGGGGGTGTCGGCCCGGTCGCGCGGAGGTACGGGGGTGGGGCTGGGCACGGGGCGCCTCCTTCGGCCATCCTCCCGGCCGACCATATGGGATAAGTCCGACCTTCGCCCCAGCAGCGAACGGCAGGGCCCCGACCGTGCGAACACGGCCGGGGCCCGGGTCACCCACCTGCGCGGGTGTTACTTCATGAACTTCTTGAACTCGTCCGGAAGGTCGAAGTCCTGACCCTCCTGGCCGCCCGCCGGAAGGCCGAAGGGGTTGCCGTCGGCCGCGGGCTCGATCGCCTGCGGGCCCTGCTCACGGCGGGCCGCGGCCGCGGCCTCGTCTTCCCTGCGCTTCATCGGGTTGCCGCTCTTGCGCTTGCCCTTGGCCTGCTTGACCTGCTTCTTCTGCCGGCCGGGGCCGCCGCCCATCCCGGGCATGCCCGGCATACCCGGCATGCCGCCGCCCTGGGCCATGCGGGACATCATCTTGCGGGCGTCGAAGAACCGCTCGACCAGCGACTTGACCGCGCTGACCTCGGTGCCGGAGCCCTTGGCGATACGGGCACGGCGCGAGCCGTTGATGATCGTCGGGTCCTGGCGCTCGGCCGGGGTCATCGACTTGATGATCGCGGCCGTGCGGTCGACGTCGCGCTCGTCGATGTTGTTGATCTGGTCCTTGATCTGACCCATGCCGGGCAGCATGCCGAGCAGCTTGGAGATGGAGCCCATCTTGCGGACCTGCTCCATCTGGGCCAGGAAGTCGTCGAGCGTGAACTCCTTGGGACCCTTGGCGAGCTTGGCCGCCATCTTCTCGGCCTCGGCCTGCGAGAAGGTCTTCTCGGCCTGCTCGATGAGGGTGAGCATGTCACCCATGTCGAGGATCCGGCCCGCCATGCGGTCGGGGTGGAACGCGTCGAACTCGTCGAGCTTCTCGCCGTTCGAGGCGAACATGATCTGCTTGCCGGTGACGTGCGCGATGGAGAGCGCGGCACCGCCTCGGGCGTCGCCGTCGAGCTTGGAGAGCACGACGCCGTCGAAGCCGACGCCGTCACGGAAGGACTCGGCGGTGTTGACCGCGTCCTGACCGATCATGGCGTCGACGACGAAGAGGATCTCGTCGGGGCTGACGGCGTCGCGGATGTCCGCGGCCTGCTGCATCAGCTCGGCGTCGATACCGAGGCGGCCGGCGGTGTCGACGATGACGATGTCGTACTGCTTGGTCCGCGCGTACTCGACGGAGTCCTTCGCGACCTGGACCGGGTCGCCGACGCCGTTGCCGGGCTGGGGCGCGTACACGGCCACGCCGGCGCGCTCGGCGACGACGCTCAGCTGGTTGACGGCGTTGGGGCGCTGGAGGTCGCAGGCGACCAGCAGCGGGGCGTGGCCCTGCCCCTTCAGCCAGAGGCCGAGCTTTCCGGCGAGGGTGGTCTTACCGGCACCCTGGAGACCGGCCAGCATGATCACGGTGGGGGCGGTCTTGGCGAAGCGCAGCCGCCGGGTCTCGCCACCGAGGATGGTGACGAGCTCGTCGTTGACGATCTTCAGGACCTGCTGGCCCGGGTTCAGGGCCTTGCTGACCTCTTCACCGCGCGCGCGTTCCTTGACGTTCGCGATGAAGGAGCGGACGACCGGGAGGGCGACGTCGGCCTCGAGGAGCGCGATACGGATTTCCCGGGCCGCTGCGTCGATGTCAGCCTCGGACAGCCGGCCTTTGCCGCGCAGGCCCTTGAAGGTATTCGCCAAGCGGTCGGAGAGCGTATCGAACACGGTGGTCGCGATTCCTCGGGTTCGGGGGCGTGTGGTCGTCCCCCAGGGTATCCGGCCGTACCACGTGATGGACCCGGCAGTCCGTTCCGGCTCCGCCCGCGCCCGCGCCACCGGCCGCCGGCGGGGCCGGGACGCCCCGAATTCCAGCCCCGCCGGCGTGTGAGGAGCGGAGGTCCGGGGCCGCGGCGCCCGGCTGCGGGGCCGCGGCCGGTTACGACAGGGTGGCCGTCACCGATGCGGCCAGGGCGGCCGCCTCCGCGGGGTCCAGCGGTTTGCCGTCCGGGGCGGTGACGTAGAGGGTGTCGACGGCGTTCGCGCCCAGCGTGGAGACATGGGCGCTCCGCACGCGCACGCCCCCCGCCTCCAGCGCGCGCCCGATCCGGTGCAGCAGGCCCACGGCGTCCGGTGCGCGCACCTCCAGGACCGTGGCCAGCGAGGAGACGTCCGGGACCACCGTGACCCGGGGCGGCGGCGGGACCACCCCGCGCCGCCGCGGGTACGCCGCCTCGCGGTCCGCCAGCTTCGCCGGCACGTCGAGCGAGCCGTCCAGGGCGCGGACCAGATCCGTACGCAGCCGGGCGGCCTGCGGCAGCGCTCCGTACTCCGCCTCCACCCGCCAGCGCAGCACCAGGACCTCCCCCAGCCGGTCCGGGAGCTCCATGGAGCGCAGGTCGGCCGCCCGTACGGTGAGCCGGTGCAGGGCCAGCACCCCGGCCACCGCCGGGAGGACCCCCGGCTGGTCGGGGACGGCCACGACGAGGTCCACCCCGACCGCGTCCTCCTCCTGGCGGGCCTGGAGCGCCAGGACCGGCTCGCGGGTGCGCAGGGCCTCCACCGCCAGGCGCTCCTGCTCGGTGGTCGGGATCTCCGGGTCCCCGGCCTCCGGGGCGGTGCCGCGCAGCACGGCGGCGACCCGCAGGGCGAGGTCCGCGACGAGCGACCCCCGCCAGGCGCTCCACGCGGCCGGCCCGGTCGCCAGGGCGTCCGCCTCGGTCAGGGCGTGCAGTATCTCCAGCGTGCCCACCGAACCCACGGCGTCGGCGACCGTGCGGACCGTGGCCGGGTCGTCCAGGTCGCGCCGGGTCGCGGTGTCGATCAGCAGCAGGTGGTGCCGTACGAGCGTGCCGAGTACGGCGACGTCCTCGGGGCCGAAGCCGATCCGGGCGGCGACGTCGCGGGCGATGGTCTCGCCGGCCACCGAGTGGTCGCCCGGCCAGCCCTTGCCGATGTCGTGCAGGAGCGCGGCCATCAGCAGCAGGTCGGGGCGGCCGACGCGGCGGGTGAGGGCCGAGGCCCGCACGGCCGTCTCGATCAGGTGCCGGTCCACCGTCCAGGTGTGGACGGGGTTGCGCTGCGGGCGGCAGTGGACCCGCTCCCAGTCCGGGAGCAGCCGCGTGATCAGGCCCTCCGCCTCCATGGCCTCCCAGACGGCCACCGTCGGCTCCCCGGCCCCCAGCAGGGTGATCAGCTGTTCCCGCGCCTCGGTCGGCCAGGGCACCGGGAGCGGTTTCCCCTGCGCCGCGAGCCTGCGTACGGCGTGCAGGGACACGGGCAGGCCCGCCTGGGCCGCGGCCGCGGCGAACCGCAGGGCGAGAACGGGATCGCGGTCCGGGCGGGCGGCCAAGGCCAGTACGGCCTCGCCGTCGGACTCCACCACGCCCTCGGCCAAGGGCGCCCGCGCGGCCGCCGCCCGGTCGCCGCGTGCGCCCAGCAGCCCGCGCAGCCTGGGGCGGGCGGCCCGGGCCCGCAGGACGCGCCCGACCTCGCGCCAGGTCACGTCGCCCGCGTACGCCACGACGCGCGCGGCCTCGTACACCTCGCGCAGCAGCGCGTCCGCGTCGAGCAGGCCGAGCCGGTCGGCGACCTGGTCCTGTTCCTGGAGGGAGAGCCGGTCGGTGGCCCGGCCCGTCACCAGGTGCAGGGCGTCCCGGGCGTCCAGGAGCCGCCGCCGGGCCTCGGCGAGTCCCTCGCGCGGGGCGTCGGCCAGCCAGGAGGCGGCGACAGCCCGCAGCGCGGTGGCGTCGCGCAGGCCGCCGCGGGCCTCCTTGAGGTCGGGTTCGAGCAGGAAGCGCAGTTCCCCGGCCCGCTCGGCCCGTTCCCGGCACAGGGAGTGCAGCTCGGGGAGCCTCTTGGCCGCCTGGTTGCGCCAGTCGGCCAGTACGGAGGTGCGCAGTCCGGCGAGGAGTCCGGCGTCGCCGGCGACCGTACGGGCATCCAGCAGGCCGAGATGGACCTTCAGGTCCTCGGCGGCGGTCCTGCGGGCCTCGCCGGGCGTCCGCACCGAGTGGTCGAGGGCGAGGCCGAGGTCCCACACCGGGTACCAGAGGCGGTCGGCCAGCGCGCTCAGCTCCCGCGGCTCCGCCTTGCCATCGTGCAGCAGCACCAGGTCGAGGTCGCTGCGGGGGGAGAGTTCGGCCCGCCCGTAGCCGCCGACAGCCACCAGGGTGGCGCCGCGGACGCCGGTCTCCCGTACGGCGGACGTGAACAGGGCGTTCAGCCATTCGTCGGTCAGCCCGGCCAGGGCGGAACGCCGCGACGGCCCGGACCGCGACTCCTCCTGGAGGAGTCGCAGCCGGGCCGCGGCGTATCCGCTGGGTCCCGAGTCGGCCGTGTGGTCCGTGTTCTCTTCGACGCTCGTCACCCAGGAGCTCCTGTCAGCTAGAGCGCGTCAGCGCCGCGCTCGCCGGTGCGGACCCGGACGACCGAGTCCACGGGGACGCTCCACACCTTGCCGTCACCGATCTTGCCGGTGGCCGCCGCGCTCACGATCACCCGGATCAGTTCCTCGGCGTCGGAGTCGTCGACCAGTACCTCGATGCGGATCTTGGGGACGAGGTCGACCTGGTACTCGGCACCGCGGTAGACCTCCGTGTGGCCACGCTGGCGGCCGTAGCCGCTGGCCTCGGTGACGGTCAGTCCCTGTACCCCGAAGGCCTGGAGGGCTTCCTTGATCTCGTCCAGCTTGTGCGGCTTGACGATCGCGGTGATCAGCTTCATGCGTCAACCTTCTTGCTCGCGGAGGGGGTGGGTGCGGCGGTGCTCCGCGAGGCGGCTCCGCCACCGGCTCCGCTGAAGTCGTAGGCCGTCTCGGCGTGTTCGACCTGGTCGATACCGGCGACCTCGTCGTCCTCGGACACCCGCATCCCGATCGTCTTGTCGAGCAGGAAGGCGAGCAGCGCCGACGCCACCAGAGAGTAGGCGAGGACCGCGAAGACCCCGATCGCCTGCTTGCCGAGCTGCTCCAGGCCGCCGCCGTAGAAGAGGCCGGCCACGTCGGACTGGACCCCGCCGGTGGCGAAGAGGCCCACGAGCAGGGAGCCGACGACACCGCCGACAAGGTGGACGCCGATCACGTCGAGGGAGTCGTCGTAGCCGAACTTGTACTTGAGGCCCACGGCCATGGCGCACAGCACACCGGCGATGACGCCGATGGCGATCGCACCGAGCGGGCTGACGGCGCCGCCGGACGGGGTGATGGCGACGAGGCCGGCGACCGCGCCGGAGGCCGCGCCGAGCGTGGTGAAGGAGCCGTGGCGCAGCTTCTCGTAGCCGAGCCAGGCGAGCATGGCGGCGGCGGTGGCGACCTGGGTGTTGACGAACATGACCGCGCCGACGCCGTCGTCGTTGCCGAGCCAGGAGCCCGCGTTGAAGCCGAACCAGCCGAACCAGAGGAGACCGGCGCCGAGCATCACGAGCGGGAGGCTGTGCGGGCGCATCGGGTCCTTCTTGAAGCCGACGCGCTTGCCGATGACCAGGATCACGCCGAGGGCGGCGGCGCCGGCGTTGATGTGGACGGCGGTACCGCCCGCGAAGTCGATGACGCCGAGCTCGAAGAGCCAGCCGCCGGAGCCCCAGACCCAGTGGGCGACCGGGAAGTAGACGACGGTGACCCACAGCCCGGTGAACAGCACCCAGGCGCCGAACTTCACGCGGTCGGCCAGTGCACCGCTGATCAGGGCGGGGGTGATCACGGCGAACATCAGCTGGAAGACGGCGAAGACGTAGACCGGGATGGTGTAGCCGTCCCACAGCTCGGTGATCCCGATGCCGCTGAGGCCGACGTAGTCGGAGTTCCAGCCGATGAGGGAGCCGGCATCGGTGCCGAAGGCGAGGCTGAAGCCATAGAGGACCCACAGGATCGTGACGATCCCGAGGCTGATGAAGCTCATCATCAGCATGTTGAGGCTGCTCTTGACGCGGACCATGCCTCCGTAGAAGAAGGCGAGTCCCGGGGTCATCAGCATGACCAGGGCGGAGCAGATGAGCATGAACCCGGTGTTCGCGGCAGACAGCGTCGGGGCGTCTGCCGCGAGGGTCGTGATGGCTGATGCCATCGGCGTCTCCTCGTCGTCGGTACGTTCGCGTGCGGGCGATCGTGAAAACCTGAGCGGCGTAAAAGGGGTGTCCGGCCGAGCCGGGGAAGCTGGCCGGTTATTGACCCCGAGATTCGCGCAGGCCGGTTTCCGGCGGCGCCGCTGGGTGTTTCGCTCCGATGACGAAGGCGTCCGGGTTGTTACGACGCGATGAACGCGGGAACCGTCAATCGATCAACCGCGAGGGCGCGCGACCACGCCCGCGAGAACGGCGCCGGTTCAGGCGCAGGAGGGTGAACCGGCCGCGGCAGTACCCGGATGTCCTGGCTGGGGGAGCCTGATCGGGCTTCACGGGGTGACTGCCGCGGCCGGGGCCTTCGGGGCGGCCGCGTGGGCCGTCAGACGGCCTCTGCGGCTTCGGGGAGCCGAGAGGCGAGGTGGTCGGTGAGCCGGACCACCTCGGCGACGTCGCCGTACGCACGGGCGGCGGTGTCGACGGTCTTGCGCAAACGGGTGTTCACCCGTTCGGAGCGCACCTTTCCCGCCACGTCGAGGGCCCGGTCGACAAGGGTGGCGGCCTGCTCGGGCTCGCGCTGGAGCAGGTGCACGGTGGCCATGCCGATGAGGTTGAGGGCGTAGGAGCGCTGGTGCTCCTCGTCCTTCTCGAAGAGCTCGACGGCGCGCTCCATGACGGGCTCGGCGAGGGAGGCGTACATGGGGCTGCGGCCGGCCACGTAGGCCAGGTCCCGGTAGGAGTGGGAGTTCTCGCCGTTCAGTTCGGCCTCGGAGAAGAAGCGGATCCAGTCGGGTTCGGGCTCGCCCGCGAAGCCGACGTCCGAGAAGGTGTCCTCGGCCATCCGCACGGCCCGCTTGCAGCGGCTGGGCTGGCCCATATTGGCGTACGCGCGGGCCTCCATCGCATACAGCATGGCCTGGGTGCGCGGGCCGGCGCAGTCACGGCTGCCGTACTGCGCGAGGTGGACGAGTTCCAGTGCGTCCTCGGGCCGGCCCAGGTGGATCATCTGGCGGCTCATGCCGGAGAGGATGTACGAGCCGAGCGGCTTGTCG
The DNA here is from genome assembly GCF_044761485.1 of Streptomyces sp. NPDC097617. Taxonomy (NCBI): domain Bacteria; kingdom Bacillati; phylum Actinomycetota; class Actinomycetes; order Kitasatosporales; family Streptomycetaceae; genus Streptomyces; species Streptomyces sp. NPDC097617. The sequence goes on from NZ_JBIWCL010000020.1 coordinate 124,093, forward strand.
CCGGCCTCCTTGGCGGCGTGCAGGGCGAGGACGAAGTACTTCTGCGCGGTGGGGTGCAGGCCGATGTCGTAGCTCATCCAGCCGGCCAGTTCGGCCAGCTCGGCGGCGACCTTGAAGAGCCGCTTCATGACCAGGGCCGGGTGGTTCTCCTGAAGCAGGTCGGTGACCTCGTGGAGCTGGCCCACGACGGCCTTGCGGCGCAGGCCGCCCCCGCACTGGGCGTCCCACTGGCGGAACATGACGGTGGTGGCGTCGAGGAGGTCGAGTTCCGGCTCGGAGAGCCGGGGCGGGCGGTGGCCGCCGAGGGCCCCCGTCGACCCCGCCCCGCGCGGTCCCGGGTCTGCGGCCGGTACCGGGACGAGCCAGCGCTGCATGGGCTCGATGAGGGCGGGGCCGGCGGAGAGGGCCAGCGAGGTCCCGAGGAAGCCGCGGCGCGCGAGCATCAGGTCGCTGCGGGAGAACTCGCCGAGCAGTTCGACGGTCTGCGGGCCGGCCCACGGCAGGTCGACCCCGGAGACGGACGGCGTCTGGTGCGCGGTGCGCAGGCCGAGCTGCTCGATGGCGACGACGGAGCCGAAGCGCTCGGAGAACAGCTCGGAGAGGATGCGCGGGACGGGCTCGCGGGGCTGCTCGCCGTCGAGCCAGCGGCGCACCCGGGAGGTGTCCGTGCTGATGTGGTGGGCGCCCATCTGACGGGCCCGGCGGTTGACCTGCCGGGCGAGCTCGCCCTTGGACCAACCGCTGCGGACGAACCACGAGGTCAGCTGGTCATTGCGCGCAGCAGCATCCTCGATCGTTCCGCTTGCGCCGTTGCCGCTCACTGGAACGCCCCCATCCGCTCAGCATCTTCCACACGAAACCCTGGCGGGGACGCAGGGCGCCACCACGGACCTTCACAAGTCCTTCACGTATTGCCTCCGGCATACCCACGGACGGGTCGCCTTCGGTTTCGTGCACCGAAAGTAATCCTACGATCACCCCTCCCGCGAGGTCGATTCCAGAAACGCCACCATTCGCCACCCCTTCGAATGAACTCGCCACCCGCCAGGCACGATTCACTTGACACCGAGGTGAAAGCGGATCGGTTGGACTGGAGTGCGCTCGGGGCGCGCGCGGCGAGGAGTGCGCCGGGCAGCTCCACGGGACACCCCGCGGCGGGGCTGCCGGCAGAGGTTCCGCCGAGGTTGTCACCACCGGCTTCGTAACCACCGGCACGTCCGACCCGTTGGAGGGGGCATGGGCATGGGCTTCACGATCGGCGGCAGCCGCAGCACCAAGGAGTTCCGCTCCGCCGCCCGGCGCCGCGGCGGCCGGACCTCGGAGTGCACGGCGGTGGCGGAGTACACCGGGCTGTGGGGCTGGGACGTGGTCCCCGGCGCCCGCGCCGCGGCGCCCGCCCGCGACTGCTCCTGCGGGGATACGAAGTGTCCCGCGCCCGGGGCGCATCCCCTGCCTTTCGCGCCCACCGTGCCGGCCGGGGCCACGCTGGACGAGGTCACCCGGGCCTGGAGCGAGTACCCGGGCGCGGCCGTGCTGCTTCCCGTGGGCGGCGCCTTCGACATCATCGAGGTCTGCGAGGAGGCCGGGCGGCGCGCGCTGGTACGGCTGGAGCGGATGGGCCTGCCCCTCGGTCCGGTCATCGTCACGGCCGACGGCCGGGCCCAGTTCTTCGTGGCCCCGGGGGCGGCGGCCGAGCTGCCGCAGCTGCTGTACCGGATGGGCTGGGACGACGCCGACCTCGACCTGCGGGCCCTGGGCCGGGGGGCCTTCGTGACCGCCCCGCCCTCCGACCGGGCCGGGCTCGGCCAGGTCGGCTGGCTGCGGCCGCCCGCGCTCGATTCCACCGGCGGGCCGCCGCAGGCGCGGCTGCTGCTGGGCACCCTGGCGTACATCTGCCACCGGTCGCACCGCTAGAGGCGTCCGCACACGGCTGCTGGAGGCGTCCGCACATGACGGTGCCCCGCGTTCCGGCGGAACGCGGGGCACCGGTGTCCGTAGGGACTGCGCTCAGTCGCCGATCAGGGCGTCCACGAACGCCTCCGGCTCGAAGGGCGCCAGGTCGTCCGGGCCCTCACCGAGGCCGATGAGCTTGACCGGCACACCCAGCGCGCGCTGGACGGCGACGACGATGCCGCCCTTGGCCGTGCCGTCGAGCTTGGTCAGCACGATGCCGGTGATGTCCACGACCTCGGCGAAGACACGGGCCTGGGTCAGGCCGTTCTGCCCGGTGGTGGCGTCCAGGACCAGCAGGATCTCGTCCAGCGGACCGTGCTTCTCCACGACGCGCTTGACCTTGCCGAGCTCGTCCATCAGGCCGGTCTTGGTGTGCAGGCGGCCGGCGGTGTCGATGAGCACCACGTCGGCGCCCTCGGCGATGCCCTCCTTGACCGCGTCGTAGGCGATCGAGGCCGGGTCGCCGCCCTCGGGGCCGCGTACGGTGCGGGCGCCGACCCGCTCGCCCCAGGTCTGGAGCTGGTCGGCGGCGGCGGCGCGGAAGGTGTCGGCGGCGCCGAGCACGACGCTGCGGCCGTCGGCGACGAGCACCCGGGCCAGCTTGCCGGTGGTGGTGGTCTTGCCGGTGCCGTTGACGCCGACGACCATGATCACGCCGGGAGTGTCCTCGCCGCTCTCCGTCTTCACGGTGCGGTCGAAGTCGGTGCCGACCAGGGTCAGCAGCTCCTCCTTGAGCAGGGCGCGCAGGTCCGCCGGGGTGCGGGTGCCGAGCACCTTGACCCGCTCGCGGAGCCGGTCCACGAGTTCCTGGGTCGGCACGACACCGACGTCGGCGATGAGGAGGGTCTCCTCGATCTCCTCCCAGGTGTCCTCGTCGAGGTGCTCCCGGGAGAGCAGCGTGAGCAGCCCCTTGCCGAGGGAGTTCTGCGACCGGGCGAGGCGGGCGCGCAGGCGGACCAGGCGGCCGGCGGTGGGCTCGGGCACCTCGATCTCGGGCGCGGCCGCAGCCTCGGGCTCGGCCACCGGCGCCGGGGCGGGGGCTGCCGCCTCCGGCAGCCCGACCTCCTCGATCGTGCGGCGCGGCTCTTCCGCCGTCTCTACGGCGTCCTCCCCCACCTGCGGCTCGGCAGGCGGGGCAGTGATGGTCGGCGTGCTCGGCGGTGCCGGGGGCAGCTGCTTCTTCTTGCGGCTGCTGACCACGAGCCCGCTGATCACGCCGACCGCGACCAGGGCGATGACTACAGCAAGGATGAGGATGTCCATAACCTCACCAGTATCGGCCACGGCCGCCCCGGAGCCGGGAACCCGGGCATGCACAGCAGGACGTAAGCGCCCGTTTGTGGTTTTAGCGGCACATCAATAATGATGAACGACTTCCCTCATAACCTCCCCCACGGAGCAACCGCATGCCTGCCGAGCCTGCCGACGGAGCAGCCGAAACCGCCATCGAGACCCGCGGGCTGGAGCCCGTCCCGGACAGCGAGCGCACCGGCCGGGTGCGCGAGCTCGTACCCACCTGGGTCGCCGCCAACATCAGCGTGCTGCTGCTGACCATGGGCGCGGGACTGGTGATCTTCAACAAGCTCAACATCTGGCAGGTGCTCGTCGTCGCGGTCGCCGCGCCCGTGATCTCGTACGGGATCGTCGGCCTGATATCGATCGCGGGCAAACGCGGCGGCGCTCCGGGCATGGCCCTGTCGCGGGCGGTGTTCGGGCAGCGCGGCAACCTCTTCCCGGGCGCCCTGATCTGGGTGGCCCGGTGGGGCTGGGAGACCATCAACGCGGTCAGCGGCGCCTACGCCGTGCTGACCGTGCTGGACCTGCTGTTCGGGGTTCGCAGCAGCACCCCGCTCATCGCCGTCACTTTGGTGTTCTTCGTGGGGTGCACCTTCGTGGTCTCGGGCCTCGGCATCAACGCGCTGCGCGTCTGCTCCACCTGGTCGACGTACCTCTTCGGCGCCTTCAGCGTGCTTGTCCTGGGGTACCTGCTCCTCACCACCGACTGGTCCGCCGTCTTCGGCAAGCCGGCCGGCTCCAGCGCGATGATGATCGCGGGCATCGGCACGATCGCGGCGGGCGGGATCAGCTGGGTGCCCTCGGGCCCCGACTTCACCCGCTACCTGCCGCGCACCGCCTCCTCCCGGGGCATGGTCGGCGCGACGATCGGCGGCGCCGGGGTCGTGGTGCTCCCGATGGTCCTGATGGGCGCGGTCATGGCCGTCGGCACTCCGGACCTGGCCACCGCCACGGACCCGGTCTCCTTCATCGGCGAGCTGCTGCCGACCTGGATCGCGGTCCCGTACCTGCTCATCGCGCTCGTCGGCATGCTGCTGATCAACTCGATGTCCATGTACTCGGCCGGCTTCACCGCGCAGACCCTGGGGATCAAGGTCCCGCGCGCCTGGGCCGTCAGCGTCAACGCGATCATCAGCCTGGTCTTCGGCTTCCTGCTGATGGTGGTCGCGACGAGCTTCTTCGGCTCGTTCATCTCCTTCCTGACCCTGCTCGCCGTGGCCTTCTCCGCCTGGATCGGCGTCTTCGGCGTCGACATGCTGCGCCGCACCGCCTACGACGGCCCGGCGCTGCTGGACACCACGCGGACCAGCGCCTACTGGTACAAGGGCGGCTTCGCCTGGCAGGCGATGACCGCGTGGGGGCTCGCCCTCGTCGTGGGCCTGCTGTTCACCGAGGTGGACTGGTTCGGCGGACCGCTCGCCTCCACCTGGATCGGGGAGAACGGGCTGGGCTGGGCGGCGGGCATCGTCACCTCGGCCGTGCTGTACGCCGTACTGCCGCGCACCGCGCCGGTGGAGCCGGCCGCGTCCGGGGAGCCCGAGCTCGCCGGATCCCTGTCCAACTGACGCAACGTCAGCTAACGTCCCCCTTCGCCCGCCCACCCACATCCGGCGAAGGGGGACTTCTCCATGCCCATCACCGTGGCCCGGTTCAATCTCGTCGACCCGAACGGCACCCCCGAGTCCCTCTCCGCCCGGTACAAGGCGGCGCTGGAGATGGCCCGGTACGCGGACGACCGCGGGATCGACACCATCCAGACCGAGGAGCACCACGGCACCGACAACAACTGGCTGCCCTCCCCCTTCGCCTTCGCGGGCGCGGTCTTCGGCGCCACCCGCCGGATCGCCGTCACCGTCTCGGCGATCATCGGTCCGCTGTACGACCCGCTGAAGGTCGCCGAGGACATCGCCGTCCTGGACCTGCTGAGCGGCGGCCGCCTGGTGACGGTCGCGGGCATCGGCTACCGGCCCGAGGAGTACGAGCAGCACGGCGTGGAGTGGGGCCGTCGCGGGCGGCTCCAGGACGAGCTGCTGGAGACCCTGCTGAAGGCGTGGACCGGCGAGCCCTTCGAGTTCCGCGGCCGCACGGTACGGGTCACCCCCACGCCGTTCACCCGGCCGCACCCGCTGCTCCTGGTCGGCGGCAGCTCCGAGGCGGCGGCCCGGCGCGCGGCCCGGCTCGGGCTGCCGTTCTTCCCGAGCGCGCACCTGCCGGAGCTGGAGGCGTACTACCACGCGAAGCTCGCGGAGTACGGCACGGAGGGCTTCTGCATGATGCCGGCGGCCGAGACCCCGCTGCTGCACATCGCGCAGGACCCGGACCGGGTCTGGGCCGAGCACGGTGAGCGCTTCCTGCACGAGGCGGGCATGTACGCGTCCTGGCAGTCCAAGGACATCCGCAGCGCCGTACGGTCGGCCTCGCGCTCGGTGGCGGAGCTGCGCGCGGAGGGCGTGTACCGGATCCTCACCCCGGACGAGGCGGTCGCGTACGGCCGGGCCGCGGGCGATGCGGGGAACCTGGTGCTGCACCCGCTGTGCGGCGGGATGCCGCTGGACGAGGGCTGGCGCAGCCTGCACCTGCTGTGCGAACAGGTACTGCCCCGGCTCAAGGACTGAGCCGGGGCAGTACCGAGGAGAAGGGGTATTGGCGGGGGTGGTTACCCCATCTCCTCCAGCGCCTTGCCCTTGGTCTCCGGCACCCACTTGAGGATGAACGGGATCGAGAGCAGGGCGAAGGTCGCGTAGATCACGTACGCACCGGACAGGTTCCAGTCCGAGAGGGTCGGGAAGCTGACGGTGATGACCCAGTTGGCGATCCACTGGGCGGCTGCGGCCACACCGAGCGCAGCGGCCCGGATCCGGCCCGGGAACATCTCGCCGAGCAGCACCCAGACGACGACGCCCCAGGACAGGGCGAAGAAGAGGACGAAGCAGTTGGCGGCGATCAGGGCCACGATGCCCTGGGTGTGCGGCAGGGAGATGTCGTCGCCGACCCCGGACTTGAACGAGAAGGCCCAGGCGGCCAGACCCAGCGAGATCGTCATGCCGACGGAGCCGATGAGCGCGAGCGGCTTGCGGCCGATCCGGTCCACGAAGATCATCGCGATCACCGTACCGACGATGTTCACGACCGAGGTCTCGAAGGAGTACAGGAACGAGGCGCTCGCGTCGATGCCGACCGACTGCCACAGCGAGGAGCTGTAGTAGAAGATCACATTGATGCCGACCAGCTGCTGGAAGACCGAGAGGCCGATACCGACCCAGACGATGGGCAGGAAGCCGAAGCCGCCGCCGAGCAGGTCCTTGAAGGTGGACTTGTGCTCGGAGCGCATCGCGTGCTCGATGTCGGAGACGCGGGCGTCCAGGTCGATCTTCGAACCCTCGACCTCGGTCAGCACCTTCCTGGCCTCGTCGTTGCGGCCGACGGAGATCAGGAAGCGGGGGGACTCCGGGATGACGAAGGACATCAGCCCGTAGAGCACGGCCGGGACGACCATGACGCCCAGCATCCACTGCCAGGCCTCCAGGCCGGCGATGTCGCCGCGCTGGTCCCCGTCGGCGAGGTTCAGGATGCCCCAGTTGACGAGCTGGGAGACGGCGATGCCGATGACGATGGCGGCCTGCTGGAAGGAGGCGAGCCGGCCGCGGTAGGCGGGCGGGGACACCTCGGCGATGTAGGCGGGGCCGATGACGGAGGCCATGCCGATGCCGAAGCCTCCGATGACGCGCCACATGGCGAGGTCCCAGAGGGCGAACGGGAGGGCCGAGCCGATGGCGCTCGCGGTGAACAGGACCGCGGCGATCTGCATGCAGCGGATTCGGCCGATCCGGTCGGCGAGGCGGCCCGCGGTGGCGGCGCCGAAGGCGCAGCCGATCAGCGCCGCGGCGATGACCTGGGCGAGCGCCTCCGAGCCGACGTCGAACCGTTCACGGATGGCGACGACGGCGCCGTTGATGACGGAACTGTCGTACCCGAAGAGGAAGCCGCCCATGGCCGCGGCCGCGGCGATGAAGATGACGTGGCCGAGGTGTTCGGGCGGCGGCGAGGATCCGCCGCCTGGCGCCGAGGCCCGCGATGTGCTGCTGGTCAAGGTGTGCTCCGTGGGGTTTTGTCCGTCCTCACAGTGGCGCACAGTTCAAGATCGGGCACCACTCGAAGGCGGGAGACAGCGGAGCGAGCCTATGCGTTCAGTTCCTGAAGTCAATAGTCGGCGCAAAGTTCGCATGCTCCCGAGAACACCGACATTGAATTCACTTCTTGAACGATTCGTCTCAGCGCAGCCGTTGGCTGATGACCTTCGATACCCCGTCGCCCTGCATCGAAACGCCGTAGAGCGCGTCCGCGACCTCCATCGTCCGCTTCTGGTGCGTGATGACGATCAGCTGTGAACTCTCCTGGAGCTCCTCCATGAGCCGGATCAGCCGCTGCAGGTTGGTGTCGTCCAGCGCGGCCTCGACCTCGTCCATCACGTAGAAGGGGCTGGGGCGGGCCTTGAAGATGGAGACCAGCAGCGCCACGGCGGTCAGCGAGCGCTCGCCGCCGGAGAGCAGCGACAGCCGCTTGACCTTCTTGCCCGGCGGACGGGCCTCCACGTCGACGCCGGTGGCCAGCATGTTGTCGGGATCGGTCAGAATCAGCCGGCCCTCGCCACCGGGGAACAGGCGCGAGAACACCCCCTCGAACTCCCGGGCCGTGTCCCGGTAGGCCTCGGTGAACACCTGCTCGACACGCTGGTCGACCTCCTTCACCACTTGAAGGAGATCGGCCCTCGTCTTGCGGAGATCCTCCAGCTGCTCACTCAGGAACTGGTGGCGCTCCTCCAGCGCCGCGAACTCCTCCAGAGCGAGCGGGTTGACCTTGCCGAGCTGCTGGTAGGAGCGCTCCGCCGCCTTGAGCCGCTTCTCCTGCTGGGCCCGCACGAAGGGACCGGGCCGGTTGCGCGGATGCTCCGGATCCTCCGGCAGCGTCTCCCCCTCGGCGGCCGGAGACGGCGGAACCAGCTGGTCAGGGCCGTACTCGGCGATCAGGCCGGCGGCCGCCATGCCGAACTCCTCCAGCGCCCTGGCCTCCAGCGCCTCGACGCGCAGCCGCTGCTCGGCGCCGAGTACCTCGCCGCGGTGGACGGAGTCGGTGAGCTTGTCCAGCTCCCCCTTCAACTCCCGGCCCCGGTTGCGCGCCTCGCCGAGCTCCCGCTCGGCAACACCCTTCGCCCGTTCGGCCGCCACCCGCTCCTCGTCGGCCCGGAGGAGCGAGACCTCCACATGGGCGAGGAGCTGCCGGGCTCCGTCGGCCACCGCCCGGGCGACCTCCGCCTCGTCGCGCAGCTTGGCCCGGCGCCGCTCGGCCCGGGTCCGCGCCTCGCGTTCCGCCCGGGCCGCGCGGTCGAGTGAATCCGCCCGTCCGGCCAGCCCCTTGACCCGCTCCTCGTGGGTCCTCAGCTGCAGCCGGGCCTCCATCTCGGTCTGCCGGGCATTGGCCCCGTCGGCCGCGAGCCGATCCCGCCGGGAGCTGTCCGGCTCCTCGTCCACCGGGATCTCCTCGGCGGTCGCGAGCCGCTCCGCGCACTCCTCCACCTCGGCCCGTGCCTGCTCCAGCGCGTCCTGGGCCTTGGCCGCGGCCGCGGCGCTGCGCTCGGCCTCGCCCGCGGCGCCCTTCGCCTGCCCGGCGAGCCGCCCGAGCTGCTGGGCGACCCCTGCCCGGGCCTGCGCGGCGGCGCGCCGCCGCTCGGCGAGCTCGTCGACCAGGGCGGCCGCGTCCCGGCGCCGCGCCTGGGCGCCGGCCTGGGCCTCGGTGAGCTCCTCGCACCGCACGCCCAGCCCGGCCAGCTCGTCCGCGGCCTCGTCGACCGCGGCCTGTACCTCGATCAGGCTGGGCGCCCCGGCGGATCCGCCGTGCGCGAGGTGCGCGCCGAGCACATCACCGTCGAGGGTCACGGCCACCGCCTCGGGCCGCCGTGCGAGGAGCGCCTCGGCCTCGTCGAGGGTCGCGACCACGACGTGGTCGCGCAGCACCCATCCGGCGGCCCGCAGCACCTCGGCGTCCCCGCCGACCAGCTCGGCGGCGGGGACCGGCGGGCCCGCGGGTCCGCTCCCGGGGACCGGGGCCGGGATCGAGGCCACTCCGGCCGCGGACGTACCGACGCCCGCGGGCACATGCGGTGCGGGTGCGGGCAGATCCCCGTCCCGGGAGGGGGCCGGACGGGGGACGGCTCCCCCGGCGATGTCCCCGGCGGGGCCCCCGGCCCCGGCATCGGCCCCGGCATCGGCCCCGGCGGACGAGGCCTGGACCGGGAGGCCCGGCGGCGGCGTGCCGCTCGCCGCCGGGGCGATCAGCAGGGTGGCGCGGCCCGCGTCCGCGTCGCGCAGGTGCCGGATCGCCTCGGCCGCCGCCGCCGGCGAGGCCACCGCGAGCGCGTCGGCGGCCGAGCCCAGCGCCGCGGCCACGGCGACCTCGTACCCGGGGGTCACCGACAGCCGCTGCGCCGCCGGTCCCAGCAGCCCGGCCAGCCGTTCGCGCGCCACGAGCAGCGCGCCCGTACCGTCCTTGCGGCGCAGCCCCAGCGCCAGGGCCTCGCGCCGCGCCGAGACGGCCGCCCGTGAGCGTTCCGCCGCGGACAGCGCGTCCCGCGCGGCGGACAGGGCCGCCTCCGCCGCCGTCAGCCGCTCCCGGGCGGCCTCGTGGTCCGTGTCGGCCGACGGGTCGTCGAGCCCGCCGACCTCCTCCGCCAGTACCTCGTACTCCTCCTGCGCGGCCGCCGCCCGGGTCTGCGCGGCGTCCCGCGCCGCGACGAGCCGGTCGATCTCGGCCTGCGCCGCCCCGGCGCGGGAGCGGGCCGCGCCGAGCCGCCCGGTCAGCCGGGCCAGCCCCTCGCGGCGGTCGGCGATGGCCCGCGCGGCGTCGCGCAGCTGCCGTTCCTCGTCGGCCAGCGCCCGCTCCAGCTCCGCCCGGTGCTCGGATGTGTCCTCCAGCGCCCGCGAGGCCGCTTCCAGAGCGGCCGTCAGTTCGGCCTCCTGCTCGCGGATCCGTGCGGCCTCCCGCTCCATGTCCTGCGGGTCGCGGCCGCGCCGCTCCTCCTCGGCCGGAGCCGTCGCGCTCTTGACCCGCGCGTCCGCCAGGGAGGCGGTCCCCCGGACGCGTTCGGCGAGCTGCGACAGCTCGTACCAGGTCTGCTGGGCCCGTTGCAGGCGCGGCACGAGCTCCCGTACCGCCTCCTCCAGCTCCGCCTCGCGCCGCAGCGCCCCCGCGAGCTGGGCCTCGGCCGCCTCCTTGCGCTCCTTGAGCGCCGCCTCGTCCGCGACCTCCGCGTCGAGCGCGCGCCGCAGCACGACCAGGTCGTCGGCGAGCAGCCGCAGCCGCGCATCGCGCAGGTCGGCCTGGATGACGGCCGCCCGCCGGGCGACCGCCGCCTGTCGGCCCAGGGGCTTGAGCTGGCGCCGCAGTTCGTCGCCCAGGTCCTGGACGCGCGCGAGGTTGGCCTGCATCGCGTCCAGCTTCCGCAGCGCCTTCTCCTTGCGCTTGCGGTGCTTGAGTACGCCGGCCGCCTCCTCGATGAAGGCGCGGCGGCCCATGGGATCGGCGTGCAGTACGGAGTCCAGCTGGCCCTGGCCGACGATGACGTGCATCTCGCGGCCGATGCCGGAGTCGGAGAGCAGTTCCTGGATGTCGAGCAGGCGACAGGTGTCACCGTTGATCTGGTACTCGCTGCTGCCGCCGCGGAACATGATCCGGGTGATGGTGACTTCGGCGTAGTCGATGGGCAGCGCGCCGTCGGAGTTGTCGATCGTCAGCGACACCTCGGCGCGCCCGAGCGGCGGACGGCCGGTGGTCCCGGCGAAGATGACGTCCTCCATCTTCCCGCCGCGCAGGGACTTGGCTCCCTGTTCGCCCATGACCCAGGACAGCGCGTCCACCACATTGGACTTGCCGGAGCCGTTCGGGCCCACGACACAGGTGATACCGGGCTCGAAGCGCAGGGTGGTGGCGGACGCGAAGGATTTGAAGCCACGCAGGGTCAGCGACTTGAGGTGCACGCCGCCGGACTCTACCTTTCGCGTCCGGTTTCACCCATGAAGGTGCTGGGCACAACTGACGCCAATGGGATCAGGCCCCCCACCTGGCCCTGTGGTGCAGGGTGCGGTGGTGCGGTGGCCCAGAAGGGAGGCCGAGGGAAGGCCGAGGGAAGAAAGAAGGGACGCCGAAGCGTCCCTTGCAGATCATGCGGGGCTGGAGTCGAGCGACGAGTGAGCGGGTCAGGTGAGCGCAGGCTCCGCCTGGGGTACGTCGATGTCGATGCTGCCGAGCAGCGAGTCTCCGTCGTGCTGAGCGGCGGCCGCGTTCAGCGCGTCATTTTCGGACTGAATCCGTACGAGCTCGGACTCGAGGTCCTGGACGCGCTGCTGAAGCCGTCGCATCTCGGCGAGGAGTCGCGGGTCGGAACCGCCGACGTAACCGAGAAGCGCCTTTGCCATGATGGATGGTCCTCCACACTGAGTGACCGACCGAAGCGGTGTGGGTCGTGAGGGAATCGCACCCGCGGATGTCCGGCAGCGACTGACAGTCACTGCACTTACTACTGCTAACACTGCCAAACAGCTCAGGTGCGCGGGGCTTCCAGCGTCTCACCAAAAAGTTTGACGGTCAACACGATCACGCCCCGTATCAGCGGGCGCCCCCGGTCCCCGCAAGGGATGTGGAGATCATCCTCATCTCCGAGCCTTCCACGGATCACCGCCGTCGGCAACGCCTCGAGGGGGAATGCGCAGTTCCGACCATGTGCGGACGTTCCAGAGATGTGATGAGTGCATGATCAGCCGATCGGTCACCGCATCCCGAATCCGTCGTAGCCACCGCGCGGTGTGCCCCAGATCTCTGTCACTCCGTCCACCCGGCCGGGCGTGTCGCGGGAGCGCAGCCAGTCGAGGAGCCGGTGGCAATTCTCACGTTGACCTTCGGCGACCACCTGTACTCGCCCGTCGTCGAGGTTGAGCGCGAAGCCGACGACCCCGCTGATCTCCAGAGCGTTCTCCCTGGTGAACCAGCGGAAGCCCACTCCCTGCACACGGCCGCGCACCCAGGCGGTCAGACGGACGTCTTCGTTCATGCGTGAACGCTAACCGGCAGGGCACTTTCGGGTCACATCGCCCCCTTGGACCCATGGCGTACAGTCGCGCAGCAATGAACTCACCCATTTGGGTGGGTAAGGGTTGATCTTGATCCGGCAAGGAAGGCACGCTCCGATGGGCCGTCACCGACTCCCCACCGCGCCGCACAGCGGCGGTAAGCGCGGCACCGCCCTGCGCACCGGCCTGCTGGGCGTCTCGGTGGCCGTTGCCCTCGGCACGGCAGCCGTCACCACCGGCATGGTCCCGGTCGGCGGTTCCTTCCCCTATGTGGGGGTCAGCCCTGCGGACGCCCCCACCGCAGCGGCCAGGGCCAAGGCCTCGGCCGACCCGGATGCGGCACTGCGGGAGCAGGGCGGCCTCGCGAACCTGTCGGGCCGCGCCTCCGCCGGCACCGGCGCCGGCACCACCGCCCCGAAGCCGTCGGCGTCCGCCTCCGCCGCCCCTTCGGCCTCGGCGAGTTCCTCGCCGAGCAGCTCCCCGTCGGCATCGCCGAGCGCCTCCGCCTCACCCGCCGCCTCCGCCGCACCGAGCGCTTCGCCCTCACCGGCGGCCACGAAGGCGCCCTCCCCCAAGCCCCCGCGCACGAGCCCGGCCGCGCCGGTCACCCCGGTCGCCCCGGTCGTCCCGGCACCCTCCAGGAGCACGGCCGCCCCGGCCCCCTCGAAGTCGGCCACTCCCGCGCCCCGGCCACCCCTGGACGGGCACTCCGCCGAGGAGGCCGCCGTCGTCGAGCTGGTCAATCAGGAGCGCGCCGCGGCCGGGTGCGGCCCGGTCCGGGCCAATCCGCCGCTCGCCTCGCTGGCCGGGGCCTTCAGCCTGGACATGGCCACCCGCGGTTTCTTCAGCCACGACGACCCCGACGGCAACTCTCCCTGGGACCGCGCCGCCAAGGCCGGCATCTCGGGCCTCGGCGGGGAGAACATAGCCCGCGGTCAGGGTGACGCCGGGGCCGTGATGAACGCCTGGATGAACAGCCCCGAGCACAAGGCGAACATCCTCAACTGCGAGTTCCGCACGCTGGGCGTCGGCGCCCACGTCGCCGCCGGCGGCCCCTGGTGGACCCAGGACTTCGGCTTCTAGTCCGAACGGGCCCGCGAGGGCCCGCACGCCTCAGACCGCGGCGGCGGCGAGGGCCGCGCGGCCCGCGATGACGATGCGGGTCTGCCCGGTGACGCGGCGGCCGAGGTGCTCGGCGGTCGCGATGTCGGCCTTGTGGACCGCGTCCGCACCCTCGTCGGAGTTGGTCTGGGCGGCGGCGCCGGCGAAGAAGCCGAGACGGTTGAGGTCGTTCTCGGAGGCCGTGCTGGAGTTCCAGCCGGGCTTGAGGCCCAGGTTGATCCAGCTCATGCCGTGCTGCGCGGCCAGGATCTGGAAGTACTGCAGGGTGTGCAGCTTGTCGCCGCTCTTGGAGGCCGAGTTCGTGAAGCCGGCCGCCACCTTGTCCTGCCAGGCATCGCCGAACCAGCGCTTCGAGGAGGCCTCGGCGAAGACGTGGAAGGCGCCGGAGGCGGTGCCCATGTAGGTCGGGGAGCCGAAGACGATCGCGTCGGAGGCGTCGAGCAGCTCCCACTGCGCGTCATCGATCTCGTCGACCTTGATCAGGTGAACGGTCGCCCCGGCGTCCACGGCACCGCTGCGGACCGCTTCCGCGACGACGGCGGTGTGGCCGTAGCCGGAGTGGTAGGCGATCGAGACGACGGGGGTGTGCGTGATTGCGGACAAGGCTGATCTCTCCCTCGGGAAAACTCTCGCGGCAGCACAGGACGTGGTGCGACGAGAGAAAGAGAACCACTAACTTTTTGAAAGCGCAACCCATCAGTTAGCGCTGTAGAGGCGTACGCTGGTCCCCATGGAGACCCCCGCCTGCCCCGATGCCGCCGATATCGAGCAACCATTCGATGTCTTCGCGCGCGCCTGCCCGTCCCGGGAAACCCTGGAGCACGTCACCGGCCGCTGGGGCAGTCTCACCGTGGGCGCCCTGCACGAAGGCCCGTGCCGCTTCAACGAACTGCGCCGCCGGGTGGAGGGCGTGAGCGAGAAGATGCTCTCCCAGACGCTGCACGCGCTGGAGCGCGACGGCATTGTCAACCGCGAGGCGCAGCCGACGAACCCGCCGCGCGTCGACTACGAACTGACCCCGCTCGGCGTCGAGGTCGCGGACCGGCTGCTCGCGCTCATCCACTGCCTGGAGGGGAGCATGCCGGTGGTACTGACCGCCCGGGAGTCCTACGACGCCACGCGCGGCGGCCGCTGACAGCGCGGGCAGAAGTAGCTCGACCTGTTCATCCAGGGGCGGCGGCGTATCGGAGTGCCGCAGCGCCGGCAGGGCTCGTCCTCGCGCCCGTAGGCATCGAGCGAACGGTCGAAGTAGCCCGACTCCCCGTTCACGTTGACGTAGAGGCTGTCGAAGCTGGTGCCGCCGACGGCGAGGGCGGCGTTCATGACGTCCCGGACATGGCCGAGGAGTTCCGCGCTCCGGGGGCGCGCGAGGGTCGCGGTGGGGCGCTCGTAGTGGAGTTTGGCGCGCCAGAGCGCCTCGTCCGCGTAGATGTTGCCGACCCCGCTGATCAGGGACTGGTCCAGCAGCGCCCGCTTGACGGTGGTCCGCCTGGCGCGCAGTGCGAGGTGGTAGGCCACCTCGTCGAACAGCGGGTCCAGGGGGTCGCGTGCGATGTGCGCGATCACGTCGGGCAGGCCGTCGGACGTGTTCTCGTGCAGGGAGAGCCCGCCGAAGGTCCGCTGGTCCACGAAGCGCAGCTCCGTCCCGGCGGCGTCGTCGAAGCGCACCCGGATCCGCAGGTGCTTCTCGTCGGGGGCGTCCGCGGGCTGCACGAGCAGCTGCCCGCTCATCCCGAGGTGCCCGAGCACGGACAGGTCCCGCCCCGCCAGGGGCAGCCACAGGTACTTCCCGCGCCGCTGCGGCGCCCCGAAGGTTTCCCCGCGCAGCCGCGCGGCGAAGTCGGTCCCGCCGCCCGGATGGCGCCGTACGGCCCGCGGGTGCAGGACCTCGACGGCCTCGACGGTCCGGCCGGCCACCCAGCGCTCGAGTCCCCGCCGTACGACCTCGACTTCGGGCAACTCGGGCACGGGGTACCTCCGGTGGGAGTGGATCTGACGCTCCCGGCGAGCGTACCGGCCGGCCGGAAACGACAGCCGCCCGCCCCTGCGAGGCAGGGGCGGGCGGCTGTACATCCGGAAGGAAGCGTCAGGCGTCCGGCGCCGGGTCGGCGGGCGTCGGCACCCCGTCGTCCACGGTCTCGGCCGAAGCCGGGACCTCGGCCGGAGCGGCTGCGGCGACGGCTGCCGCCGAGGTCCGCTCGTCCGCGGCGGCGCGGATCCCGCGCCATGCGGACTCCGCTGCCTGCTGTTCCGCTTCCTTCTTGCTGCGACCGGTGCCGATGCCGTACGAGACACCACCGACGCGAGCGGCAGCGGTGAAGGTCTTCTCGTGGTCCGGACCGGTCTCGGAGACCAGGTACTCGGGCACGCCAAGGCCTTCGGCCGCCGTGAGTTCCTGGAGGCTGGTCTTCCAGTCCAGGCCGGCCCCGAGGTTCGAGGACTTCTCGATGAGCGGGTCGAAGAGCCGGTGAACCAGCTCCGAGGCCGCGTCGAGGCCCTGATCGAGGTAGACCGCGCCGATCACCGCTTCAAGGGTGTCGGCGAGGATGGAGGCCTTGTCCCGGCCACCCGTGCCCTCTTCGCCCCGGCCGAGCCGGATGAAGGAGCCGAGTTCGAGGCCGCGTCCGACTTCTGCCAGTGCACGCGAGTTGACCACCGCGGCCCGAAGCTTGGCCAGCTGGCCTTCGGGGAGATCCGGGTGAGTCGTGTACAGCGTGTCCGTGACCACCAGGCCCAGCACGGAGTCCCCGAGGAACTCCAGCCGTTCGTTGGTGGGCAGACCGCCGTTCTCGTACGCGTACGAGCGGTGGGTCAGCGCACGCACCAGAAGGGCGGACTCGAGTTGGTACCCGAGCCGCCCTTCCAGAAGCGTGTGGGACGAGGCCGCGTTGTTACTGTCTGCCTGCTTCTCAGCGTTGGACAGCTCAGACATTGCGCCTCTCACCAGCCGCTCAGACCTCGAGGACCTGGCGCTTGTTGTAGGTGCCGCAGCTCGGGCACGCAATGTGCTGGAGCTTCGGCTCCTGGCAACGCTCACACGAAACCAGGGTGGGGACCGCAGCCTTCCACTGCGACCGGCGGTGGCGCGTGTTGCTGCGCGACATCTTCCGCTTCGGAACAGCCACGGCTACTTCTCCTGCTTCTCGGCGGCGCCCTGAACTCCGTCAGAGGCAGTGCCGCTCATGTTGTCCTTCTCGTCGTCCTGATCGGTCACGACGAGTCCCTGCAATGCCGCCCAACGGATGTCGACGGCGTCATGGTGGTGGTCCGGGTCGTCGTTCAGGCTGAGCCCGCAATCGGGGCACAGTCCGAGACAGTCCTCCCGGCACACCGGCTGCATGGGCAGTGCGAGCACCACCACATCCCGCAGCACGGGTTCGAGGTCGAACAAGCCGTCCTCGAGGAAGAGCGTGTCCTCGTCGTCCTCGGCGTCGTCGGCCGGTTCCGCCTTGGAGCGGCTCCGGTCGTCGGCGTCAGGGTACGAGAACATCTCCTGGAAGTCCGCCTTGAGCTCACGCTCGACGGCCTCCAGACACCTTACGCACTCCCCTACGGCCGACGCACGGGCGGTGCCTGTGACAAGCACCCCTTCCATGACCGACTCGAGGCGGAGGCTGAGCTTCACCGGGGCGCCTTCCGGCACTCCGATGACGCCGGCGAGACCGAAGTCCGCCGGTGCCGCGATCTCACGGGACAGCCGCTGCATGGCACCAGGACGCCGGCCCAGCTCGTGCGTGTCGAACACGAGGGGCTTGTGGTGGTCGAGGCGGGTATTCAGGGCCGTTCCTGCTTTCACAGATCGCTGAAGATCAAAGATTCCGCCGCCCCAGGGCAGCATGGATCGCGGTGCATACGCGCGACCGAACAGCCAGGATACCCGGCGCGGGGCCCAGCGCCCAATCCGGTCCTAGCGCCCCTGTTCGTACTGCCGCAGCTGATCCAGGTTGATCATGCTCGTGTCGAAGAGGCTGGTCTCGTCGAGCGAGGGCTGCCCGGCCTGCGACTGGTCCTGCGGCTGGTAGGCCGCGTAGGGGTCGGGCTGCTGCGCATCGTAGTGCGCGGCGTAAGCCGCTCCGGTGGAGCCGGCGCTCGCGGCGGAATACGGGTCCGGCTGCTGCTGGTAGCCGCCGTACGGGTCCGCGTAGGGCGCCGCGTAACCCGCTCCGGTGGAGCCGGCGCTCGCACCGGGGTACGCGTCCTGCTGCTGGGCGGGCTGCTGCTGGTAGGCGTACGTGTCGTACACCGGCTCCTGCTGGGCCGGGATCGGGGCCCGCGCGTACAGCTGCTCCGGTTCCGCGAGGCCCGCCAGGAAGTCCGAGTCGCTCGCCGCGCGGGAGACCTGTCCGCCCACCGCGTCCTGGGCGGCCATGTGCACGCCCAGATCGTCCGACGGGACCCGGCCCAGGAGCTTCTGGCGGCCGCGGCCCACGGCCTCCAGGGTCTTGGAGAGCACCGCCTCGAAGGTCGCCAGCTTGGTGTCCACGTAGGCGTCCGCCTGCTGCCGCTGCGTCTCGGGGTCGTGGCTGCGCTCGGGCGCCTCGTCGTAGTCGGCGTCCCGGTAACCGTGCTCGTCCAGGCCGGGACCGCGGCCCAGGAGCTTCTCGCGGCCCCGGTCCACCGAACCGATGGTCTTGGTCAGCACGACCTCGAAGTTCGCGAGCTTGCTGTCGACGTAGTCGTCGGCCTCGGCCCGGATCTCCTCCGCCTCGCGGCGGGCCTCGTCCAGGATCCGGTCCGCCTCGGCCTGGGAGCGCCGGGCGATCTCGGTGTCGGAGATCAGCGAACCGCGCTGGTTGTGGGCCGCGTCGATGATCTGCTCCGCCTCCCGGCG
Organism: Streptomyces sp. NPDC097617; assembly: GCF_044761485.1. Classification (NCBI taxonomy): domain Bacteria; kingdom Bacillati; phylum Actinomycetota; class Actinomycetes; order Kitasatosporales; family Streptomycetaceae; genus Streptomyces; species Streptomyces sp. NPDC097617. The sequence goes on from NZ_JBIWCL010000020.1 coordinate 142,414, forward strand.
GGCGTCCTCGACCATCTGCTCGCGGCCGCCGATGAGCTCCTGGGCCTGCGCGAGCGAGCCGGGCAGCGCCTGGCGAACCTCTTCGAGCTGCGCCAGCAGCTCGGCGCGGTTGATCACACAGGAGGCCGACATGGGCATGGACCGGGCGCCGCCGACGGCCGCGACGATCTCGTCGAGCTTCTTCTGCACGTCCATGGGGGCTCGCACTCTCTCGGCCTCGGGCGGTTCCTGAGACGGACGGGACGACTGTAAGGCCACCGGGCGGGCCCCCGACACTGCCTGACGGCCCGTCAGTCGGTCAGCGGTCGCGCAGCCGCTCCAGGAGCGCCGCGTGGACGTGCGCCGGGAGCAGGTGGGCCACATCGCCGCCCCAGGTCGCGACCTCCTTGACCAGCGAGGAGGACAGGAAGCTGTAGGTGGGGTTGGTCGGGACGAACAGCGTCTCGACGCCTGACAGGCCCATGTTCATCTGGGCCATCTGGAGCTCATAGTCGAAGTCGCTGACCGCGCGCAGGCCCTTGACGATGGCCGGGATGTCGCGCTGCTTGCAGAAGTCGACGAGCAGGCCGTGGAAGGACTCGACCTCGATGTTCCCGTAGTCGGCGGTCGCCTCGCGGATCAGCTCGATCCGCTCCTCGACGGTGAACAGGCCCTGCTTCGACTGGTTGATCATCACGGCGACGTGCACGACGTCATAGAGCCTGGAGGCGCGTCCGATGATGTCGAGGTGTCCGTTGGTGATGGGATCGAAGGACCCCGGACAGACGGCGCGGCGCAACTGAACTCCCTCGTTCATGAGTCTTCGCTGGTGAAGGCGGCGCGGCCGTACCACAGGGTGCCCTCGCCGTACTTGCGTGACCGGAGCGCCTCGAAGCCCTCGGGCCACGGGAAGGCACCGCTCCTGGTGCTGCGCTCCACGGTGACGAGCGCATCGCCCGTGATCCAGCCATTGGACCGGAGTGTGAGGAGGATCTCCCGCAGGTCGGCGCTGTCGACGGCGTACGGCGGGTCCAGGAAGACGATGTCGTACGGGTCCCCCGTGGCCCGGGCGGCCACGATCTGCTCCGCCTTGCCCGCGCGGAACTCCGCGCCGGGCAGGCCCAGCGTCCTGATGTTGTCCCGGATCGCCTGGGCGGCCTTGGCATCGGCCTCCACGAGCAGGGTGTGGGCCGCTCCGCGGGAGAGCGATTCCAGGCCGACGGCGCCGGAGCCGCCGTACAGGTCGAGCACCCGGGCCCCTTCGACGCCGTGCAGCGACTCCCAGGTGGAGAAGAGGCCTTCGCGCATCCGGTCCGAGGTCGGGCGGGTGCCGGTGCCGGGGGGCACGGCCAGCCGTCGCCCGCCGGCGCTGCCGGCGATCACGCGGGTCATCTGGGGTCCTTCGGTACGGCGGTAGGTGGAGTGCCCCGGCGCTGCCGCGGCACTCCAACGATAGGTCGTGCCGCTCAGCCCTTCTCCAGGTACTGCTCGCGCTCGGTGTCGAGCAGCGCCTCCAGCGCGGTCCGCAGACCCGGCAGCCGCTCCAGCGCGGGGTCCTCGGCGACGACGCGGGTGGCCTCCTCCCGCGCCTCGGCGATGACCTCCTCGTCCTCGATGACGGCGAGCATGCGCAGCGAGGAGCGCACCCCGGACTGCGCCTGGCCCAGCACGTCGCCCTCGCGGCGCTGCTCCAGGTCGATCCGGGACAGTTCGAACCCGTCGAGGGTGGCGGCGACGGCGGCCAGCCGGGCCCGGGCGGGGCTGGCCTCGTGCATCTCGCTGACCAGCAGGCACAGACCCGGCGCGGAGCCGCGGCCGACGCGTCCGCGCAGCTGGTGGAGCTGGGACACGCCGAAGCGGTCCGCGTCCATGATCACCATGACGGTGGAGTTGGGGACGTTCACCCCGACCTCGATGACGGTGGTGGCGACCAGCACCTTGACCTCGCCGGCGGTGAACCGGCGCATGACGTCGTCCTTGTCGGCGGGGTCCATCCGGCCGTGCAACACCTCGACGCCCATCCCGGCCAGCGGGCCGCGGGTGAGCTGCTCGGCGATCTCCAGGACGGCGAGCGGCGGCCGCCGCTCGCCGTCGTCCTCGGTGGTCTTCTTCTTGGGGTCGTCCTCCCCGTCGCCGATGCGGGGGCAGACCACATACGCCTGGTGGCCCTTCTCGACCTCCTCGCGGACCCGCTCCCAGGCCCGGGCGAGGAAGTGCGGCTTGTCCTTCGAGGGCACCACGTGCGTCGCGATGGGGGAGCGCCCGGCCGGCAGCTGGTCCAGGACGGAGGTCTCCAGGTCGCCGAAGACGGTCATGGCCACCGTGCGCGGGATCGGGGTCGCCGTCATCACCAGGAGGTGCGGGGGCTGCTTCCCCTTGGAGCGCAGCGCGTCGCGCTGCTCCACACCGAAGCGGTGCTGTTCGTCCACGACGACCAGGCCGAGGTCGTGGAACTGCACCTTGTCCTCGATCAGCGCGTGTGTGCCGATCACGAGGCCGGCTTCGCCGGTGATCAGGTCCAGCAGGGCCTGGCGACGGGCGGGCACGCCCATGGAGCCGGTGAGCAGGACGACCTTGGTGCCCCGGTCGGAGCCGCCGAGCATGCCCCCCTCGGCCAGTTCGCCCATCATCTCGGTGATGGAGCGGTGGTGCTGCTGGGCGAGCACTTCGGTGGGCGCGAGCATGGCCGCCTGCCCGCCGCAGTCCACGACGGCGAGCATCGCCCGCAGCGCGACCATCGTCTTTCCGCTTCCGACCTCTCCTTGCAGGAGGCGGTGCATGGGGTGGTCCGTGGCCAGGTCGTCGAAGATCTCCTTCGAGACGGTCTGCTGTCCCTGGGTGAGGGTGAAGGGCAGTTTCGCGTCGAAGGCGTCGAGCAGGCCGCCGGGGAGCGGGCGGCGGGCGACGGCCGGGAGCTGGGAGTCGGCGTGACGGCGGCGGGCCAGGGCGACCTGGAGGACGAACGCCTCGTCCCACTTCAGGCGCTGGCGGGCGTCCTCGATGTCGGCCTTGGTGCCCGGCCGGTGGATCTTCAGCAGGGCCTCGGTGAGCGGGACCAGCCCGCAGCCCTCGCGCAGGGCGGGCGGCAGTGGGTCCACGGCCTCCTGGGCGCTGGGCAGTACCGCGTCCACGCACTTGGCGACCTTCCAGGACTCCAGCTTGGCGCAGGCCGGGTAGATCGGGATGAGCTGACTGGCGAAGGCGGCCGCGGCGTCCCGGTCGGAGGCGTCGGCGCCGAGCGGCTCGTAGGCCGGGTGGGAGAGCTGGAGCTTGCGGTTGAACATGCCGACCTTGCCCGCGAACATGGCGCGGGTCCCCGGCAGCAGGTCCTTGTGCGGCTTGTGGACCCCGGCGCCGAAGAAGACCAGCTGGAGGCGGCCGCTGCCGTCGGTGATGGTCACCTCCAGGCGCTTGCCGCGGCCCCCGTTGAAGGTCAGGATCCGGGCGTCGGCGACCTGCGCGACGACGGTCACGTGCTCGTCGATCTGGTCGGCGAGCTCGGCCAGCGAGGTCAGCTCACCGCGCTCGGCGTACCGCCGCGGGTAGTGGTGGAGCAGGTCCAGGGCCGTGTGCAGGCCGAGCTGCTCGGCCAGCACCTTGGCGGTGGCGGGACCGAGCGTCTTCTTGAGGTCTTCGTCGAGCGCGGGCACGTGTTCCATTGCACACCATGGCGCTGACAAGCCCGCTATTCCACCCCGATGAGGAGCGGAGCCGAGTACCGGCCGCCCCGGTAGGTGACGGTGTCCACGGCGAGGTGACCGTGCTGGACGTACGCCTCCAGGCGCTCGGCGACGGCGTCCGGCACCTCGGGACCCAGGACCAGGGTGACGAGTTCGCCGCCGGAGCCCAGCATCCGGTCGAGGACGGCCTCGGCGGTCTCGGGCAGGCCCGCGCCGATGACCGCGACGTCCCCGTCGATGAGGCCGAGCACGTCGCCGGCCTGGCAGATGCCGGCCGAGGTGAAGGACTGCCGTTCGGCGACGGCCAGTTCCCCGTAGCGGGTCGCGCCGGCCGCCGCCGTCATGGCGACCACGTCCTCGTCGAAGCTGCCCTCCGGGTCGTGCACGGCGAGTGCGGCCAGGCCCTGGACCGCGGAGCGGGTGGGGATCACGGCCACGCGTACGCCCTCGGCGCGGGCCTGTTCGGCCGCCGCGGCCGCGGCCGCTCGCGACTCGGCGCCGCCCGGCAGGAGCACCACCTCGCGGGCGTGCGCGCGGCGTACGGCGTCGAGGAGTTCGGCGACGGCCGGGAGCTCGCCGGGGCGGGCGAGCACGGTGGTCGCTCCGGCCTCCCCGCACAGTCCCGCCAGCCCCTCGCCGGGGACGACGGCGACCACGGCGCGCTGGGCGCGCTCGCCCCGCGCCCGGCGGCGCTCGTCCCCGAAGTGCGTGATCCGTATCCGGTAGGGCCGTCCGGCCACGACTCCGGCCTCGACGGCCGCGCCGGGGTCGTCGACGTGGACGTGGACGTTCCACAAACCGTCGCCGCCGACCACGACCAGTGAGTCGCCGAGCCCGTCGAGGCGTTCGCGCAGTTCGCCGACGGCCGCCTCGGAGGCCTCCAGCAGGTAGATCACCTCGTACGCGGGCCCGTCCTCCTCCTGCGCGCAGGGGTCCTGCGGCTGCGGTACGGGCACCGCCCGGCCGCGCACCGGTTCGGCGGCCGGTTCCTGGCCGGACAGCGCCTGCCACAGGGCACCGAAGACGACGACCAGCCCGCAGCCGCCGGCGTCGACGACCCCGGCCCGGCCCAGCGCGGCGAGCTGCCCGGGGGTCTCGGCGAGGGCCGCGCGGGCTCCGTCGTAGGCGGCACGGGCCACCTCGACCGCGGTCCCGGCGGCGGCGCCGGCCGCCTCGCCGGCCCGGGCGGCGGCGCCGGCGACGGTGAGCATGGTGCCCTCCACCGGGTGCGCGACGGCCGCGTACGCCTCCTCCGCGGCCCGGGTCAGGGCGCGGGCGAGCAGCCCGCCGGTCTCCCGCTCCTCGTGCTCCGCCCGGTCGGCCTGCTGTTCGCCGAGTACGTCGGCCACTCCGCGTAGCAGCTGCGCGAGGATCGTCCCGGAGTTCCCGCGGGCCCCCAGCAGCGCCCCGTGCGCCCAGGCCCGTACGGCCTCGGAGAGGGAGGTGGCTCCTGTGCCGTCGGTCACCTCGGGGAAGGCCTCGGCGAGGCCCCGGTCGGCGGATTCGGCGGTGAGGTAGAGGTTGGTTCCGGTGTCCGCGTCGGCGACCGGGTAGACGTTGATCGCGTCGATGTCCTCGCGGGCCCGGCCCAGTGCGGCCAGGGCCAGCGAGCTCCAGGTGCGCACCGCTTCGGCGTCGAGCACGTCGGGGGTCTGCGGCTGCTGCTCGTGCGGCACCGGGCGTTCCTCCTTGTGCGGGCCAGGGTTCACCGCAGGGTAACGAAGGACCGCCCGGGCATCGGGACCGCGGGGCGGCGGCAGCGGCGGACATGGTAGTTTTCTTGGACGGACGCAGTCGTTGTATGCTGCTCCGGTTGCCCGACGAGAGTCGGGACATTCCCCCGGCAAACCACTTCAGATCTCTGAATCCGGTGCGCCGGTTTCACTGTAATTGCATCTGAAGTCTTGGAGTGACCTGTGGCTGCCAACTGCGACGTTTGCGCCAAGGGGCCGAGCTTCGGCAACAGCATTTCCCACTCGCACCGCCGCACCTCGCGTCGCTGGAACCCGAACATCCAGCGCGTCCGTGCCGTGGTCAATGGGACGCCGAAGCGCCTCAACGCCTGCACCTCGTGCATCAAGGCCGGCAAGGTCTCGCGCTGACGCCTCCCGTCGTAGCGCAGCCCTTTCTGGTTGCCAAAAAGGCCGGTTCACCTCTGGTGAACCGGCCTTTTGCCTTGTCCGGCGGGCTTCAGCGCCACTGCCAGGCGTGATCCACCGGGCCGATGCCCCCGCCGAGCGCGAAGCCGGCGGCGATGGCGCCCGTGACGTACTCCTTGGCGGCGGTGACGGCCTCCGGGACGGACAGGCCCTTGGCCAGTCCGGCCGCGATCGCACTGGCGAGGGTGCAGCCGGTGCCGTGGGTGTGCCGGTTGTCGTGCCGGGGCGCGCGCAGCCACTGCTCCTCGGCGCCGTCGGTGAGCAGATCCACCGCCTCGTGGCCGTGGGCCGCGAGGTGTCCGCCCTTGATCAGCGCCCACTGCGGCCCGTGCCCGAGGATGGCGTCGGCGGCCCGGCGCATGTCGTCCTCGGTCTCCACCACCACACCCGTGAGCCGAACCACCTCGTCCAGGTTGGGGGTGGCCACGGTGGCCCGCGGCAGCAGCTCCTTGCGTACGGCGTCCAGCGCCGAGACGGCGAGCAGCGCGTCCCCGTGCTTGGAGACCCCGACGGGGTCCACGACGGCCGGGGCGGGGGTGTCGGCCAGCAGCGCGGCCACCGTCTCCACCAGGGCGGCGGAGGAGAGCATCCCGGTCTTCACGGCCCCGACGCCGATGTCGTCCACGACGGCCCGGTACTGGGCCGTGACGGCCTCGGCGGGCAGCTCCCAGACTCCCCGGACCCCGAGCGAGTTCTGCGCCGTGACGGCGGTGAGCACGCTCATGCCGTGCACCCCGAGCGCCAGCATGGTCTTGAGGTCGGCCTGGATGCCCGCGCCGCCGCCGGAGTCGGATCCGGCGACGGTCAGGCACAGCGGTGGCGCGGTGCTCACAGCGCGCCGTCCTGGGCGGCCGGGTCGGCCCCGAAGTGGTCCCAGCCGCCGGTGCTGGTCCAGGGCGCGCCGTCCACGGTCACCTGGGGCAGCGCGGAGCGGTTGAGGACCTCGCCGATGACCTTCCAGCGCGCGGGCAGCTTCACGTCGGGCGGGAAGGTCGCCACGATCGCGTGGTCCTCTCCCCCGGTGAGCACCCACTGCAGCGGGTCCACGCCGACGGCCTGGCCGATGTCGTGCATCTGGGTCGGGATGTCGACGGCCGCCGAGCGCAGGTCGATCCGTACCTTGCTGGCCTCGGCGATGTGCCCGAGGTCGGCGATCAGTCCGTCGCTGACATCGGTCATGGCGGTGGCGCCGAGCCCGGCGGCCGCGGGGCCCGCGTGGTAGGGCGGTTCGGGGCGCCGGTGCGCCTCCACGAAGGCCCGCGGAGAGCGGAAGCCGCGCGAGAGCACGGCGAAACCGGCCGCGGACCAGCCCAGCCAGCCCGTGACGGCGACGACGTCGCCGGGTTGGGCGCCGGAGCGCAGGACGGGCTCGTGGTTGCGCAGGTCGCCGAGGGCGGTGATGGCGACGGTGATGACGTCCCCGCGGACGACGTCCCCGCCGACCACGGCCGCGCCGGCGACCTGGCACTCGTCGCGGATGCCGTCCATCAGCTCGGTGGGCCAGGTGACCGGGAGTTCGGCGGGGACGACGAGGCCGAGGAGCAGCGCGGTCGGCACCGCTCCCATGGCGGCGATGTCGGCGAGGTTCTGCGCGGCGGCCTTGCGGCCGACGTCGTAGGCCGTGGACCAGTCGCGCCGGAAGTGCCGGCCCTCCAGCAGGATGTCGGTGCTCGCCACGACCCGCCGGTCGGGGGCGGAGACCACCGCGGCGTCGTCGCCCGGTCCGAGCCGGACCGCCGGGGTGGTGGTGAGCCGTGAGGTGAGCTCCCTGATCAGCCCGAACTCCCCCAGCTCGCCGACAGTGCCCTTCATCGCTGTGCCCCTTCTTGCCCAGTCCGCTTGCGGTCGCGAGCCGTCTCAGCTCTGGGTACCGTCAACAGATACGTCAACTTGTGCTCTGCGTACGCCCCGCCGTGCGCGGCGCCGGGCCCGCGGGTCTCCCCGCGGCGCACGGCGACGCGGTACCGTGGCGTCCCTTCTTCCCCCGGCCCGTTCAATCGTGTGGGGCCCACCCGAAGGTTAGGGGAAATGATCCTCGTGGCCGCCCTGGAGGTTCCGTGGTACAGGCGTACATCCTTATCCAGACCGAAGTGGGCAAGGCGTCGTTCGTCGCCGAGTCCATCGGCCAGATCCCGGGGGTGATCCAGGCCGAGGACGTGACGGGCCCGTACGACGTGATCGTGCGCGCCCAGGCCGACACCGTGGACGAGCTCGGCCGCATGGTCGTGGCCAAGGTCCAGCAGGTGGAGGGGATCACCCGCACCTTGACCTGCCCGGTGGTCCATCTGTAGCCCCCGTCTACTCTTGGCCGGTGATGTCCCTCCACCGCCGGCCCCTCCATGTCCTGTCCGCGTCGGCCGTCCTGGCCCTCGCGGCATGTTCTCCGGGCAGCTCCATTGCCCGGGTCGGTCCTCCGCCCACGCCGCCCGCCGCCGTCGCGGGGCTCTGTGCGGCACTGCACAAGGAGCTCCCGGAGTCGGTGGCCGGCCTGGCGCGGACCAGGACCGAACCGGAGTCCGATCTGACCGCCGCGTGGGGCGGCTCGGCGATCGTACTGCGGTGCGGTATCCCCAAGCCCCTCAAGATGGCCGATCCGAAACAGGACGGAGTCCATGTGAACGGAGTGGCCTGGCTGCTGGAGGAGCGCGACAAGGCCTCCGGCGGGGGGTTCCGGTTCACCACAGGGCTGCGGCTCGCGTACACGGAGGTCCAGGTCGACAAGGAGCATGCCACGGATGCGGGCATGCTCGTCGGGCTGTCCGCGGCGATCTCCGCGACCGTGCCCGAGGGCATCGCCTCCTACTGAGCACCGCGCACCGGGTGCCGAGCACACCGCCGCCCGCCGGCCACGCCCTCGAGGGGCGGGCGGCGGGCGGTCGGCTTGTCGGACGCCGTCAGCGCAGGCCGGTGGAGCGGCGCAGGGCCGCCTGGATCAGGCGGTCCACCAGTTCCGGGTACTCGATGCCCGTCTTCTGCCACATCAGCGGGTACATGGAGATCGGGGTGAAGCCCGGCATCGTGTTGATCTCGTTGATGACGAAGGTGCCGTCCTCGGTGAGGAAGAAGTCGGCGCGCACCAGGCCCTCGCAGGACGCGGCCTCGAAGGCCTCGATCGCGAGCCGCTGCACCTCGGCGGTCTGCTCCGGGGTGAGCGGGGCGGGCACGATCCCGGAGGCCGAGTCGATGTACTTCGCCTCGAAGTCGTAGAAGTCGTGGCTGGACACCGGCGGGATCTCGGCCGGGACGCTCGCGCGCGGCCCGTCCTCGAACTCCAGGACCCCGCACTCGATCTCGCGGCCGCGCAGCAGCGCCTCCACGATGATCTTCGGGTCGTGGCGCCGGGCCTCCTTGACGGCGGCGTCGAGGCCGGAGGCGTCGTCGACCTTGGTGATGCCGATGGAGGAGCCGGCCCGGGCGGGCTTCACGAACAGCGGCCAGCCGTGCTCGGCGGCGAAGTCCAGGATCCGGTCGCGGGTGGCGTCCCGGTCGGCCTCCCACTCGCGGGGGCGGATGGTCACGTACGGGCCGACGCGCAGCCCGAAGGACGTGAACACCCGCTTCATGTAGTCCTTGTCCTGGCCGACGGCCGAGGCCAGGACGCCGGAGCCGACGTACGGGATGCCGGAGAGCTCCAGGAGGCCCTGGAGGGTGCCGTCCTCGCCGTACGGGCCGTGCAGGACGGGGAAGACGACGTCGACCTCGCCCAGGGCCTTGGGGACGGCGCCCGGTTCGGTGTAGACGACCTGGCGGCTGGCCGGGTCGACCGAGAGCACGACGGCGCCGTCCTCGGAGTCGGCGAGCTCCTCGACGCTGGGGAGCCTGCGGTCGGCGATGGCCATCCGCTCGGGCTCGTCGGCGGTCAGCGCCCATCGGCCGTCCGTGGTGATGCCGATGGGCAGCACCTCGTACTTGGAGCGGTCGATGGAACGCAGCACGGCGCCCGCCGTGACGACCGAGATGGCGTGTTCCGAGCTGCGGCCGCCGAACACGACGGCCACGCGGGGCTTGCGGCCCTGCTGCTCAGGGGTCTGGGGGAGGTTCTCGCTGCTCATATCGCCACGAGAGTACCCGCTCATGCGTCCGGGAAGGAGCTAGCGACGTTCCGGTTTGGCGCTGCGTCCCATCAGGTCCTTGAGTGCGACCAGGGTCGGCTTGCCGTGGTGGACGATGTCGACCACGGTGTCGGTGATGGGCATGTCCACTCCGTGGCGGCGGGCCAGATCGGCCACCGACTGGCAGGACTTGACGCCTTCGGCGGTCTGCTTGGTGACCGCGATGGTTTCTTCCAGGGTCATTCCGCGGCCGAGGTTGGTGCCGAAGGTGTGGTTCCGGGAGAGCGGCGAGGAGCAGGTGGCGACCAGGTCGCCGAGGCCCGCGAGGCCGGAGAAGGTGAGCGGGTCGGCGCCCATCGCCACGCCGAGGCGGGTGGCTTCGGCGAGTCCGCGGGTGATGAGCGAGCCCTTGGTGTTGTCGCCCAGGCCCATGCCGTCCGCGATGCCGACAGCGAGGCCGATGACGTTCTTGACGGCGCCGCCGAGCTCGCAGCCGGTGACGTCGGTGCTCGTGTACGGGCGGAAGTACGGGGTGTGGCAGGCGGCCTGGAGGCGCTGGGCCACGCTCTCGTCCACGCAGGCGACGACCGAGGCGGCGGGCTGGCGGGCGGCGATCTCGGCGGCCAGGTTGGGGCCGGTGACCACCGCGATGCGCTCGGCGGGGACCTTGGCCACCTCCTCGATGACCTCGCTCATCCGCTTGGCGGTGCCGAGTTCGATGCCCTTCATGAGGGACACGAGCACGGTGTCGGGGGCCAGCAGGGGCGCCCACGCGGCGAGGTTGTCGCGCAGGGTCTGGGACGGGACGGCGAGGACGGTGAAGTCGGCGTCGGCCGCGGCCGCGGCCGGATCGGTGGTCGCCCGGAGGTTCGCGGGGAGTTCGACGCCCGGGAAGTAGTCCGGGTTGGTCCGGCCGGTGTTGATGGCGTCGACCACCTCCTGGCGGCGGCCCCACAGCGTCACCTCACAGCCCGCGTCGGCGAGGACGATGGCGAAGGCCGTGCCCCAGGAGCCTGTTCCGAAGACGGTCGCCTTCACGGGACGTGTCACTTGTTGCCCTCCCCTGCGGCCTTGCGCCGCTGTTCCGCCCTGGCGTTGCGATGGTCGTACAGCTGCTCGGGCGCGGTCTCGCCGCGCACCTCCTCCAGCAGCGCGGTGATGGCCGCCATGATGACCTCGGTGGCCTCCCTCAGGGCCTCCGGGGTCGGTTCCTGGTCGTAGAAGGCGGAGAGGTCCACCGGCGGTCCGGCGAGCACCTGGAGGGTCTTGCGCGGGAAGAGCCGGACCTTGTTCTCCTCGGCGTAGGGCGGCATCGCGAGATTCGCGCCCCACTGGGCCACCGGAATGACGGGCGCCCTCGTGATCAGCGCCACGCGGGCGGCGCCGGTCTTGCCGGCCATCGGCCACATGTCGGGGTCGCGGGTGAGGGTGCCCTCCGGGTAAAAGGCCACGCATTCACCGCGCTCGATGGCATCCACCGCGGCCCGGAATGCGTCCAGGGCGTTGGTGGACTCCCGGTAGACGGGGATCTGCCCCGATCCGCGCAGGATGGACCCGACAATAGGGACCTTGAAGAGGGCGGCCTTGGCGAGCAAACGGGGTACGCGGCCGGTGTTGTACTGGAAGTGCGCGTAGGAGAGCGGGTCCAGATACGAGTTGTGATTGACGGCGGTAATAAAGCCGCCCTCGGCCGGAATGTGCTCCATTCCCCGCCAGTCCCGCTTGAAGAGCACTACCAGCGGCGGTTTTGCGATGACCGCCGCCAGGCGGTACCAGAAGCCGATTCTGCGGCGGGACACTCGGACACCTTCCTCTAGGACCGGCGCGCGGCCAGGGCACCTCGTCGGCGGGACAAGTGTCACCCCACGCCCGGTCTCTGTCGAGAACACCGTACGCCCCGCTCACGCCACCGGACTCCCGGGTTGCCCGGGCGGAGGCGACAATGGGCGGACACATGACCCGGCCATGACCCGGCCATGGTCCGGAGATGTCCCGGAGCACACCGGAGGGAAGGGGTCCGTCACGAACGCCGTCTGGAGTCTGGTGGTCCCGCTGAAGCCACTGGCGGTGGCGAAGAGCCGTCTCGCGCGGGCCGTGGGCGCCTCCCGTCCGGGCCTCGCCCTGGCGTTCGCGCAGGACACCGTCGCGGGCGCCCTGGCCTGCACCGCCGTCCAGGATGTGGTGGTCGTCACGGACGACGCCGAGGCCGGTGCGGAACTGGCGCGACTCGGCGCGCGGATCGTCCCGGACGCCCCGGCGGCCGGGCTCAACGCGGCGCTGGCCCACGGGGCGCGGGCGGTGCGCCGGGGGCGGCCCGGGGCGGCGGTGGCCGCACTGAACGCCGATCTGCCCGCCCTGCGGCCCCCGGAATTGCAACGCGTGCTCGAAAACGCCTCGGTATTTCCGCGGGCATTTCTGGCCGATGCGGCCGGAATCGGGACGACCCTGCTTTCGGCCGCGCCCGACGTGGAATTGGCCCCGTCCTTCGGCGGGCCGTCACGGGCCAGGCATTCGGCCTCGGGAGCCGTGGAAATCGCTCTGGTGGACGTCGACAGCGTGCGCCGGGACGTGGACACGGCGGCGGATCTGCGGACGGCCCTCACCCTCGGCGTGGGGCGGCACACCGCCCGATACAGTGCCCGTATGCAGGCGACCGCGTACACGTACGACTCCGAGACCCGCAGCGGCAGCGTGCTGCTGGACGACGGCACTCCGGTGCCCTTCGAGGCCCCGGCCTTCGACGCGGGCGGCCTGCGGTTGCTGCGGCCCGGGCAGCGGGTCCGGATCGAGACGGACGGCGCGGGCACGAGCCTGCGCATCACCCTGGTGACGCTGCAGACCTTCTGACACACGGCTCCCGCCGCCGACCCCCAATGGGTCGCCGGCGCGCCGAACGCACCGCGGGCCGGCTCCCCCACGCGGGGAAAGCCGGCCCGGCCTGTGTGACGCGTGCCCCTACTTCTTGCGGGCGGTGGTCTTCTTCGCGGTGGCCTTGCGCGTCGCCGTCTTCTTGGCGGGCGCCTTCGTCGCTGCGGTGACCTTCTTGGCCGCCGGCGCGGTCTTCTTCGCCGCGGTGGTGGTCTTCTTCGCGGTGGCCGTGGTCTTCTTGGCCGCGGCGGTGGCCTTCTTGGCGGTGGCCGTGGCCTTCTTCGCCGTGGCGGTGCTCTTCACCGCCGCCTTCTTGGCGGTCGCGGTGGTCTTCTTGGCGACGACCTTCTTTGCGACCGCGGTCTTCGCAGCGGCCTTCTTGGCGGTGGTGGCCCTCTTCGCGGCGGCCTTCTTGACCGTCGCGGAGGCACCACCGGTGAGGCTGCCCTTGGGCGCCTTCTTCACCGACACCTCGCCGCCCTTGGGCAGCTTCTTGGTACCGCTGACCAGGTCCTTGAAGCCTTGGCCGGCGCGGAAGCGGGGGACAGAGGTCTTCTTGACCCGGACGCGCTCACCCGTCTGCGGGTTGCGGGCGTAACGGGCCGGACGGTCGACCTTCTCGAACGAGCCGAAGCCCGTGACCGAGACCCGGTCGCCCGCGACGGTAGCGCGGACGATCGCGTCCAGTACCGCGTCGACAGCATCCGCGGCCTGCTGGCGGCCGCCCAGCTTGTCGGCAATCGCTTCTACGAGCTGCGCCTTGTTCACGTCTTCCCCTTCGGAGACTTCGCCAGAACGAATGTGTTCAAGCTTATTTCGCACGTTAGGCGGATATATACCGCAAATCAAACACGAAACGGGCTAATCACCCTAGTGCCGCAACGCTGTAGTCCGTTACGGAGTTCCTTCGCATCAGTCGCCTTCAGGGAATCGACCCTCGTCGAGGTCCTTCATCAACCTGTCCAGGCGCCTTGCCGCATCGGCGAGATCATGCTTCGCCGCGGCTGTGACGACCAACAGCTTCCGGGACAGCGCCATCCTTACGCCCTCCGGGACTTGCAGTGAGCGCACCCGTGTGTGTGCTTCTTTCAGCCGGTCCGCGACGAGTTCGTAGAGCTCGAGTTGACTGTCGCGTTCCATGCACAGATTGTGCCATCTGGGGCGAGTTGTCGCCTCACGGGGCCTCAACAAACGGCTGTGCCCCCCGCCGGAGCGCGGGGGGCACAGTGTTGTCCATGTGATCACCCGAGGGTGAATAAGCGCTGATCAGGCAGGAATCAGGCCTGAATCGTGCGCGGCTTGAAGGTCGGGCGAGTGCTTTCGTACGTGGCGATGTCCGCTTCGTTCTGAAGGGTGAGCGAGATGTCGTCCAGGCCCTCCAGCAGACGCCAGCGGGCGTTGTCGTCGAGTTCGAACTCCGCGACGACACCCTCGGCTCGCACCTGGCGGTCGACCAGGTCGACCGTGATCTCGGCGGTCGGGTCGGCCTCGGTCAGCTTCCACAGCTGCTCGACGGTCTCCTGCGGGAGGACCACGGTCAGCAGGCCGTTCTTCAGGGAGTTCCCACGGAAGATGTCGGCGAAGCGGGAGGAGATGACCGTCTTGAAGCCGAAGTTCTGCAGGGCCCAGACGGCGTGCTCGCGCGAGGAACCCGTACCGAAGTCGGGGCCGGCGACCAGGACGGTCGCACCGGCACGCTCCGGGCGGTTCGTGACGAACTCCGGGTCCTTGCGCCAGGCCTCGAAGAGTCCGTCCTCGAACCCGTCGCGGGTGATCTTCTTCAGCCAGTGGGCCGGGATGATCTGGTCGGTGTCGACGTTGCTGCGGCGCAGCGGGACGGCCCGGCCGGTGTGGGTGGTGAAGGCTTCCATGGTTCAGACTCCGGCGGTCGCGGTGGCGTCGGACAGGTCGGCGGGCGAGGCCAGATGGCCCAGCACCGCGGTGGCGCCGGCCACCTGCGGGGAGACCAGGTGGGTGCGCCCGCCCTTGCCCTGCCGGCCCTCGAAGTTGCGGTTGGAGGTGGACGCGGAGCGTTCACCGGGCGCCAGTTGGTCGGGGTTCATACCCAGGCACATCGAACAGCCCGCGTGCCGCCATTCGGCGCCGGCCTCCTTGAAGACCTTGTCCAGGCCCTCCTCCACGGCCTGCAGGGCGACCCGTACCGAGCCCGGGACGACCAGCATCCGTACGCCGTCGGCGACTTTGCGGCCCTCGATGATCCCGGCGACGGCACGCAGGTCCTCGATGCGGCCGTTGGTGCAGGAACCTACGAAGACGGTGTCGACCTTGATGTCGCGCAGCGGCTGCCCCGCGGTCAACCCCATGTACTCCAGGGCCTTTTCGGCGGCGTGGCGCTCCGAGGCGTCCTCGTACGAAGCCGGGTCGGGGACGTTGGCCGACAGCGGCGCGCCCTGGCCCGGGTTGGTGCCCCAGGTGACGAACGGGGACAGTGTGGTGCCGTCAATGACGACCTCCGCGTCGAAGACCGCGTCGTCGTCGGTGCGCAGGGTCTTCCAGTACGCGACGGCCGCGTCCCAGTCCTCGCCCTCGGGCGCGTGGTCGCGGCCCTGCAGGTAGTCGAAGGTGGTCCGGTCGGGGGCGATCATGCCCGCGCGGGCACCGGCCTCGATCGACATGTTGCAGATGGTCATGCGGGCTTCCATCGACAGTTTCTCGATGGCCTCGCCCCGGTACTCCAGGATGTAGCCCTGGCCGCCGCCGGTACCGATCCGGGCGATGATCGCCAGGATCAGGTCCTTCGCGGTGACGCCCTCGGCCAGCGCGCCGGTGACGGTGATCGCCATCGTCCTGGGGCGGGCCAGCGGCAGCGTCTGAGTGGCGAGCACGTGCTCGACCTGGCTGGTGCCGATGCCGAAGGCCAGCGCGCCGAAGGCGCCGTGCGTGGAGGTGTGCGAGTCGCCGCAGACCACGGTGGTGCCGGGCTGGGTCAGGCCCAGCTGCGGTCCCACGACGTGGACGACGCCCTGCTCGACGTCGCCCAGCGAGTGCAGGCGGACGCCGAACTCGGCGCAGTTCGACCGCAGCGTCTCCAGCTGGGCCCGGGAGACCGGGTCGGCGATCGGCTTGTCGATATCGATGGTGGGGGTGTTGTGGTCCTCGGTCGCGATGGTGAGGTCGAGCCGCCGGACCTTGCGGCCGGCCTGGCGCAGTCCTTCGAAGGCCTGCGGGCTGGTCACCTCGTGCAGCAGGTGCAGATCGATGAAGAGGAGGTCGGGCTCGCCTTCGGCGCGCCGGACGACATGGTCGTCCCAGACCTTCTCCGCGAGTGTCCTACCCATCGCTTTCCCTCCGGCCGGCCGGTTGTGCCGGCGCTTCATAGAGATCTCGTGCGCCTGCCGTCCGTACCCCACGTCCCGAACGGCGGCCCGGACCCAGTGGTTCGTGGACCCGCACATACAGACTCGCTGGTTCTTGGAAAAATTGAACTTGCGTTTCACAGTGTGAGACGCGAATATCGTTTCATGGACAACTCTAGCGGCGTCGGCGTTCTCGACAAGGCAGCTCTGGTACTGAGCGCACTGGAGTCCGGTCCGGCCACCCTCGCCGGGCTGGTCGCGGCGACAGGGCTCGCACGACCCACGGCACATCGCCTTGCCGTGGCACTGGAACACCACCGGATGGTGGCGAGGGACATGCAGGGCCGGTTCATCCTCGGACCGCGGCTGGCGGAGCTCGCCGCCGCGGCCGGCGAGGACCGCCTGCTGGCCACGGCGGGACCGGTACTCACCCACCTCCGTGATGTGACGGGAGAGAGCGCGCAGCTCTACCGCCGTCAGGGAGACATGCGCATCTGCGTGGCGGCCGCGGAGCGGCTGTCGGGCCTTCGGGACACCGTCCCGGTGGGCTCCACGCTCCCGATGAAGGCGGGTTCGGCCGCGCAGATCCTGATGGCCTGGGAGGAGCCCGAGCGGCTCCACCGCGGCCTCCAGGGCGCGCGGTTCACGGCGACGGCGCTCTCGGGCGTACGGCGCCGCGGCTGGGCGCAGTCGATCGGCGAGCGGGAGCCCGGTGTGGCCTCCGTCTCGGCGCCGGTGCGCGGGCCGTCGAACCGCGTGGTGGCCTCCGTGTCGGTCTCCGGGCCGATCGAGCGCCTGACCCGCCACCCGGGGCGCATGCACGCCCAGGCCGTCATCGACGCGGCCGCCCGCCTCTCGGAGGCGCTGCGCCGCTCCGGCTGACATCCCCCGGCCCGCGAAGGGCCTTTCCCCCGCCGATCCCCCGGGTCCGGGGGCGCGTACGACGCCGCACACGTCCTGTTCCACGCGCCTCCGGGCCCGCACTCATGCGGTCGCCCGCGCGCGTCGGGGCAACACGAAAGAGGCCCTCCGCGATGAACGCGGAGGGCCTCTTCGATGCGTACCCCCGACCGGATTCGAACCGGCGCTACCGCCTTGAGAGGGCGGCGTGCTAGGCCGCTACACAACGGGGGCCTGCTGGTGATTCTGTTACTGCGCTGGGCTACCAGGACTCGAACCTAGAATAAGGGAACCAGAAACCCTCGTGTTGCCAATTACACTATAGCCCAAAGTGGTCTAGACCAGACCAACCGTACCCCCGACCGGATTCGAACCGGCGCTACCGCCTTGAGAGGGCGGCGTGCTAGGCCGCTACACAACGGGGGCCCTAGCGATCCTGCGTCGAGGCGTCCGGGTGCGACCCAGGAGATCTCGCGGGAAGGATCTGTACCCCCGACCGGATTCGAACCGGCGCTACCGCCTTGAGAGGGCGGCGTGCTAGGCCGCTACACAACGGGGGCAAAGCACTGCGTTACTGCTGCACTGCGCTGGGGTACCAGGACTCGAACCTAGAATAAGGGAACCAGAAACCCTCGTGTTGCCAATTACACTATACCCCACCAAAAGTCAACCCCTTGCGGGGGCTTTTCTTTGGGTGGCGCCTCCGTCCGGCCTTTCGGCCCGCTCCGGCGGCGCAGAAAGAACATTACCGGATGCCTGACCGTGCTCCAAAACGGGTATCCCCTGCCAGCAGCTCCGGAAGCCGGTCAAGGCCCTCGATGCGGTGCACACCGTCCGGCCCGGGCCCGCGGCCGCCGTCACGGTCCAGCCAGATCGCCAGCAGTCCGGCGTCACGGGCCCCCCGGGCGTCGATCTCCGGCTGGTCTCCCACGTACGCCACCTCGCCGGGCGGCAGTCCGAGCGCCTCGCACGCGGCGAGGAAGGCCTGCGCCTCGGGCTTGCTGACCCCGAGTTCGACGGCGCAGACCAGCACCTCGAAGCGGTCGCGCAGCCCCAGGTGGCGCAGCTTGGGGTCCTGGTTGGCGGTGGAGGAGTTGGTGAGCACCCCGTGCCGGTAGCCGGCCGCGAGGGCGTCGAGGGCGGGCACCACGTCGGGGAAGACGGTCCAGGCCGCCTTGTAGTGCTCCACGTACTGGTCGAACCAGGCGTCGGCCTCGTCCGCGGTCATGCCGGGCCGTTCCAGGAACTCCCGCACCCGATCCCGCCGCTGCCCCTGGAAGGTCCCCTCGCCGGCCGCGAAGCGCGCCCAGTGCCGGTCGGTGATCTTCCGCCACAGCGCGAGCGCCTGCATGGGGGTCCCGTACCGCTCAGAGAGCCGGACGGCCTGCAGCTGCCCCGCGAGCCCGGCGGCGTCGGCCCCCGTGTAGTCGAAGAGGGTGTCGTCGATGTCCCACAGCACGGCGCGGATCGGCATACGGCCGAGGCTACGCCGGAAGATCGTCCGGCGGGGGCCCGTCGGGGAATTCGGTGCCGCCCGCCACGCCGCAGGGGGCGGCGACCGGGGATCTCCGGTCACCGCCCCCTGCGGGACGCACGTCGAGAGCTACGCGGCGAGCTTGGCCAGCGCGGCGTCGATACGGGCCAGCGAGCGCTCCTTGCCCAGGATCTCCAGGGACTCGAAGAGCGGCAGGCCGACGGTGCGGCCGGTGACGGCCACGCGGACCGGGGCCTGGGCCTTGCCGAGCTTGAGGCCGTGGGCCTCACCGGCGGTCAGGACGGCCTGCTTGAGGGACTCGGGGTCCGACCAGTCGGCCGATTCCAGGTTGGCGCGCGCGGTGGTGAGCAGCGCGGCCGGCTCGCCCTTCATCGCCTTGTCCCACGAGGCCTGGTCCGCCACCGGCTCCTTCAGGAACAGGAAGTCGACGTTGGCCGTGATGTCCGACAGGACGGTGACGCGGGTCTGGGCGTGCGGGGCGATCCGCGCCCAGGCCTCGGCGTCGAAGTCCTCGGGGGCCCAGTTGGCGTGCGGGGCCTGCAGCCACGGGGCGCAGGCGTCCGCGAAGGCCTTCGGGTCGAGCAGGCGGATGTGGTCGCCGTTGATCGACTCGGCCTTCTTCAGGTCGAAGCGGGCCGGGTTGGCGTTCACCCCGTCGATGTCGAACTTCTCGACCATCTCCTCGATCGAGAAGACGTCCTGGTCCTTGGAGAAGGACCAGCCGAGGAGCGAGAGGTAGTTCAGCAGGCCCTCGGGGAGGAAGCCGCGCTCGCGGTACAGGTTGAGCGAGGCCTCGGGGTCGCGCTTGGAGAGCTTCTTGTTCCCCTCGCCCATCACGTACGGCAGGTGGCCGAAGGCGGGGGTGCTCTTGGCGACGCCCAGCTCGATCAGCGCCGTGTAGAGGGCGATCTGGCGCGGGGTCGAGGAGAGCAGGTCCTCGCCGCGCAGGACGTGCGTGATCTCCATCAGCGCGTCGTCGACCGGGTTGACCAGCGTGTAGAGCGGGGCGCCGTTGGCCCGGACGATGCCGAAGTCCGGCACGTTCTCCGGGGTGAAGGTCAGCTCGCCGCGGACCAGGTCGGTGAAGGTGATCGGTGCGTCGGGCATCCGGAAGCGGACGATCGCCGGGCGGTTCTCGCCCCGGTACGCCTCGACCTGCACGGTGGTGAGCTCGCGGCAGTGGCCGTCGTAGCCGGAGGGCTTGCCGGCGGCGCGGGCCGCCGCGCGGCGGGCGTCGAGCTCCTCGGTGGTGCAGTAGCAGTGGTACGCGTAGCCGCCGTCGAGCAGCTTCTTCGCGACGTCCGCGTAGATGTCCATGCGCTCGGACTGGCGGTACGGGGCGTGCGGGCCGCCGACCTCGGGGCCCTCGTCCCAGGTGAAGCCGAGCCAGCGCAGCGAGGCGAGCAGCTGGTCGTAGGACTCCTCGGAGTCGCGGGCCGCGTCGGTGTCCTCGATGCGGAAGACGAACGTACCGCCGTGGTGGCGGGCGAACGCCCAGTTGAAGAGTGCGGTCCGGACCAGGCCCACGTGGGGGTTGCCGGTCGGGGAGGGACAGAAACGTACGCGGACAGGTCCGTTAACCACGCTTGATCACCTTGTTGGTGAGAGTGCCGATGCCTTCGATGGAGACGGCGACCTCGTCGCCGACGTTGAGGGGGCCGACTCCGGCCGGGGTCCCCGTGAGGATGACGTCGCCCGGGAGCAGCGTCATGGCCTCGGTGATGTGGACGATCAGGTCCTCGATGGAGCGGACCATGTCACTGGTGCGGCCGAGCTGGCGCTGTTCGCCGTTGACCGTGCACTGAATGGTCAGGTCGCTCGGGTCCAGGTCGGTCTCGATCCAGGGGCCGAGGGGGCAGGCACTGTCGAAGCCCTTGGCCCGGGCCCACTGCTTCTCCCGCTGCTGGACGTCGCGGGCGGTGACGTCGTTGGCGCAGGTGTAGCCGAGGATGACGTCCTTGACGCGCTCCCGGGGGACCTCCCGGCACATGCGGCCGATGACCACGGCGAGCTCGGCCTCGTGGTGGAGGTCCTGGGAGAAGGAGGGGTAGGTGATCGGATCACCCGGGCCGACCACCGAGGTGGAGGGCTTGAAGAAGGTGATCGGGGCGTCCGGGACCTCGTTGCCCAGCTCCGCCGCGTGTTCCGCGTAGTTGCGGCCGATGGCCACGACCTTGTTCGGGAGCACGGGCGGCAGCAGCCGGACCTTGCTGAGCGGGACCTTCGTGCCGGAGAGCTCGAAGTCCGCGAAGGGGATGCCCTTGATGATGTCGAGCACGAGCGTGGAGTCGTCGCCGGGGGCGCCGTCGCCCTCGACCGCGCCGAACGCGACGTTGCCGTCGATCGAGAACCTGGCGATGCGCACCTGTTGCGTCTGCCCCTCTGTATTTCCGCTGGCTGGAGTCTGCGGACCCCAGGCTAACGCGGCGGGCTGCGGCGCTTCACGTTCCTTCGCGGGGTGGCTACTGCGCGGCGACGGCGACCGGCGCGTTCATCAGGATCGTGCGGCGCGGGTTCGCGGTCTGCGTCGGCAGCTCGACGGCGTGCTCCGGGATCGCCGGGGCCGCCTGCAGGTCCTCGGCGTCCGCGAGGTGCGCGAGGGTGGTACGACGGGGGTTGGCTATGTTGCGGAACATCGTCGTCGTCTTCATCGGAGTTCGGGGTCCTCGGTTCGATCTGTGAGTGTCGGCTGTCGCACGCACCAGCCCCGGCGCCAACCCTTTAAGGGGCAAGGCTAAACATCTGAATCCCCCGGCGAACCAGGAAGTAATGGCCATGGCTGTGTGAGTTTGCTCACCCGTGACCCGACATTCCAGACACAATGGACAGTCAACTTCGCCCGGCAAAAGAGACATTGCGCCACTGAATGCGCCATTCCGCTCCTGATCATCTCGACTGGGACACCTTGGCAGCCGTGTTGTTTGGATCGCGTAAGTCCGGTTTATACCGAATGTAGTCGCACATCGCGTAGCGCGTCTGTCACAAGCCGTAATCGACTCTCCGGGCCGAAGCTCGCACCTTGTTGGAGATCCTCCACTGTGCTGGAATTCGCGGGACCGCCGCGGGAATCAGCCGGCGCGCATGTGGCGCGACTCAGCGCCGAGCGCGGCGGCATGGAGAGGAAGACGCGCCGGTCACCGACGACCACCATGGGGCGGCAAGTGCCCCACGACTCGACACCGTCCCACCGGTCGCCCGGCGGGACGCCTGGTCCAGAGGTTGCGACGCTAGTGCAGGGACGATTCAAGAGGGATGGCAGCGCTGCGGCGGAGCAGGAGCCGCGCGGCGGGACCGACCGTGGCTCCTCGCCCCAGCACGCCCAGAACCGCGGGCCGGCTGTCGAAGGCGCAGGCCCCGACAGCTCCGCCGCGGTGAAGGCGAAGGGCCGTGGGAAGTCCGTCAAGGCCCGGGTCAAGGCGAAAGCCGGACCCCCCGCGCCTGTCGGACCGGCTGAGCAGGACGTGGCGATACCGAAGGCCCCCAGTGGGCCCGGTTCGCGCCTCGCCATGCAGAACTGGCGCATCAGCACGCGACTGGTGTCGCTGCTGACCCTGCCGGTCGTCGCCGCCACCACGCTCGGTGGTTTCCGAATCAACGACTCGCTCAACGACATCGCGCAGCTGGAGCACATGCAGCTGCTGACGACGATGACGCGACAGGCCACCAACCTGGCCGCCATGCTCCAGGAGGAGCGCGACCTCTCCGCGGGTCCGCTCTCCCTCTCCAAGGGCAAGAGCACCAGCAGTGTCGACGGCGCACGCAAGCTGACCGACACCGCCGCCCTGGCCTTCGCCGCCGCGACCGACAGGGTCGACAGCACGGGCGAGAAGGACGAGACCCTCAAGTCGATCCGCAACAACGTGCTGCAGATCGGCCGCCAGCTCACGAACATCGAGACGATCCGCACCAAGGCGTACGTCAACGGCGCCCAGCAGACCGTCAGCGAGTACAACTCGCTCATCGTCTCGCTGCTCTCGCTCTCCCAGGACATGGCGCAGGCCACCTCCAACCCGGAGATGATCAAGCGCACGCGCGCCCTGGCGGCGTTCTCCGCCGCCAAGGAGTACGCCTCCATCCAGCGCGCGATCATCGCCGCCTCGCTCCCCGACACCTCCGAGCGCCAGGGTGAGCTGAAGGAGAACGACCGTCTGTACGCCCTCTCCGCCCAGAAGGGCGAGCAGCAGGCGAAGACGACGTTCGAGCTCGTCTACCAGGGCAGGACCGAGGAACTCCTCGCGGGTCTGGGCGACAGCAACTCCGAGATCTCCAGCGCCGACCACTACGCGCGCCGTGTGCTGGCCAGCCAGGACGCCTTCCTCCGCGAGAAGAATCGCTCGTGGCTCGACTGGTACGACGCCGACGGCACCAAGCTCCAGGCCATGAAGGTCATCGAGCTCACCCTGCTCGAGGAGATGGAGCAGAAGGCCCGTCAGCTGAAGAACGAGGCCCAGCAGGACGCCATCATCAACGGTGCCCTGATCCTCCTCGTCCTCGGCGTCTCCCTCGTCGGCGCCTTCGTCATGGCCCGCTCGATGATCCGCTCGCTGCGCCGCCTGCAGGACACCGCGACCCGCGTCGCCCAGGACCGGCTGCCCGAGCTCGTCAAGCAGCTGTCCGAGTCCGACCCGCAGGACGTCGACACGTCCGTGGAGTCGGTCGGTGTGCACACCCGCGACGAGATCGGCCAGGTGGCCGCGGCATTCGACGACGTGCACCGCGAGGCCGTCCGTCTCGCCGCCGAGCAGGCCCTCCTGCGAGGCAACGTCAACGCGATGTTCACCAACCTCTCGCGCCGCTCGCAGGGCCTCATCCAGCGTCAGCTCTCGCTCATCTCCGAACTGGAGTCGCGCGAGGCCGACCCGGACCAGCTGTCCTCGCTCTTCAAGCTCGACCACCTCGCGACCCGCATGCGCCGTAACGGCGAAAACCTCCTCGTCCTCGCGGGTGAGGAGCCGGGCCGCCGGTGGACCCGCCCCGTCCCGCTGGTCGACGTGCTCCGTGCCGCCGCCTCCGAGGTGGAGCAGTACGAGCGGGTCGAGCTGTCCTCGGTGCCCGGCACCGATGTCGCCGGCCGCGTGGTCAACGACCTCGTACACGTCCTCGCCGAGCTGCTGGAGAACGCCACCTCGTTCTCCTCCCCGCAGACCAAGGTCAAGGTCACCGGTCACGCGCTGCCCGACGGCCGCGTGCTCGTCGAGATCCACGACACCGGTATCGGCCTCTCCCCCGAGGACCTCGCCGCGATCAACGAGCGACTCGCGTCGCCGCCGACCGTGGACGTCTCCGTCTCCCGACGCATGGGTCTGTTCGTGGTCGGCCGCCTGTCCCTGCGACACGGCATCCGGATCCAGCTGCGTCCCTCCGACTCGGGCGGTACGACGGCCCTCGTCATGCTGCCGGTGGACGTCGCCCAGGGCGGCAAGAAGCCGGCTCCGATGGCGGGCCAGGGCGGTCAGGGTGGCCCCGGTGGCGCTCCGGGTGGCCCCGGTGCGCAGGGTGCGGTACCCGGCCCCGGCGCGCGTCCCTCCGTGGGCTCGGGCCCGCAGCGCGGCCAGGTCGCCGGAGGCGGCCAGCGCGCCGCCCTGCCCGGCCGCGACGGCGGCGCCGGTCAGCGCCCCCAGGGTCCGCAGGGGCCCCAGGGGCCGCAGGGCGGTCGTCCGCAGCAGGGTGCTCCCGGTGCTCCCGGTGGCCGTTCGCAGCAGGGTCCGACCACCGCGGGACAGGGCCAGGGCGCCTTCGGTTCCGGTGCTCCGCTGCCGGCCCGCGGTCCGGTCGCCAGCGCCGGATTCAGTGGTGGCCCGCAGGCCCGTCCGGCTTCCGGTCCGTCCGGATACCCGCAGGGCAACGGCTTCGAGCGCCCGCAGCAGCCCCAGCAGCCGGCCGCTCCCGCGGCTCCGGCTCCGGGCGGCCCCCGGCCGCAGCTGCCGCCGCGCGGTGGCGCCCCGCGTCCGGAGCTCCCCGGCCCGCAGACCACCAGCTGGGGCAGCGACCAGGCCCGCGGCCACGACGAGCTCTCGGGCCCCGGCTCGACGTCCGAGTTCGCCCGCCCCGACTTCAACGCGCCGATGCCCCAGGCGGACAGCGGCAACAGCACGACCGGCCAGTTCGAGCGTCCGGACGTACGCGGCCCGCTGAACCCGTCCACCACCGGACAGTTCGAGCGCCCGGGGTACCAGCCCCAGCGCCCGGGCGGCCCCGGTGTCGGCGGGTACACCCCGCAGCAGCCTCAGCACACGCAGCCGCAGGCTCCGCCGCCCGGCGACTCGTACGCACCCGTACCGCCCGCGCGCCCGGAGACTCCGCGGCTGCCGCAGGCCCACCGGCCGGAGGCCCTGCCCCCGGCGCAGAGTTCCGGTGACGCCCGCAGCCCGATCTTCGACACGCTGGAGTCGAACTGGTTCCGCGAGGAGGGGCAGCAGCCCCCCGCGCAGGGACCGGCCGTGCCCCGGCAGCCGCAGGCGTCCGCTCCGTCGGCCCCGGCCCCGCAGCAGCAGCCGCTGCCGCAGCGCGGCCAGGAGCAGGCGGCCGAGTCGGCCGTCACGGCGACCGGCGCCACGCCGACCGTCAGCTGGCGGTCCTCGCCGAACGACGAGCTGATGCGCCAGGCCGAGCGCGTACGTCAGCCCGCCGCCGGCGGCATCACGACCTCGGGGCTGCCCCGCCGGGTCCCGCGGGCGAACCTCGTGGCCGGCACCGCGCAGCAGCAGGCCGAGGCGCAGGCGGGTCCCCAGGTCTCGCGTGCCCCGGACGACGTCCGTGGCCGTCTGACCAACCTCCGACGCGGTATCCAGCAGGGCCGTCAGGCCGGCACCAACGGACCGGCGACCGGCAGTTACCACATCGACCCCACTTACCAGCAGGAGCGTTAGTTGAGTTCGATGAGCCAGGCGGCACAGAACCTGAACTGGTTGATCACCAACTTCGTGGACAACACCCCCGGGGTGTCCCACACGGTGGTGGTCTCCGCCGACGGACTCCTTCTGGCCATGTCCGAAGGTTTCCCCCGCGACCGCGCCGATCAGCTGGCGGCCGTGGCCTCCGGACTGACCTCGCTGACCGCCGGTGCCTCCCGCATCTTCGAGGGTGGCGCCGTCAACCAGACCGTTGTCGAGATGGACCGGGGATTCCTTTTCCTCATGTCCGTCTCGGACGGATCCTCGCTGGCCGTACTGGCGCACCCCGAGTGCGACATCGGCCTCGTGGGCTACGAGATGGCTCTTCTGGTGGATCGCGCGGGCAGTGTCCTCACTCCGGACCTGCGTGCCGAACTGCAGGGAAGTCTGCTCGGCTGACTTCCCCCCTCTCCCGGCCGGACGGTACTACCGGCCGGGAGATCGGGGCCCCGCCCCGAAAAATCCAGTACCCCCGCCAGGCCGTCATACCGTTCCCCCCACCGGCCGCCCCGTAAGACGGCACGCTGACCACTGCTGTCCAGCCCGGAGGATCAATGACCCCGCCCCCCGCCTACCCCGATGCGTACGGAGACTCGTACTCGGAAGGCGATCAGCCGCTGGTGCGTCCGTACGCGATGACCGGCGGCCGTACCCGGCCCCGCTACCAGCTCGCCATCGAGGCGCTGGTCAGCACCACCGCCGATCCGATGCACCTGTCCGGCCTGCTCCCGGAGCACCAGCGCATCTGCACCCTGTGCCGCGAGGTCAAGTCGGTCGCCGAGGTCTCCGCACTTCTGTCGATGCCGCTCGGTGTCGCCCGGATCCTCGTCGCCGACCTGGCGGAGGCCGGAATGGTGGCCATCCACCAGCCGGGCAATGGAGAGGCCGGCGGCACGCCGGATGTAACGCTGCTCGAAAGGGTGCTCAGTGGCCTTCGGAACATCTAGCGGAGCGGCTCCCCGCTCCACCACCTCCGCGAAGATCGTGGTGGCGGGCGGCTTCGGCGTGGGCAAGACCACGTTCGTCGGAGCCGTGTCGGAGATCAACCCGCTGCGCACCGAAGCCGTCATGACCAGCGCCTCGGCCGGGATCGACGACCTCACCCACACCGGTGACAAGACGACCACCACCGTCGCGATGGACTTCGGCCGCATCACCCTGGACCAGGACCTGATCCTGTACCTCTTCGGTACGCCGGGCCAGGACCGCTTCTGGTTCATGTGGGACGACCTGGTCCGCGGCGCCATCGGCGCCGTCGTACTCGTGGACACGCGCCGCCTCGCGGACTGCTTCCCCGCGGTCGACTACTTCGAGAACAGCGGTCTGCCGTTCGTCGTGGCCCTCAACGGCTTCGAGGGCCACCAGCCCTACACGCCGGAGGAAGTCCGCGAGGCCCTCCAGATCGGCCCCGGCGCTCCCATCATCACCACCGACGCCCGCCACCGCGCGGACGCCAAGAGCGCTCTCATCACGCTCGTCGAGCACGCCCTCATGGCACGGCTCAAGTAACACGGTTTCAGTTGTCGCGCGGGAGGGGCGGGCTGTGTCTTACGACACGGCCCGCCCCTCTCGTTCATAACGTTTCGACAGAGAATTGAAGCCATTTGGCAACGGGGTGCGGTCGCCTGGTGCCACTGCGCGCACAACTGCCCCTGTTTTTGCCGCAGGACGCTCTTTATGTCCGATTTATGTGGGGCATAAGGTTCTGCGAATGGCCGGTTTCAACTGTTTGGAACACGGCCGTTAACCGTGCTGGAATTCAACGAACTAGCTAGTAGCACCGCCGAGAGGTTGTTGGTCGAGTGAGGCGAAGCAACGCAAGCCCCGCGGATGAACCCGCGCGCGGCAACTTCACCCCGCCGCCGCGAGCGGCCGCGTCGCCTGTCGACGTGCCCGTGGAACCGCCCGCGAGCAGCGGGAGCAGCAGCAGGTTCTCGCCCCGCAACTGGCGTGTGCCGACCCGTCTGAACGCCATCCTGCTCGTACCGGCCCTCGTGGGCCTGGTCATGGGCGGCTTCCAGGTGAAGGGGTCCATCGACACCTGGAACGAGGCCAAGGACGCCGAGAAGATAGCCACGGTCGTCCAGGCGGCCTCCGGCTACAGCCAGGCACTGCTCAACGAGCGTGACCTGACCGCCGAGCCCCTCCTGAACGGCCTGACGAAGGACGCGAAGGTCGCCAAGGCCTACGAGGACACCGCCGCGGCCAAGGAGAAGTTCGACAAGGCCGTCCAGGACATGCCGAAGAACCTCGGCCTGGAGCGACGCCTGGACCTCTTCCGCAACGAGGAGCCCAAGCTGGACCAGGTACGCGACAAGGCGTACGTGGCGGCGGCGGAGAGCCCCAAGAAGAACCTCCCCAACTCGGCCGGCCCCATCCCGACCGAAGAGGGCTATGTGCTGGTCCAGCACTACCTCATGCAGTTCGCGAACGAGCTCGGTCTCGGCACCGGCAACGTGACCTCCTACGGCCGCATGGTCTACGCGATCCAGCTGGCCAAGGCGGCGAACTCGCTGCAGCGCGCCGTCGGCACCCACCTGCTGGTGCGCCCGAGCACGGACGAGAACACCCGCAAGGCCCAGCTCGTCGCCTTCTCCTCCTACGCCTACCTCGAAGAAATCGCCATCGGCGAGTACGTCGCGGCGGGTACCGAGGACGACGTGAACCGCCTCAAGGCAGTCATGGCGAAGAAGTCCGAGGAGGGCGCGGCCAAGATCGCCGACGCCAAGCACCAGGCCGAGCAGGCCGGTGTCCGCTTCGTGCCGCCGCCCACGGTGAACCAGTCGCCGCTGCTCGGCATGACCGAGGCGATCGCCAGCGGTGAGCCCAGGAAGAAGCTCGCCGAGAACGGCACCAACCCCACCTTCTGGCAGGCCGCCGCCACCGCGAAGTTCGACGGCTACGACGAGGTCGAGAAGGAACTCCTCGACAAGGCCATCAAGGACGCCGTCGCGGTCTCCGACGAAGCCCGCACCGACGCGATCGTCAACGGCGCCATCGTGGTCGTGGCCCTGCTCGCCGCCTTCATTCTGGCCGGCATGATGGCCCGCCAGATGGGCCGCGCGATGGCCCGTCTGCGCAGCGCCGCCTTCGACATCGCCGAGCAGCGCCTGCCGATGCTCGTCGACCAGCTCTCGCGCACCGACCCGGGCAAGGTGGACACCCGTGTCCACCCGATCCCCATCGACTCCCAGGACGAGATCGGCGAGGTCGCCCGCGCCTTCGACCAGGTCCACCGGGAAGCGGTCCGGCTCGCCGCCGAGCAGGCCCTCCTGCGGGGCAACGTCAACGCGATCTTCACGAACCTCTCCATGCGCAACCAGTCGCTGATCGAGGGCCAGCTGACCCTGATCACCGACCTGGAGAACAACGAGGCCGACCCGGACCAGCTGGAGAACCTCTTCCGCCTGGACCACCTGGCCACCCGTATGCGCCGCAACGGCGAGAACCTCCTCATCCTCGCGGGTGAGGAGCCGGGCCGCCGCTGGGACCAGCCGGTGCCGCTCGTGGACGTACTGCGCGCCGCCTCCTCCGAGGTGGAGCAGTACGAGCGCGTCGAGCTCTCCGGTGTCTCCGACGCCGAGATCCACGGCCAGGCCGTGACCGACCTCGTGCACCTGCTCGCCGAGCTGCTGGAGAACGCCACCACGTTCTCCTCCCCGCAGACCAAGGTCCGCGTGAACGCCACGCGTCTGCCCGACGGCCGCGTGATGGTCGAGATCCACGACAAGGGCATCGGCCTCACCGCCGAGGACTTCGCGGACATCAACCACAAGCTGGCCAACCCGCCGACCGTGGACGCCGCGATCTCGCAGCGCATGGGTCTGTTCGTGGTCGGCCGGCTGGCGGACCGCCACAGCATCCGTGTCCAGCTGCGCCCCTCGGGCGAGGCCGCCGGCACCACGTCGCTGGTCATGCTCCCCGACGCCATCACCCACGGTGGCGGTGGCGAGGGCATTCCGCAGGACGACTTCACGGTCTCCCAGATCATTCCGGAGCAGCAGGCCCTGCAGGCTCCCCCGCTGCGCACCGCCGCCGAGCTCGGCTTCGACGACTCGCGGTACGACCAGCAGGGCGCCGACGGCCTCCCGGCCGACCCGGTCGGCCGGTCCCTGGGCCAGCAGGATCGCCGGGCCGCACTGGCGGCCCAGGTGGGTTACCCGCAGGAACAGCAGCAGTACCCCGCCCCCGACTATCCGGAACCCCAGCCGGAACACGGGTACCAGGAGTACCAGGGCTACGAGCAGCAGTCCGAGCAGGCGTACGACACCTCGTACGAGGCTCAGCAGTCGCAGCAGGGCTACGAGGCGTACCCGCAGCAGGACTACGGCTATACGGAAGACGGCTACCCGGACCAGCAGCCGGCCGCTCAGAGCTACGACAACGGCTTCGATGCCAGGTCGGAGCAGGCCGAGTGGCCCGAGCAGAACACGTATCCGGCTGCCTACCAGCAGGATTACGGGACCGAATCGGAATCCCAGGCCGTCCCCGAACCGGCCCCGGAACGCGTAGGCTTCGACCGTCCGGGTGCCGCTGCCGACGCCGGTCAGACGATGACCGGAGCGGGCCTGCCGCGACGCGGCAGCCAGCAGCAGTGGCCGCCCGGAAAGCAGGAAGCGGAGTCCACCGGATCCCTCTTCGAACAGCGGTCGCCGCGTCAGCAGCAGCCCGCCGAACCGGAGCGGTCGCCGGAGGAAACTGAAGGCACCGCGGCTTGGCGTTCGCGCAACGACGAACGCTGGCAGCAGGCCGGAAAGCTCCGTGAGCCGAAGGCGGGCGGGGTCACCCCGTCCGGTCTACCTCGGCGAGTGCCCAAGGCCAACCTGGTCGAGGGCGCAGCGGAGACGACCCCGCAGGGCGGCCCCCAGGTCTCCCGCGCTCCGGAGGACGTCCGCGGCAGGTTGAGCAACCTGCGGCGCGGTGTCCAGCAGGGACGCAGCGCGGGTTCTGAGCAGTCAAGTAACAGCTATGACCAGGAGCGTTAGTGTGAGCCCGATGAGCCAGGCGGCACAGAACCTGAACTGGTTGATCACCAACTTCGTGGACAACACCCCCGGGGTGTCCCACACGGTGGTGGTCTCCGCCGACGGCCTTCTTCTGGCGATGTCCGACGGATTTCCGCGCGACCGCGCCGATCAGCTGGCGGCCGTGGCCTCCGGACTGACGTCGCTGACCGCCGGAGCCTCCCGCATCTTCGAGGGTGGCGCCGTCAACCAGACTGTGGTCGAGATGGACCGGGGATTCCTTTTCCTCATGTCCGTCTCGGACGGATCGTCCCTCGCGGTGCTCGCGCACCCCGAGTGCGACATCGGTCTCGTGGGCTACGAGATGGCCCTTTTGGTGGATCGTGCGGGCAGTGTCCTCACTCCGGACCTGCGTGCCGAGCTGCAGGGAAGTCTTCTCAACTAGCAGAACGGCAGTGCGTTTCGCGCCATCGCACCATAGGGTGCGGTGGCGCGGTTCCACAGGGAGTACTGCGTACTTGGAGTCGGAGGAGGAAACGTGACAACACCCGGAGGACATCCTTATGGCGGCGCGCAGCAGCCGCAGGGTGGGCAGCACGACCAGAACCGCTTCAACTTCCCCTCCGCTCCCAGCCGGCCCGTGCCGGAGCAGAATCCTTATCAGCAGCAGCAGTACGGACAGCCCCAGATGCCCCCGCAGCAGCCGCCGCGCGCCGCGCGACAGCCCGCTCCGAAGGCGCACAACCCGCTGGTGCGTCCGTACGCGATGACCGGCGGCCGTACCCGGCCGCGCTACCAGCTCGCCATCGAGGCGCTGGTCAGTACCACGGCGGATCCCGCGCGTCTGCAAGGGCAGTTGCCCGAGCACCAGCGCATCTGCCGCCTGTGCCAGGAGATCAAATCCGTAGCGGAGATCTCGGCACTTCTCTCCATTCCTCTTGGTGTCGCCCGCATCCTCGTCGCCGACCTGGCGGAGGCGGGCCTTGTCGCCATTCACCAGCCCGGCGGCGACGAGTCTGCCGGTGGCCAGCCAGATGTGACACTGCTCGAAAGGGTGCTCAGTGGACTTCGCAAGCTCTAACGGCGGAGCGGCTCCCCGCTCCACCACCTCCGCGAAGATCGTGGTGGCGGGCGGCTTCGGCGTGGGCAAGACCACGTTCGTCGGAGCCGTCTCCGAGATCAACCCGCTGCGCACCGAAGCCGTCATGACCAGCGCCTCGGCCGGGATCGACGACCTCACCCACACCGGTGACAAGACGACCACCACCGTCGCGATGGACTTCGGCCGCATCACCCTGGACCAGGACCTGATCCTGTACCTCTTCGGTACGCCGGGCCAGGACCGCTTCTGGTTCATGTGGGACGACCTGGTCCGCGGCGCCATCGGCGCCGTCGTACTCGTGGACACGCGCCGCCTCGCGGACTGCTTCCCCGCGGTCGACTACTTCGAGAACAGCGGTCTGCCGTTCGTCGTGGCCCTCAACGGCTTCGAGGGCCACCAGCCCTACACGCCGGAGGAAGTCCGCGAGGCCCTCCAGATCGGCCCGGACGCCCCCATCATCACCACCGACGCCCGCCACCGCGCGGACGCCAAGAGCGCTCTCATCACGCTCGTCGAGCACGCCCTCATGGCACGGCTGCGGTAGTAGCCGACTGCACCCGACAGGCCCCTGCGTCACGGCGGGTTCTAACGATCCCCGCAACACCCTGGATTCAGGGAGTTGCGGGGATCGTGGATTTTGAGGTGTTGAAGGCGAGGTTCTTCGAGGCGTTG